>JAHFDZ010000132.1:1565-15755 GCA_023248745.1 Myxococcales bacterium | reverse complement strand
GACAACCTCGGCACAAAGAGCCAAGGCGGCAACGAGCTCATCGATGTCGACGAAGCGCTCGGTTACGAGTTCCCAGAGCAACGTTCGAGCTACGACGAACGCGACCTTGCGCTCTATGCGCTTGGTGTCGGCGCAGCACGCAATCCATTAGATCAAACTGAGTTACAATACGCGTACGAACTCGCCGATGGCTTCAAGGCTATACCGACTTACGCGGTTGTTCCTGCCGTGAGCATGGTCCTCAAGATGGGCAAAGACGGCGTGCAAGCGCCGGGCATGCATTACGGGCTCGATCGCATCCTTCACGGCGAGCAGTACACGGAACTCAAGCGACCACTTCCTACGAACGCAAAGCTGCGCCACAAAATTCGCATCAAAGACATCTTCGACAAAGTGCGCAACGCGCTCGTTGTGACCGAGATTCGCACCTTCGACGAAACCGGCGAAGAGTTGATGGTCAACGAACTTACCACTTTCGTTCGCGGCGCCGGTGGCTGGGGCGGCGAACGCGGACCCAAGGGCGAAGACAACGCACCAGCACGGGCTGCAGACGCCGTCGTAGAAGAGAAGATCGCTGACAACCAAGCGCTGCTCTATCGCTTGTCGGGCGACTGGAATCCGCTTCACGCCGATCCCAACTTTGCGACTGCGTTCGGTTTCGAGAAACCGATCCTCCACGGCCTCTGCACGTTCGGCTACGCGGGTCGTCACGTTATCAACAAATTTGCTCCAAAAGGTGACGCGCGCTTCTTCAAGAGCATCCGCGTTCGCTTCGCCGAAAGCGTTTTCCCTGGCGAGACGATCGTCACCGAGATGTGGAAAGAGAGCGATACGAAGATCATCTTCCGCTGCAAGGTCAAGGAGCGCGACAAGGTCGTCGTCGACCGAGCAACGATCGAGTTCTACACCGAAATTCCCAAGCCAAAGCCGAAGGCCGTTGCGCAAGCAACGAGCGCAGGCAGCGCGCCCGCCTCAAGTGGCCCCACCGTCGCCGACATCTTCTGGGGCATGCGTTTCCATGTTGAAACAAATCCAGCCCTTGTGGGTCAAGTCGGCAAAGTGTTCCAGTTCAAGCTCGGGACAGCCGAATACACGCTCGATCTCAAGAGCGGCAAGGGAAGTGTAACCGAAGGAGTTGCAGAAAAAGCCGACTGCACGCTCGAGCTCTCTGCCGACGATTTCATCGGCATGGCGACTGGCAAGCTCAACCCGCAGAAGCTCTACTTCGGGGGCAAACTCAAGATCAGTGGTGACGTCATGGCTTCTCAGAAGCTCGACTTCCTTCAGAAGGTTGACCAAGCCAAGGTCGCTGAGGCGATGAAGGCCGCTGGCTACACACCAGGCGGTGGGGCAGCGGCTGCAGGTGGTGGCGCTTCAGAGGGCGAATTCGTTCCGACAAGTGGCGAGGCCTTTGCTGCAATTGGCGACTACGTTCAGAACCAGGCAGACATTGTGGCCAAGGTTGGCAAGACATTCTTGTTCAAGCTGACAAGTCCCGAGAGCGTTTGGACCATCGACGTCAAAAATGGCAAAGGCGGCGTCTCGCAAGGTGCGGCCGACAAAGCTGATTGCACGCTCGAAATTAGCGACAGCGATTTCATGGCTATGGTTGCAGGCAAGGCCGACGCCATGAAACTCTTTTCGTCAGGAAAGTTGAAGATCAGTGGTGACGTGATGGCGTCGCAAAAACTCACGTTCTTGCAGAAGATGGATCCCAAGCGCGCCAAGGAAGTCGCCATGAACGCCCGCAAATCAGGGGCGGGTGCTGCAAAGCCTGTCGCTGCTGCGGTCACAAAAGAGCCCTCGGCAAAGAAGGTGTTTGCGGCTCTTAGCGAACGTCTCACTAAGAATCCTTCGTTGGCCGCAGAAGTCAAAGCCGTATTGGGCTTCAAGATCACCGGACCGGAAAGTAGCTTTACCATTGACCTTTCGTCAGGTACCGGAACTGTCAAGGAAGGGATAAGTCAAGCAGCTGCAATATTCACGCTTGCAGATGAAGACCTCCTCGATCTCGCAAAAGGTGGCGACGCGCGCGACCTTTATCAACGCGGCAAGTTGCGTGTCGACGGCGACGCACGATTTGCTCCGCGCCTAAGCATCCTCAAAGGACTCGTCGGCTGAACGCCAAAAAGGAGAACGAACATGGGACGTAAAGTGAATGTCATCGGCGTCGGCATGACGAAGTTTCAAAAGCCGGGGGCAAGCGACGAATACAACGTGATGGCTGCCGGTGCGATTCGTGCTGCCCTCGAAGACAGTAAGGTCGACTACAAAGAGATCGAGCAGGCCTATGCCGGCTATGTCTACGGCGACAGCACGTGCGGTCAGCGTGCGGTGTACGAGGTTGGTCTCACAGGCATTCCCGTCGTCAACGTAAACAACAACTGCTCAACAGGCTCAACGGCGCTCTATCTGGGTCGCCAAGCCATCGAAGGCGGGCTTGCCGAATGCGTTCTCGTTGTCGGCTTCGAAAAAATGGAGAAGGGCGCGCTCGCGAACAAATACAACGATCGCACCAACCCTCTCGATCAACACGCCGGAGTCATGTCGAAGGTGCAGGGATTCAACCAAGCACCACCTGCCGCGCAAATGTTCGGCGGCGCGGGTCGCGAATACAGGTGGAAGTACGGCACCAAGCGAGAGACGTTCGGGAAGATCAGCGAGAAGTCGCGCAAACACGCGGCTAACAATCCGCTCGCGCTCTTCAATCAGCCGCTCTCGCTCGAGGAGATCATGGCCTCAGAAGAGGTCTTCGATCCACTCACGCGCTTTCAGTGCTGCCCTCCAACGTGTGGCGCTGCGGCTGCCATCCTATGCAGCGACGAGTTTGCGAAGAAGCACGGCATCGTCAACCCAGTTTACATTGCCGCTCAGGCCATGACCACCGACTATGGGTCATCGTTCGGCGACAGCATGATCAAGATGGTTGGCTATGACATGACCGTCAACGCCGGTAAGCAAGTTTACGAAAAGGCGGGGCTAGGTCCGCAAGACGTGCAGGTCGCCGAGCTGCACGACTGCTTCACAGCTAACGAAGTGCTGACGTACGAGGCGCTCGGGCTTTGCAAAGAGGGCGAAGCCGAGAAGTTCATTTGGGATGGCGACAATACCTACGGGGGTAAGGTCGTCACGAATCCGTCGGGCGGCCTGCTTTCGAAGGGCCATCCACTTGGAGCAACGGGATTGGCCCAGTGCACCGAGCTCGTTTGGCAGCTTCGTGGAACCGCCGACAAGCGTCAAGTTGCAGGTGCCAAGGTGGCGCTTCAACACAACCTTGGTCTTGGCGGCGCGTGCGTTGTCACCATGTATCGCGTGTAGTTAAGCGGGTTGAACGTCATGTAAGTTGACGGCTTGGGTGAACTCCGCATGGTTCATCCAAGCTGTTTCTCTTTGTCCACATGACGCCTCAAACGAGAGTTTCGGCGATCACCGGCCGCGCATTGTGCGACTTACTCCTTGTGAAAATTGGACCCAATTGTCGGCGGTTGTCGCGCGCGTTTTCTCTGGCAAGCATGGCTGCCGCGTGCAGCGCGAAGCTCGAAGACTCGGCGATGGTCGGGATTGAGGTCGACGCAGCCTTTGACGCAACCGTGGACGCAGACGCGCGTCCTTCGTTCGCCGTCATTGAGGCAGGTCCGGTCTCTGACGCGTCCGTTTCATTTCCGGATGCCGGCCCGTGTGCCGTCGTCCGCGACTTCGACGGTGGCATAGGCTGCGGTCCGAGCGTCCGACTGCCCTGCGGGATCGAACCGAGTGCGCTGCCGGCGGCTTGCTCCGACATTTGTGGGAAGCCCACCTGGCGTTGCCTCGAAAAGTCTCGTGCAAGTGACGGCAAAGTCTACGAAGTCACATGCGACAATTGTCTTCCCGGGAGGCGACCATCGGGCTTAAGCGCGGCGTCGAGTTTTCCGTCGCTCGTCGGCTGGTGTGAGCAGATGGCGATGCTGGAAGCCGCCTCGGTTACGGCGTTTGAATACCTTCATGCGGACCTTGCGGGGCTTGGCGCACCAGCGCGAATGCTAAGGGCAATCGATGATGCGCGGCATGACGAGATTCGGCACGCAGCCATCATGGCTTCGATCGCTACGCATCTTGAAGGTACGGTCAGTGCGCCTGAGATCAGGCCCTATTCGCCACAGTCTCGAGTCGCAATTGCCATAGAGAACGCAGTTGAAGGATGTGTGCGCGAGACGTTTGCAGCGCTGCTCGCGCAGTGGCAAGGTCGGCATGCGAAGAGCGGCGAGTTGCGGCTTGCGATGCGACTGATCGCCGGTGACGAGCTTAAGCATGCGGCGCTCTCCTGGGAGATTCACTCCTGGCTCGAGCCCTTGCTCGACAACCTTGAACGGGCACAAGTGACGGCTGCCGTGCGGCGCGCAATCGACAAGCTAAAGTGCGATGCGCACGTTGACTTGGGTGCCTCTACGATGGCAGCGCTTGGCCTTCCGAATCAGCGCGAGATGCTAACGCTAGTCGAAATGCTCGATCGCGAGCTTTGGGCGCAAGCCGCCGCCTAGGTGCACTCTTTCGTGGTCACTTGCCGGTGCCTGGTCGCGCCTTGCCCGATCTGAAACGCGATGCGTACTTCGGGCTTGGCGCCGAAGCAGAGGACGCGCTGGGCTGCGCTACTTTCCACCCGAGGTCGTCTTGTACATGCCTCCACCGCGTGGGAGCGTGATGTACAAGGTTTTCTCATCCGTGAGGTCCGGCGCAACCTAGACTCTTATCTCTGAGCGTCAATTTGCGCGGTCGGCGCTCGGCCCGTGGTCGACCTCACTTCGACCTGCGCCGCAAGTTAGGACGTCGCGCGACATCCGTTGGCACATTAAGAGCCATAAGTATTGGCACAATGGTATACATGGCTCTTATCTTGATTGGCCCCACGCACAATTGCCCGATTCGCTTGAATGTATGAGCATATTGGGACATCTTGGGACGCATGGCGCGCACGTCTGGAATCGCGATAGACCAATCGTTACCAACACCACTGTACCAACAACTCTTCGACGAGATTGTCCGTCGCATCGAGAGCGGCGCACTTCCGTCTGAGTTTCAGCTCCCTCCGACGCGCGATCTTGCACGCGAAGTTGGCGCACATCGCAACACGGTTGTGCGTGCCTATTCCGATCTCGAAGCTGCCGGCTTCGTGCACTCGACGGTGGGACGAGGAACTTTTGTCACGCGAATCAAACGTGGCGCTACTGCCAAGCCGGCAAAAGAAGGAAATATGCCGTGGTCCATGTTGCTGAGCGGCGTCGCCCGGTCTGAGATCGTCTCGCGCAAAGCGCCCGTGCCGCTTACCACGAACGTCATCGATCTCTATCGAATGCAGCCATCTGACGATCTGTTACCTCACGAAATGTTTCGAAGGTGTATCGACTACACCCTTCGCATTCGCAAAGCCGAAGCAATGCGTTACGCGCCCGCCGAAGGACTATTGCGCCTACGCGAAGCGATCGTCGAAGACCTTGCGCGCCAGGGCGTTCCAGCCACTCCAGAAGACGTTGTTGTCACGAGTGGTAGTCAACAGGCCCTTGATCTTGTGGCGCGTGCGCTGGTTGAACCAGGAGACTTCGTCGCGCTCGACCGCCTCGCCTATTCAGGTGCCATCCAGGCACTGACGCTCGCGCACGCGCGTTTGATTCATGTGCCAAATGACAGCAACGGAATAGACCATTTGGCGCTCGATCGCGTGGACCGCAGCCGGTTGAAGCTGCTCTACACGATGCCAAACGCGTCGAATCCCACGGGCGTTCGCATGTCGCAAGAGCGCCGTCGCGCGGTCGTCGAGTGGTCGCAACGCAATCGTGTCCCGCTCGTCGAAGACGACTATGTGGCCGATCTATTGCTCGATCCGGGCGCCGCACTCGCTCCACTGCGCGCACTCGATGGTGATGTGCTCTACCTTGGCACGTTCAGCAAGCGCCTCATGCCAGGTTTGCGCATCGGCTATCTCGTGACGCCTCCATCATTGAGAGAAACATTCACGTCGTTGAGGCGGGCGCTCGATTTGGGGGCGTCGGCCTTGATGCAATACGCACTCGCCGAGTTTCTCGAGAGAGGATACCTGCGGGCACACCTTGCGCGAACCCTGCCACTCTATCGCCGTCGTCGCGATGTACTCGAGCGCGCGCTTGCGAATCATCTTCCGAAGGGATGCGCGGTCACTCACGCAGTGGCGGGTGTAACCACGTGGATAGATTTGCCCGAAGGCGTAGACGCGGCTCGCGTCGCGCAGCGCGCATTAGTCAAGGGAGTGAACCTTGCACCAAGCAGCGCATTTGCAACGGAGCAATCGGTGCGACAGGGCCTTCGTCTCGTGTTTGCGAGGGAGACCGAACCTCGTTTGATCGAGGGCGCGAAACGTCTTGCAGAAGCCATCGAGGACGAGATGAGGCGACGCGCGGGACATGACTCCGGCGTGTCGCCTTGATTGCCCTTCGTACGTCTAATTTCTGATCGTCAATCAACTTTCAAAATGGCTAAGAATGCTTGCTGTGGAATCTCCACATTGCCGACTTGCTTCATGCGCTTCTTGCCCTCTTTTTGCTTCTCGAGGAGCTTGCGCTTGCGGCTGATGTCGCCGCCGTAACACTTCGCGGTGACGTCTTTGCGGAGGGCACGAACGGTTTCGCGCGAAATGATCTTGCCACCGATCGCGGCTTGAATCGCGACTTCGTACTGCTGGCGAGGAACGAACTCTTTCAACTTTTCGCAGAGCGAGCGGCCGCGCGGATACGACTTTTCTTTGTGAACGATGATGCTGAGCGCATCGAGTGGATCGCCGTTCACCATGATGTCGACCTTGACGAGCGTGTCGGCGTTGTAGCCGATGAGCTCGTAGTCCATCGATGCGTAACCGCGAGAGATACTTTTTAGCTTGTCGTGAAAGTCGAAGAGCACTTCGGCGAACGGAAGCTCATACGTGAGGATGACGCGGTTGGCCGCCGCGTACTGCATCGATTTTTGCGTGCCGCGTTTCTCTTGGCAAAGCGCCATAACCGCGCCGACGTACTCGCTCGGCACATGGATCTGCATCTTGACGATCGGCTCTTCGATGCGCTCGATGACATTCGGAGGAGGCAACCGCGCCGGATTTTCAACGCGCACCATCTCGCCGTCTTGTTTGAAGACGTTGTAGACAACGCTCGGTGCGGTTGTGATGAGGTCGAGATTAAACTCTCGCTCGAGCCGCTCTTGAATGATCTCCATGTGGAGCAAGCCCAAAAATCCGCAGCGGTATCCGAAACCGAGCGCTTCTGATGAGTCGGGCTCGAACGAGAACGCAGCGTCGTTGAGGTGCAGTTTTTCCATGGCCTCGCGCAAGCCCGGATAGTCGGTGCTCTCGGTTGGATAGATGCCTGCGAAGACCATCGGCTTCACTTCTTTGAAACCGGGCAAGGCTTCAGTTGCAGGCTTGGTTCCCTGCGTGAGCGCGTGCGTGAGTGTGTCGCCAACTTTCGTTTCGTGAACGCTGCGAATGTTGCCTGCGAGAAAGCCGACTTCGCCAGGCCCAATTTGTTCGAGCACAACGGCGAACGGCTGAAACGATCCGAGTTCGGTCACTTCGAAGTCAGTGCCGTTGGACATGAACTTCGCGCGTTCGCCTTTTTTGATCGTGCCGTCGACGACGCGAACCATGATCATCGCGCCGCGGTAGGGATCGAACCAGCTGTCGAAGATCAACGCGCGAAGTGGGCCGTTCGCGTTGCCTTTTGGCGCAGGCACTTTGAGTATGATCTGCTCGAGGATCTCTTTGACGCCAGCGCCGGTCTTGCCGCTGCACGAAATTGCCTCTGAACAGTCGAGTCCTACGACTTGTTCGATCTGCTCTCGGGTGCCTTCGACGTCCGATGACGGAAGGTCAATTTTGTTGAGCACCGGAAGGATCTCGAGGCCTTGTTCGATGGCGAGGTAGACATTCGCCAATGTTTGGGCTTCGACGCCTTGGGTCGAATCGACGACAAGAATGGCACCTTCGCAGGCGCTGAGTGATCGCGAGACTTCGTAGTTGAAGTCGACGTGTCCCGGCGTATCGATCAGGTTAAGTTGGTAGAGTTCGCCGTCCTGGGCCGTAAAGCGAAGGCGCACGTTTTGCGCCTTTATCGTGATGCCGCGCTCGCGTTCGATATCCATCTTGTCGAGCAACTGGCTGCGTTGTTCGCGCTCGGTTACCGCGCCGGTGACATCAAGGATGCGGTCGGCGAGGGTCGACTTTCCGTGATCGATATGGGCGATAATCGAGAAGTTGCGGATCTTATCTTGCGGGAACGGTTCGGCCATCGTTGCTTCTTTGTCGTCACTTCTTCGTGGGCGCCGTCTCGTTCTCGAGAGGAGGTGCTGTGGCCGGAGGGTTGTTGGGCAGAATGATTCGGCGCGACTCGAAATCGAGGCTTGTCTCGAGCGGGAGCTGGCCCGGCAAAAGGTGCGCGTTCTTCTTAAGGATGTGGTCGATGCCTTGGCGAATGTAAACCGCCACGGCAACATCCGTGCGCTCGCTTAGCAGCCTAAGCCGGTCGTATTGCTCCGGCGTTACGTAAATCGTGGTCGAGATTTTCTTCCGCGACATCAAAGAACCTAATTCTGCAACTTCTAAAACCAGTCTCGGCGTGATTGCTTGCCGCCGAGGTAGGCGTCAAGGTGCCGGTACACTACGTGAACATACGTGCCCATTCAAGCATGGGCAGGGCATCTCCTTGCTCAGCTGCTTAAAAACCGCCTATCTTGCGTATTTCATGAACTGGAGATCCCTTGTTCTTGCAGGGGCAGCGGTTTCGCTTGCCATTGTGCACGGCTGTGGTGGCAACGAGCCCGGTCCCATTGCGGTTTCGGGCAAGGCTAAAAGCACCATGCCGCCAATCGTCCACGAGCCTTGTGGCGAGAAGGGCGCTGGTGCGATCAATCACGATTCCGACGGCGACACCAAACCCGAGGTCATCTCGGTCATGAAGGATGGTCGCGTTGCATGTATCGCAACATACGCAGGGCGCACGACCGCGGAAGTCGCATCGGGCGCTCCAAGGCGCGTCGACATGTACGAGTACTTCGATGCGAACGGAAAGCCTCGCCGGCGAGAATTTGCCTACGGCGAGCGCGGCCTCATCAACGCCATCGAAGTCTACGAAGGCGGCGTGCTGCGTCGTCGTGAGTATGACCTCGTAGGCACCAAGCGCATCGATACCATCGACTACTTCGACGGCGCCGGACCCGATCCAAAGACCGGGAAACATCGACCAAGTAAGCGCGAACGTGACACGAACAACGACGGTCAGATCGACCAATGGTGGACGTTTGGCATCAATCAAGTGACCATCGAAATGGATCAAGACGCCGACGGAAAAACGGAACGAGAAGCGACGATGGTCATGAGCGACTCTGGCCAGGTTCTATCTGTTGGTGGGGTCGCGGTCGTCGATCCAAACGCTCCAAAGCCCACTCCCGCGACCAGCGACGCTGGTGCTCGCACAGCGCCCGCTGGGGACGCAGCGAACGTGGACTTGACGAGCGTAACGGCAAGCGATGCAGGTTCACGAGCCGACGCGCCTGCGAGCACGAAAGATGGTGGGGCATGAACGCGAGATGGCCCATCGCCTTGGTGTGGATTGGTACAGTGGCAGTCGTCGCTAGTTGCGGCGACGCTGGCATCGGGAAAGCGCTGATCGCACCCGGAGGAACCGTCGATCCCGAAAAGTGGCCGATGGACGATAAGTCACTCTGCAAATACAAAGAGAATCCCGAACTCGAAGTGAGCGAGTCGGTCGGCCCTGGCTCACCGAAGCCCAACGTTAGGCGTGTTTACAAACTTGCAGGCGACCGCGAGTCGCGTCGCAAGGTGCTTGTTTGTCGCGAGATCGACACGAACCTCGACGGCATCAAAGACGTCGCGCGCACGTTCAACGATCGTGGCGAAGCAATCCACGAAGAAGCCGACACGAACTACGACGGTCGTCTCGATTCATGGGCTGACTTCGAAGGTGGCCGCCTCGCAAAGTCCGAGATCGATTCGAACTACGATGGCAAAATCGACGTGTGGAAGTTCTACGTCGAAGGCGATTTGCTGCGAGTCCGCCGAAACACTCACTGCCCGAATGGCAAAGAGGACGTTTGGGAGATCTACGTGAGAGGTCGACTTGATCGCATTGGGAGCGACCTCGATTGCGATGGTCATGTCGATCGCTGGGATCGCGACACCGAACGCTTACGCAAAGACGAGCAGCAACGGCGTGCACAAGCGGAAGCGGCGGCGGCTGATGGAGGCACAAGAACGGCCGTGAGTTCTGATGCAGGCGCTTCAGATGCACATGCAACCGCGACTGACGCAAAAGCGGACGCAAAGACCATCAAGCGCGATGCAGCTGAAGAAGTTGTTCAATGAGAGAAGATCGGTTGCAGAAGGTGCTCGCGCGCGCGGGTTTTGGTTCACGACGATCATGCGAAGCGCTCATCGAAGCGGGTCGCGTTCGCGTTAACGGCAAGACCGTCAAAGAGCTCGGAACCAAGGTCTCGAGAAGTGATCGCGTTGACCTCGACGGCGCTCGCGTCGTCGCCGAGCAATCGGTCTATTACGTGTTTCACAAGCCTCGCGGCGTCGTAAGCACGATGGCGGATCCGGAAGGCCGTCCCACCGTGCGCGACTACTTGAAGCCGATCCGCGCTCGCGTTTTCCCGGTGGGACGCCTCGATTTCAGCACAAGCGGCGTCATATTGGTAACCAACGATGGTGAGTTTTCTGACGCTCTTCTCCATCCGAAAGGCAAAGTTCCCAAGAGCTACGTCGTGAAGGTTGCCGGTGTCATGGAGGAGCGTGACGTTGAACATTGGGCGAAGGGTGTCGTGCTTGAAGATGGCAAGACGCAACCTGCCGAGGCAACGCTGATCCGCTACGAGGGCGACAAGACGTGGATCGAGCTCACGATTAGCGAAGGTCGCAATCAGCAAATTCGGCGCATGGGTGAAGCCACTGGCTTTCGCGTGATGCGTCTTGCGCGTCTCTCGTTCGCGGGCATTTCTTCCGATGGACTCAAGCCAGGTGGCTTTCGCGAGATGACGCGCGAAGAATTGCTCGCGTTGCGCAAAGCCCATGGGGTTCCTCGTCGCGTTCCGGAGGGTGCGCCGCTCGATAGCATTCAAACGCGGACGCGTTCGTTGAAGACAGAACGAGTTCTCGCACCTGAACGCGTCCAGCGTGATGCTCGTCGCGGCGGTGGACCTCGCGAACGCGTGCGCACTAAGGAGCGAACGGCCAAGGTGCCAAGGGAGCGCGAGCCGCCTCAAGGCCGACGGGAGCAACGCGGTCCCGCGCGAGAACCTGTACGCGATGATCGCGGGCCTGCGCCAACACGAGAACCCGTGCGCGGTGAACGACGTGGACCCGCGCCGAAGCGAGAGCCTGTGCGCGAACGACGCGGACCTGCACCAACGCCTCAGCCGTCGAGTCGCGATCGTTCAAAGCCAGGTGGCGGTCCGCGGCGCAGATAAGCGGAAGCGAACAAAGTTGTACTGCCGAATGCGCCGCTCGTACGAGGCCTCGAGAAGCCCGGCGAAGTGGTGACTTGGGGTTTCCTCCAAGCTGAACTGCGATCCGGCCATTGGACCGCTCGCGGGTGAACGCAGTGAGCAGCAGATTGATCACCGCAGATTAGGGCCCCACTTGTGTCGGCGAATTTGCACATTTCGCCGTCACGATTCGCGCTTGCGTAGACGGTGCCCGTTTGACCTTCACAAATCGGAGTGCACCATTCCTGCCCGCACGACTGGGAAGGACGGGCGAGGGAGTATTTACATGCGCGCATATCGAGTCTTCAATTTCGCAGCCGGTGTCGCTTTCGCCACCTTGTCCACCAACGCATTGGCCGCTCGCAACGTGCTCTTGGTCATTCTCGATGACATTGGCGCGCAAGAAATCCGATCGTTTGCGCGCGATCTTGCGAGTGCCGCGAAGAGTTCGAATGGTAGCTCATCGATTGTTGATGCCGACGGAAACGGTCTTCCCGATGGCCTCGAGGATGACAATGGTGACGGAGCGCCGGACGGCGCGATCGCGACACCGTCGATAGACTCTCTTGCAACCGCGGGGGTTCGCTTTACCCAAGTGACATCGAATCCCGTGTGCTCGCCGACGCGAGCCGGAATCTATACGGGTAGGTATGGTTCGCATCATGGAATTGGCGCGCCGCTCGGTGGAGCGTCAATGATCTGGACGATTCCCAAAGATATTCCGACGCTCGCTGAGGTCCTCAAGACGAGCGGATCGAAATACAAGAAGGGGCTGTTCGGAAAGTGGCACCTTGGCGACAGCACGGGAATGCTCCCAACCGATCGCGGATGGGACTACTTCGCTGGACTCACCGGTGGCCAAGTGACGAGCTACTATAGTTGGGACAAGGTTGTCGTCTCGGGCGGAGTGAAGACCAGTTCAAAAGTAACTGAATATGTTACAAGTGAGACCACCAACGATGCGATCGATTGGATCAACGATCAAACGGGCTCGTGGTGGGCGACGGTCGCAATGAACGCGGCGCACACGCCCTATTCGGAGCCCCCGTCTTATTGTCTTTCGGGCAAGGTAACGGGAACGAGCGACACGGCTCTCTTCCATAAGACGCTCGAGTGCGCCGACTTTCATCTCGGTGCGCTCATCGCGAACATTGAACCCACCGTTCTTGCGAATACGACGATCGTTTTCGTAGGCGACAACGGCACCGAAGGCGACGTCAGCCAGGTTTACGAAAGCGATCGATCGAAGACGAGTGTGTACCAGGGCGGCGTTCATGTGCCGATGATCGTTGCTGACGGAGCCGCTCTCGCTGGGATGAGCGGGACCGGTACGGGTGCGGTGACGAGCGTTGGTCGATCGGTTTCTCATCCGCTGAGCACGGTCGATATCTTTTCGACGCTTGCAGAAATAATGGGGGTCTCCGCGACGGGGACTGATGCAGTCAGTTTTGTTGACGAACTCAACTCGACCACCGCTGCCGCCCCGAGAAAGTACGTCTATACCGATGCGTTTTCGTATACGGCGGCGTCGGTGACTTCGCTTAAGAAATCACTCAGCAATCCCGCGTCTCTCAAGACGAGCGATCTCACGAAATTGACGCGCACCAATCTAAAGGGCGCGATTCGAGGCAATCGCTACAAGCTCGTGTATGGCGCAAGTGCGTACAAGTTGTTTGACTTGACGAACGATCCGTTCGAGCAGCACGACAAATGGTGCGGCACCACGTCAGAGCGAACGCAGGCCCAGACATTGATTACGCAACTTCGGTTGATCGATTCCACCTATCCGACGAAAAAGTGCAACTAAGTTAGAGCTGCTTCGGCAGAGCTTGAAGGTGCCACGGAAAGGTTGTCGGTAATCTCGCCGCACCTCAGCGAATGGGTGTGATGTCGTAGCCGTCCAAAAGACAAGCTCGTACGCTGTGCGAGCAATGGGGGACGGGGCTCTATGGCTTGCCGAATCGCGCTACCTTATGCGCACGTATTGGCGGTCGTAGTGAGGGGTAAGACATCATGAGAATTCCGATAGTTTTCGGTACTTTCGCTGCGTTGCTGGCGCCTTGTGCATTCGCCGACACGTTGCTGGCACCTGGCGACGCTCACTGGGCTGTTCATCGGGCGCTATCCGAAGGGGATCTCCTCACCCATCGCGCCACTTACGCGAAGCAAGGGATGCGAATCGTCAGCCTCGACGTTCAAGGTGGAGGCAGCACGGCAACATTTGCGGTGGTGTTCAAAGAGAGCCCCAACATTACAAGCGACGAACTTGAGTACAACCTCGACGAGACCGAGTTCAACAAGCGTCTGCAGAAGCATCAAGCTGCCGGTTACGAAATGCTCGACCAGGACGCATATGCGCTCGGCGGTAGCGTCAAGCACGCAGCGATCTTCTCCAAGACGAAAGAGTCGCGCAAATGGATATCGCGAACAGCGGCTACCCGCGCTTCGTTCGATGAGCAAAACAAGAAGCACAAGAGCGACGGCTATCGCCTGATCGACTTCGATGCGTTTCAATTGGGTAGTGAACTTCGAATCGCAGCGATCTGGATCGAAAACAAAGAGAACCTCAAGTGGGACTTTATCCCCGACGTTCCGAATGGCGATATGAAAGCGAAAATCGACGGACTGCCATCAGGCTTTCGCGCTCATCGTTTGGAATCGTATCGATTGGGAGGTGCTGACGTAGGGGCCCTC
>JAHFDZ010000132.1:0-1555 GCA_023248745.1 Myxococcales bacterium | reverse complement strand
GCCCCAATCCGCGGGCGTACATTTGGAATGTCGATGCCGCGTCGTTTACGGGGCACCGCGCTCGCATGTACGACCAGGGATTTAGGATCGAAAACCTGCAAGTACACGCGGGCGGTGCTGGGTACTCGGCGGTATTGAGCGGCTACTTTCCCGAACGACGTCAATGGCCCAAGCGCAACGACGTCGACGCAAAGATCAACGCGTTCATGGGGCCCAAGCAATGCGCTCCGAAGGGGATGAGCGTGGCGATTGCTCAGAACGGAAAATTGGTTTTCATCAAAGGCTACGGAGTGACTGACGACAAAGGAACCGCTGCACACGGCGGCACGGTGTACCGGATCGCATCATTGGCGAAAGCCGTCACCGGCACGCTCGGATTTGTTCTCAAGAACGACCCGAAGGTGAATCTCGATTTGAACGCGATCGTGAGCACATGGATACCAAGCCTTCCGAAGTCGTTCTCCTTCACGTTGGGCCAAACGCTCAACATGCGGGCGGGTATTCGTCACTACAACAATTCCCCGCTGCCTGGCTATAAGACCTCGATTTTCGATGCTCTAGAGAAGCCAATCAGTTCGCAAGTCGCCGTTGATACGATGATAAAATCGGGCACCGCTTTTGGTGCGATCGGAACTTGGTACTACAGCACCCACAGCTACACATTTGCAGCGCGTGCGATGGAGCTCATGACCAAGAAGGCGACCGGTCGCGACGCCTCGTATTGTGATCTTTTGGAGTCCTATTTAGCCAAACCACAACAGTTGAAGATCCGATGCGAGAATCGGGCTGACGGTGAGGAACATCGATCAGACGTCTATGAGCTAGACAACGATGAAGCGCTGGGTCGAGTCGCGAGTCCCGATGACGGTACGTGGCGCTTCGCAGGTGGTGGCCTCGAGGCCGACGTCGATAGTTTGGCGAAGTTCGGTGCGAGGTTGTTGGTTGACGGCACGATCGTATCGTCGAAGGAATTGCAAGTACTGACCCGAGCAACATTCGGCGACAAAAAGAAGTACGCGTACGGTTGGTATTTTGGCGTTGATTCAAATAAGAATCGGTGGTTCGAAAAATCGGGCGACAATCAAGGTGGACGATCCATCTTGCGCGTCTATCCAGCTACAGGGTTGGTTATCGCTATCGCCGCCAATACAAAAGTGCTCGACACAACGTCGCACCCAAATCAGAAAAACTGGAGCCAAGGTGATCTTGCCGAGCAATTGGGTGACCTCATCTTGAATAACGTGAAAAAGTAGCGCTCGCTCGGCGACCAGGGCCGTCGTTGAAATCGAGCGACTTCACGCATCTCTACGGCTACAAGCAACGCCGTAGGAGCTCTCGCCATGAAACCAACTCGCAGCGTTGCAGTGCTTGTCGGAAGTCTTCGTAAAGATTCGCTCAATCGACGAATCGCGCGCCAGATCGAAGCGCTAGCGCCGCCGACGCTCAAATTTACCTTCGTCGAGATCGCGGATCTCTCCCTTTACACTCAAGACATCGAGCTTGATCCGCCGGCTCCTTGGGTGGTTTTTCGCAGGAGCGTTTTGGCAGCGGATGC
>JAHFDZ010000131.1:7734-15808 GCA_023248745.1 Myxococcales bacterium | reverse complement strand
CAATGTCGGCCTCGGCAACGACGAACCCAACGCTATACGACGCCGTATCGAGGCCAACTTCGCGCACGCTCGCCGACGTCTTGCTCAGCTGGTGATGGTGCTCCAAAAACGTGAGCAGAAAGGGCACTGTCGGCGTCTGACTTTGGGCGTACGTCCAATAGATGCGTTCTGCGTCATCGCGCTTACCTTCGCGCGCGAGAACCGTTGCCTTGCTCCAAGGTTCGTCAAGCGGCCTGACGGTCTGCACGACGAGCGAAAGCCCAAATCCGATGGCCAGCATGCCAAGGAGCCAACCAAGTACCATTCGCCAAACCGGATCGGGAACAAGCGCGATCGCAAGGTGCCGAAGGAACCGGAAGAAGCTCACGAAGGGATGATAGGGGACCCCACGTTTTTTGGGGAATTACAAGAGAGTAAGCCCGCTCGCGTGGCCGCGCCTCAACGTTGGGAACTTATCGAAAGGTGGTTCCGTAGTTCGTTTGCCAAATCGTTTGATAGCGCGCGGCCTCTTGCTCCCAACGTTCGTCGGACCATTGCAGGCGTGGTTGAGCCAGTCCGCGGATGCGGCTCATTTCACGCGCACCACCTTCGGGCAGGAGCAGACCAAGACGAACGCGCCGAAGAAGCAGATCGTCAAGATGCATGACGCCCTCTGTTGCGGCAGCGTGAGCGACCTCGGCCCAGAGTGTTGGCGTTGGCCCGATGTGGTCGAGTTCGCGGCTGCTCGCTACGTCGAGCGCCTCGGTACCGAACCGACCGAGCAGGCGTTGCGTGTCTTGGGCCTCAAGGTTGAACGACGCGAGGGACTCTGCGTCCACCGCATCGACAATGCGTCGCCGCGAGCGAGGTGGCGCGAGGTCCGCAATCATGTGACGAAGCGCAAGTAGCGCATCACGCGCCATGATGCGGAACGTGGTGAGCTTTCCGCCGGTGACAGTGAGGAGGCCGTTCTCGTTCCATAGTGCGTGGTCGCGCGACTCTTTGGAGGGATTGGCGGCGCCCGAATCGATCACGCTGCGCACACCAGACCAACTCGCAACGATGTCTTTCTCGGTCAGTGCGAGAGAAGGGAAGGCGTGTTTTGCCGCTTCGAGAATGTACGTCGCTTCATCGGCCGAGCAGCGGGGTTCGGTGTCGAGCTCCTCGTGATGATCGATGTCGGTTGTGCCAATGATGGTCGCGCCTTCCCACGGAATCGCGAACACGGCGCGGTTGTCGCGCGGGTGCATCAGACTGATCGCTTCCGGAATTGGGATGCGTGTCGCTTCGAACGTGAGGTGGCTTCCTCGAATCGGTCGCAGCCGCCGTGTTCCGCCTACTTTTTCGCGAAGCACGTCGGACCAAGTGCCTGCTGCGTTGACGACGGCGCGTGCTTCGATCTCGAGCGTGCGCCCGCTCGCGCCTGGGTCTTCGTCTTTGAGTACGACGCCTCTTACGTAACCCGCTTGGTTGCGAAGAAGGTCAAGTGCTTTAACATAGTTGATGGCTGTGCCGCCTGCGCGAACGCCTTCACGAATGACGCGCAGTACGAGTCGCGCGTCGTCGGTCTGTGCGTCGAAGTAATGATACCCACCGCGCAAACTCGCACCCGCGAGGGAAGGGACATCTCGCTGCAAGTCTTCGGCTGAGTACTTCTTGTGCGCCCACTTGCCGGCGATAAGATCGTAGACCGCGAGACCGGCGCCCACCATCCAGCCGGGCATTTGATCGCGCTCGAAGGTGGTCAGGTAAAAGCCAAGCGGCTTGACCAATCCGGCTGCCTCTTTCATCAGCCTTTCGCGTTCGAGGACGGACTCACGCGTGACGCCGACTTGCGCATTTCTCAAATAACGCAAGCCGCCGTGCACAAGTTTGGTCGATCGGCTCGAAGTGCCTGACGCAAAGTCGCGCGCGTCAATGAGAAGCGTTTCGAGACCCATGCGTACGGCCTCGGAGAAGATGCCTGCGCCAGTAATGCCTCCACCGACAACGATGAGGTCCCACTTGCGATCGAGGTCACGAAAAATCGTGTCGCGCCACCCATGCGTCCACATGAGAAGAGAATACGGGGTCAAGGCCCTCTAAGGACAAGAAGTGTCGTCTAGTCCCTTGACGGGGGCGTAGTGATTGCTTCCTGAGCGAAGTTGAAGGGACTGGGGAAACTCGCGGGAGCGAGTTTCGGGGTCTTGGGGCAGCGCCCCAGGAAAAAGTCTAGTGCCTTGACCCGCTGCGGAGCAGCGAGCGCATTAATCAATGCGCCCCGGTCAAGGCGCTAGAGGGGCTTGACCCCTTGGAGCTACTTCAAGTCGCTCGTGTCGGGCTGCGCGCCAATGACGAACCCGAGACCGGTCGATAGCGCCAAACGATTCGATCCGTCGGCGTAGTAGAGGGCGGTCACTTCCGGTTGTAGCGCGAAGGAGTTGGCGATCTTGAAGTTGAAGCCCGCACCCATGCGAGCCAAAAACGCCGAGCTGCCCGCGCTGTACTGCGCGCTTGTTGTTCCCGTTGCAGCCTGGAAGCCGATGCCGGGGCTCAGCATCAGCGCAATGCGGGATGAGAAGTTGATGCCGATGAGTAGCGGTAGGTTGCCATAGAAGACAGCGGCCGATGCCGACGTCGACGTCGTTCCGGTGCCCGTGGAGCTGCTGATGTACGTTCCTTGAATGCCGGGGTCGATGGCGAGGTCAACACGGCCTCGAACGAAGTTATACTTTCCGTCGATCCCGAGCATCGTGAGGTTGCCTGCACGAATGCCGAAGTCGAAGCGATCCGTTGCGCCATAGCGAAACTGATACGTGGGCAGCGTGGGCGAGTAGATCGACGTCGATGTCGTGGTGGTTGTACCCGTACCGGTTGTGGTGGGGACATTGGAGCCAAACGCACCGATGCCTTCGAGCGCGATCGTGTGCTGCATCTCTCCTTTCGGGATTGTGCGCGGCGTGCCGTAAATATTGGGGTTTGGGCAGCCCGTGAGGACTGCGGCAAGTGGCGCAAGCGTGGCCAGCGTGAGGCCTTGTCTAAGATTTCGCAAAGACGTTCCTTTCAAGCAGATCGAATGTGGCGTGGATGTAGACCCGCCGTTCTCTCTCGCAAGAAAGGTGCCCTAGCGCAACCATGCGACAAGCGGCCTGTTGTCCGACCGTGTGTGACCGTGCGTTCACGGTGGCGTGTGACACGCCTGTCAGCGAAGCGTGCTATGCGGCGAGGCATGCTGCTCAAAGCGATCACCGCGAATGTCTGGGAAGCTCACGACAAACTGAAGATGCCGGGTGGCGTGATCCTTCCGCTCCGTATGCTGGTTGTCCGTCTTGGTAGCGGTGAACTGTTGATCTGGTCCGCGGTGCGCATGGATTCGGCTTTGGTCGCCGAAATCAACGCGCTCGGTAAGGTGGCGTTCGTCTTTGCGCCAAACCTCTTTCATCATCTGTTTGTAAAAGACGCCCTCAGTTACTTCCCTGATGCGCGCCTCTACGGCTGTCCTGGTTTCACCGAGAAGCGAACGGACTTGCCTTGGGCCGGTGTCGTATCCGCGACAGAAAATCCATGGCCGGACGACTTCGATGCGTTTGCGCTCGAGGGCTGTCCAAAGATGAATGAGATCGTGCTGCTGCACAGATCGAGTCGGTCGCTTTTCGTGTGCGATCTGGTTTTCAACATCCATCAGGCCGAAAACGCAATGTCCACATTCCTCTTCAAGTATGTGAGTCAAGCCCTTGGTGGGCTCAAGGCATCACGGCTTGTCGGTTGGCTCGCGGTGAGCGATGCGCGAGCGTACGCGCGTTCGGTGCAGCGGGTGCTTGATGCGGACTTTGATCGCGTGATTGTCGCGCACGGCGAAGTCGTTGAACGCGACGCCAAACCACAGATGCGAGAGGCGTGCGCGTCTGTGGTGGGCGTCAGTTAGGGAAGCCGCACGCGCTTTCGATGCCCGGCGTCAGATCACTATCGAAACACGGCATCGATGCAGGTGCCTGCACCCGCGCAGCTCACTTTGGCGCAAGCTTCCGCGGTCGTCCGATGCTGAGGCTGCAGCATGGCCGTGTTGCGGCATAGCGCTTCGCTCGCCTGAGAACTGAGCGTGCCAAATTGTCCACCACATTGACCGTAAAGTAAGTTGACGCACCAGCGAACCGCATCTTCGTACGGCGTACCGAACATGCCCGATGCGCTAAGGCCAGACACGATGCACCCTTGGCTCGACCCGGTGCTTGCGCACTTGTCTGTTGCGTAGCAGCCAGCCGCGGCGCTGATGAAAGTGGCGTTGAGTTTCGATTCGTTCCAGCCCACACACTCGGCTGTGCACTTGCCGAAGCAGCGTTGCTCATAGGCGCATCGCGCATCGCAGTAGCCAACGGGTGCGGTGGCGTCGGCTTTGGCGTCGCCATTCATGCTGGCGTCGGTGGCCGAGCTCGCGTCGCTGGTCCATGGGTCGGCGTCGAGTTGGGGTGATGCGTCGGTTTGGGTTTGTGCGTCCGCTGCATCGGGCGCGGCCGAGCAGGCCAAGATCGGAAAGGTAGCAACGACGAAGAAGCGCATGCCCCAGACCTTAGCGCACGGGCGTCCGCTCCGCTCGCGTGGTCAATCGGGTTGACGTCGTGTGGACGATAGGGCGGGCTCGTGGCATGTTCCGCCCGAAATGCGCCCCTATTTGTACCTTTGTGGCCTCTACTTGGCAGCGTGGGCCCGAGTTTCTAGTGCCAATGATGTTGCGCCGGCGCGGGTCGCCAGCCCCGCCGTAGCCACCGCGCGCGTGCGAACATGCGGTCATTCGCCATGGTCGACGTACGGCAAAGACAGGGGTCGAACTTCGGCCAGCGATGGCTGCCTCGACGCCACCGCAACGGTTGCATGGATGTTTGCGCCGGCACTCTTCAAGGGTCGCGTTCAGAAAATTGCACACGCGATTGCGGAAGAAGACGCAGTTTTTGTGGTCGGCACGCGTGGTCAAGCACCTTTCATGAACCGGCTCGATCCGAGCGATAAAACGATCCGTTGGAGTTACGATAGTCGGGCCGATCCTCCGCGCATGGAGTGGCCGACCGTTTTTCGCGGCATCGTCATGTATGTTGACCATGGCTTCACGTCCATCAACCGCGAGACAGGCGAACACAAGACCGCCTTTCTCGATGCGTGGGGACCGTCGATCATCGACGAGTCACGCATCTACGCCGTGAACAAGTGGCAAGAAGAAGGGCCAACGCTCTTTCTCGGTGCGTTTGATGATTCGCTCAAAAAGTTGTGGAAGGGCGCACAGTTCTCAGCGCGCGGCATCGTCATTTCGGACGCGAACGGGATCGCGTTCGATGGCGGCACTTTGTTTCACGCTGCCAACTATCACTTTCCAAAACTTTCCTTTGTGAGTGCACTCGAGCCCGCGACCGGCTCGGCCAAGTGGAAGGTTGCTGCGGTGCCCGAAACTTCAGTGAGCGCCGAGGGTGGAGGTCTCTACATCGTTGAGCGCAAAGCGAAGGACGAGTTCTCGCTCGTTGCGCGCTCACAGACCGATGGTGCTGCTACGTGGGAGACTCCGGTCGATCATCCGTTCACCGCACAAGCGCCTCTCGTGACGGCGTCGATGATCATTGTTCACACGACCAAAGGCATCGTCGCGCTCGATCGCAAAGTCGGGAGTATCCGGTGGCGATTGCCGATCGTCGCAAAACCACCTCGCACATTCAACGCAACGAGCCTCGCCGCCGCCACAGGTTCCGGCACGTTGGTCGTTACGGCGGATGATAGAGTCAGGTTTATTGACCTAGAAACCGGAGCGCCAAAAGGGCAAGTCGTTGGCCTCGTTGATGTCCACTCGCCCATAATCGTGGGCGATGCGGGGTATGTCGTTGCGAATCATGCGCTCGTGCGAATCGAGAACCGCCACGAAGCGCGGCCCTGAGCGTTGGCAACAAAAAGGCAGACGAATCCTGGTCGATCGTGCCTCAGCCTCGCGCCGTCACCGACCAAGCGCCGTCGTCAAACACAACAGTCTCGTCGAGAAGCACGCGCTTGGTAACCGCGAACACGTCGACGTGATGCCGAACTTCTTTCGGCTTGAAGCCGGGCCTTCGATAGACGCCGTGTTTTGCCCCAAGCGACAAGTGAATCCCACACACGCGTTCGAATGCGCCGACGTCGCTCACCGTGCGCTCACGCGAGAACGCGCGATTCATGCCGAATCCAAGTTCGCGCAACCACACTTCGCCCTCTTCGGCGGTGATGCTCGCGAGCACCCGATCGAAATCGTCTGTTGAGTTGACGACCGAGACCACGCGTCCACGTTCGACAACCAGTGTGATCGGGGCGGCCGGTACGTTGAGGCGGAACGTGGGATCGGTAAATCCGTAAATGATGACGCGACCGTTCACGCACTCGAGGTCTTGCGCCTCGGTAAAAACTTCGCCAATTGGAAATTGACTGCCGACGTTTTTGAGTGTCGAAAAATCGCCGATGTTGAGCTTCGCCGATGCGAGTGGTCCATCGAACCGAAGGCTCTCGCCGCCACTTTCAACGCCACTCTCTACGAGGGCGGACGAGGCAGTGTCGATGCGTGCCTTGAGCGCGTGTCCGATACCTCGGTAGTAGGCGGCATCGTAGGCGAGGGACGCAACATAATGGTCAAGTTCGTTGTCTTTCATGCGAGAAAGGTTGGCGTGCTCGATCACCTTGATGTCGCGTCGATACAGCTCAACGCGAATGCGAAAATCGGCGAGATGGAAGCTGCTCGACTGAATCAAGACGACGAGGTCGCCTGCCACGAGCGGCTCAAAGGTGGCTTTCACCGCTTCGGGGTCGATGTCGTAGAACGGGACGTGCTGCGCGTTGGGGAGGCACTCGGCGTAAGCCTGGATGAGCGTTTGGGCTAGCTCGCTGCTCGCGTCAAAGAGGATGAGGGGTCCACGCTCAGCGGTGTGGCTCATTGCGATTGTAACTGTGTCGCGAACATTTTGAATGGCGAGCTGGAGGCGCGGCGCGTTCATGGGAGGGCGCAGGCTAGCGGGGAACGGGGCAAATGCGAAAAGCAGGTTCTAACATTTGGCAGCGAGCTGGCCTCGACGCCGACGCCTTGACAGCTCAAACGGTTATCAATTTTATTGACTAGTTGCTGAGGGCTCTTGGCACGTATCCGGACGGCGGCAGCGGGAGCATTGACAAGAACTTCGAGGAAGCAATGGCTGAGTTCCCTCGACTTCCTCTCTTGGTGTTCGCGGCTCGTCTGGTGGTTCGTTGCCGAAAACACTAGCTCACGTTCGCGCCGCCAACAGGCAGATAGTCGCGTGTAAAGTTCTCGATCACGCTCTCGCCGCCGCACACGAGAATATCGTCCTCGATGCGGATGCCGCCGAGCGGTGAAAGCTGCTCAACTTCGCGCCACACAATCGCGTCTTTGCGTTCGTCGGCGCGCGCCTGATCGAGCAGCGTGTCGATGAAGTAGATGCCCGGCTCAATCGTGAACGATTGACCCTCGCGAATCGGAAAGTTGCCACGAAGCGCTGAGCCCTTGGCTTCGGTTGGAAGCTCTGCGCAGCCAATGTCGTGGCACTGCAGCCCCAGCGAGTGCCCGAGGCCGTGCGGAAAGAAGGTGCGTGTGATTCCGCGATCGACGGCCTCTTGTGCGGCAACATTGATGACGCCTGCTTCACGCAAGATGTTCGCCACCTCGAGGTGTGCGGCGTTGTGCAACCCTTCGTAGGGTTCGGCCAGTTTGACGGAGCGACACAAGTCTTGCTGCATTTTCTCAACGCGCTCGAGGATGAACGAGAATTTTTTGCCAACTTCGTTCGTGCCTTTGGCCCACGTGCGCGTGATGTCAGAGCAGTAACCCATATAGGTTGCTCCGGCGTCGACGAGCAGTGATTGAGCGCCGCGCGGATTTCTTTCGTAACTGATGTGGTGCAGAATTGCCGAGTTTTCAGCGACCGCCACGATGTTGGTGTACGGCGTGTCGGTCGCGTCTTGTCGTGTCGCTTTTAAGAAGGCGAGGTGCAGGTCGAGTTCGGAATGATCGCCGTCGCGAAACGCCTCTTCGAGCGTGCGATGGCCGTGCGCTGCGATCTCGTTTGCGATGCGTAGGCAGTGTGCTTCGTATGGCGTCTTGCGA
>JAHFDZ010000131.1:6979-7724 GCA_023248745.1 Myxococcales bacterium | reverse complement strand
TTCATGAGCTGTTCTGGGTTGCACATCGCGGCGTCGAGCCCGAGAGGTTCACCGATGCTGGCGTTTTCGCTGACGAACGCAACACGCCCTTGAGGCAACGCTGCACGCACTTCGTCAAGTTCGTTGAACACGCTATGCGCAAGGACTTCGAGCACGTGCGGACACGAAAGGGGTTGCGGTCGCTCCCAAAAACTTGTGACTCTTTTGCGATAGAGCTTCGCGCCCTCTTTCGTAACCACGATAAAGCAGTTGGCTTCGGCGATGGATGCCCAGTGCTGAAAATGCGGGACCGGCCGGAGTGGCCAATACTGATCGTCGAACGCAGTGCGCTTTAGCGGCGCTCCAGAATGGAGAACGACGGCGTCGAGGCCGGCTTTTTCGAGCGCCTTTGCGTAAGAGGCGAGGAGGGTTGAACTGTGCGACTTGTAGAGTGCGGAAAGTGAGGCCACGCTCTCACTATAGCCCAAGAATCGCGGTCTCCTGTGGCCTAAGTGGACCGCGCGTTTTGCGCCGGCCTAACGCACGGCAAGCACAGATTGGTTTGCAAAATTGACGATTCGCGCGACATTCAGACCGAGCCGAAGCGTGAAGCTGCGGCGACGTTGACACGTGGGAGCGACGTCGGGTGCGCTGGGCTCAGAGAGTGGCTAGGAAAGGCTACGCGTATGACAACGTTGACCCATCGTACCTCTCCACTGCCTGCCTCGACGCTTCTGGCAATAGCCGTCGCATGCGGCGCGATTGG
>JAHFDZ010000131.1:0-6969 GCA_023248745.1 Myxococcales bacterium | reverse complement strand
GAGCGCTTCGGATACTATGGTTTGCGCTCGGTCGTGATCGCGCGCGCGACGAACCTGAACGAGATGGCCAACGCGCTGCGGTGGCTGCAGCCGATCGGTTTTGCCTTTCTTGTGGGCGCGACACTTTGCACGCTCGTGATCCCTCCGCGTTGGATGGCCGTGATAGGCGCAACGAGTGTTGTCGCCGGACACCTGGCGATGGGAAGTGCGTCTCCGCTGGTCGTTGTCTCGCTCGCATACGCGGGAGGTGCCGTGATGCGCTTGGGACTTTTCTCGACGATGATTCGGCTTGTTCCCAAAGACGAGAGCGATTGCGCGCGCGTGTTCATTATCGCGACACTCGTGTTCGTGTTCGTCGACGTTGGAGCATTCATCGCACCGCTCGTGTTTGGCTTTGCCAGAGTGCGGGGCCTCGTGCTGTTTGCCTCCGCGACGACGGGTGTGATGATCGCGCTGACAACGGTGGGCGCGGCATTTCTGTCTCGCCACGGGCCGACGCAAAGGGTTGCCGTAGTTGCGCCGCCCGAAGACGTCGCAATGTTCGACCCGAGAGAGAAGCGTCATCCGTATCGCGCTTATCGCGCGGTAGGCCCGTCATCTGGCGTTAGCTCGCCGAAGGCGTTGGTGTTGCTTGGAGCGACGGCGCTTGCAGTCGGACTGCTACTGTTTGAGGCTGCGATGTTCGCGCCAAATCCCATTTTCTTGTCGAAACATGCATCGACGGGCGCGCCGTGGATGTGGGTTGTAGCTTGCTTCAGAATATTGACCACGCTGGGATCCGCGGTGTTGGTTTCGCTGCTCCCTTCATTCAGCAAGACCGTCGTGCTTCGCATTCTCGCGTTCGGCGCTCAATGTGCAGGCCTATGCGGTTCGCTTGCCGGCCTCGCCGCGCTTGTTGCACACACTGGGCGCGAGCCACTTGAAGAGTTCGTCGTGTTTCACACAGTGGCGAGCTTGGGAGAGCCGATGTTGTTCGCAGCCGCCTACGCGATCGCCGGCTTGGTGTTGCCACGCAAATTTGCACCCATCGCGATTGGATCCCTTGCGGCGATGTCGACGTTGATGAGCGCGATTGCTCCTGCGATGCACGGCGTCGCGCCGGTCCTCACATTGCTCGCGGGATTGCTGACTTCGGCCGTTGCCGTCGCGCTGCTCATCATGGCGAGGCCGATCTCACGCTTTTGGGAAGTGTAGGCACGAGCCAAGCAGCGCAACCGTGTGCGCCGACGCGATCCGCCATTGTTCGCGATTCGGGCGCAGGACGCCGATCGTCGCGCCTTGTAAATCATGGCCTCAAATAGCTTCCGACGTCGGAGCAAAACGTCAATTCGCTTGCCTTTCTTGGCACGCGCCCGCCTCGAGCAGAACTATGAGGCGCACAAGGGGCGCCATGCCCTTTCGTGTGTGTGCACGCTCAAGCTCGACTTGGCCTGCATGGCCGTGTTCGTATCCAACTGGGGTAGTGACGAAGGCATCACGGTCGGTTTTCCGGTCGTGGATGCGGTTTGGGAAGGGAAAACACGGATGAGTGATCTCAGCTATTTGGAAGTCATGCGCTCGCGCAAAGCGCGCGTTGTGGGTCTTAGCGTTTTTTTCTTGGGTGTGATGACCACAAGCGCAAGCTGTTTGCGACCTGCTGGTGACGAGCAAGTGGGCTCTCAATCATCAGCTGTCGTTGGGGTTTGGAACACCGATTCCACACAGTTGAGCGTGAGTCGCTTTGCCATGGCGACTGGGGGCTATGCCATCACTCTCACCACCGGTGACGTCCTCTTTGCTACCGGACTCACTCCCGGACAGACCGCCACCGGAGCGACCGATCTTTACGGAACATCCGGTTTCGTCACCAAAATGACGCTTCCCAAGGCGCGTGGCAATACTGGAAGTATCGCGCTCGACGACGGAACCGCGCTTGTTTTAGGCGGTGGCAACGCTGGCCCCGCCACCGTTGAGACCAACGTGGACCGATGGAACTCGACGACGCAGTGGGTTGCCGCTGGCACACTGCAAGCGGCGCGCTTTGGTCCTTCTACGACGCGTCTTCCCGACGGGAAGATTCTCATTGCAGGCGGCTCCTCGGCCACTGTGATTCCTAACAACCAACTTGGCTCGGCCGAAATTTACAACCCGGCAACCAGCTTGTCGGTGACAACGACAGGTTCGTTTACACCCGGTCGATTCGGGCCTGTCGCGCCCCTCTTGTCCAATGGCAAGGTTGCCATCGTCGGAGGCGGCGTTGGCGGCACCGGTACGCAAGCCATCTTGATCTTTGATCCCGTGACGCAGCTCTTCACGGACGGTCCCACGGTGGCTTATAGGTTCAACCATGCGGGGGCTCGCCTTCCCGACGGAAGGATCCTCTACTGCGGCGGGTGCACGGGAGGATCACCTTGCGAAGGTCCTGCACTCGACACGTGCGAGATCTTCGACGGTACTACAGCAACGGCTACCGGAGCGTTGACGCAGGGCGGAAGCGGCATGCACTCGATGATCACCTTGCCCACGGGCAAGGTGCTTCTCGTTGGCGGAACGACGTCCGGCAGCACAACGCGAAGCCGCGCTGAGCTCTATGATCCCGCCACAGGTCAATGGACGGCGACAGGTTCGCTCACAACCGGACGCTATCAAGCGGCAATCGGACTCCTTGGTAACGGCCGGGCCGTGATTGCGGGAGGCCGCTTTGGGCCCACGATCTCTGGCTCTACTGCGGTCGGTACGGCCGAAATTTATGACCCTGGCACACCTCTCGTGTGCAAGGTTCAGCAACTTGACGGTACGACCAACACGCTCACCAACGGAACGTCCTGCGATGATTCAAACACGTGCACCACGACGGACGTCTGCGCGTCCGGTGTATGCACCGGGACGGCGGTTGCAAACGGTACCGTCTGCAGCCTAGGAACGTGTCAGGCAGGCGTTTGCGTGGCCCTGGCCGACGCAGGCAGTGATGCGGCGGACGCAACGAGCGATGCGAGTGACGCAAGCGATGGTGCTGTTGCGTCCGATGCCTCCGTTGACGCTTCGGATGCAACCACCGCCGACGCATCCGATGGCGCTGTGGATGCTAAGGACCCTAAGGACGCGAAAGAGCCAAAGGACGCGTTTCCCGACGGGCCACTTCCTCCATTGGACTCTGGCAAGGACGCCGCAAAGGACACAGGCGCCCCGCCAACTCCCGATACGGGCGCGGGCACAGCCGACGCGGGTACAGCCGACGCGGGTACAGCCGACGGCGGTCAAGTACCTGGTGACGCGGGGGGCTGTAGCTGCGACACAGCATCCACGTCACCGCGCTCATCCGGCGGCGTTGCGGCATTGCTCTTGGCATTCGGCGCCCTGATCTCGAGGCGTCGCTCGATTGCAAAGGCGCCCGCACAAAATCGTACCACAGGTTGATGGTTCCTTAAATTGACAATGCCCACTCACGCGCTGCTTGAGTGGGCATGTGTCTTCGATCGGTCTTTCCAACCGCAGACGCCGTTCGTGGGTGCTCGCAGCGATTCGGAAAAGCGCGCGCCTCACTCGTCTGCGAGCAACGCGTCACACGTACCGTTCACACCACAGGCCTGACTCTCAGGGCACGTGGCGAGTGCGCACGGATCGTTGGAAGTCGGAACGTATGCCGCATCTGCGGTGGCATCGTTGGGTCCGCATGGGCCGCTCTTGATGCTCACCGTATGAATCCGCACGACGGGTCGCATGATCCATTCGTCGCCCGCTCCGTTTCCTTTTGCATGCACTTGCAACGACTTTTTGCCGTCGAAGTCGATGGTGACGTGCCCCACGCCACACGCTGGAACGTTGAAGCCGCCGACGAGCTTGATGCCCGTCTGTTCACCGCTGGGGACGGTGAGTGGATGATTGATGCCATCTTTGTCAACGATGTAGTCGGCCGCGTCTTTTTGCAAAATGAGCCTGATTTGGCCGACCTTCCCTGGCGGTAATTTCGCGAGTCCGAGAGAGTAGAACGCGCCGTTTTGTAGCCTCAGAAGATCGATTTGAAACGGCTTGTTTGTCAGCGTGATCCAGCCACTCTGTACGTGAGCTTCGACCGATGCGATAGACACGACAACTTGCTTCACGTCGTCCGGTGGTGCATCGATCAGTCGAAGCTCGATCGTGGCATCGCCAATCGGCGTGCAACTGCTTCCGAGAGCAGCCATGATGAAAGGCATGGCGAGAGCAGATCGCATGTGAATTCTCCTCGGTTGAGTTTGCGTCGCAAGCAAGCTTGCTTAGCGCGGCGGGTATCGGCAGTGACCATCTTCGCACGGAACGCCGTCGCAGCAGTCTCCGTTGACCTTGCAGCCTTGCCCGTAGAGCGCGCACGGAGGTGGCGCGTCGGGAAGTGGTCCCGCATCGACACCAGCATCGATTGGAAACCCGCATACGCCGACCGATCCACCTTGCGGAAGGATGCACGGAATCCCCGCACAGCAGTCTGCCGTTGTGGTGCAGGCACCTCCCTTCGATACACATGAGGGTCCACAGATGAACGGAGGCACGCCG
Organism: Myxococcales bacterium; assembly: GCA_023248745.1. Lineage (GTDB taxonomy): Bacteria > Myxococcota_A > Polyangia > Polyangiales > Polyangiaceae > JAHFDX01. The sequence goes on along the minus strand of JAHFDZ010000131.1, from coordinate 2,460 downwards.
CCATCAACGCCTGCGTCGTTGCTCCCTGTAAAAGCGGAATTAGGAACGCAAGGAAGGCCGCAGCAATCCGCGCTGCTTGAACACGCAAGGCCTGCTTTTGATCCCGCGTCGGTGCAATCACCTGCGATGGTGCATCGTGGAATGCCAAGGGAGTCTTGTTGGCAGGCGAGCGGATTTTGAATCGTGTTGCCAGCGCAGCAATTGGCTTCTGCGTTGCACGATGAGGTCGCTAGGCGGCAGATCGCGCCCGCGGCTCGGCATGCGGTTCCGTTGTTGCACCGACCGACGCTATCTCCCGGCGACACTTTGTCACAGATGACATCGCCCTTTCCGCCGCCAGGGTTGAACGATGATCCGCAACAGTCGGCGTCGCCTCTGCACGTTTCGCCGGTCGGTCGACAACCCGTCGGTGGCTGACAGACAAGCACAGCCGACTTGCCATACGGCGCACACGCGCGGCTGCAGCATTCACCGCCACATTCTGGAACGCCAGCCTCGGTGAGCTTGATGCCGCCATCCGTGCTTGCACCAGCGCCGCACACTTCGCCGGCAACACGACAACCGACCCCTTGCGGCACCTTGCAAATGCCAAGAGGTGATCCAGTTGCCTTACTGCATTGCCCGCCGCAGCACTCTGCGTCGTTGGCGCAAACATCTCCCGTCTGCGTGCAGAACGAAGGCGACAGTGCGCACTTGTTTCCTGTGCACTGTTTTGAGCAGCACTGGTCATGGGTTGTGCAGGCATTCCCTGCGGTGGAACATTGGGTGTTGAGCGGTTTGCACACTTGGGCTCCACCATCGGAACCCGCGTCTGCGCCGAGCGAGCCACACGTGCCACTGCAACAATCGTTGCTCGAGGTGCATGCGGTGTTGTCCGATTTGCATGCGTTGGTTCCACATGCGTTGTTGGTGCAACTCAACGTGCAACATTCGGTCGCGGCGGAACACGCCGCCCCCGCCACTTTACATGAAGCGGTTGCGCACACCTTCGTGGCGGAGTCACAAAGTTGCGAACAGCACTCGGCCCCGCTCGCGCAACTTTGTCCCGATGCCTTGCAGCTTGCGTCGCTCAGTGCATCTGCGCTCACGTCGGCCAATGCGTCCACGACGGCGTCAGCTTTTGAAGCGTCGTTCGTGACGGTTGCATCAACGGCTCCGTCGGTGGTGGCGTCAGCAACACCGCCATCGACGGTAGTCAGCGGATCACTTTCACAGCCAGCGATCGCGTTGAGGACGCTTGAGCAAACTGCGATGAGCCCGAACGCGCGCGGTGTGACCTTCATCGACAGAGTACGCATGTCGCTATTGTTTCGGGATGCGCGGCACCCTGTCCAAGAACGAGACGTGCTCGTGGCGATCTAAGACCCCTTTTGTGAGTGCGCAGCGCAGGGGTCGTGATGTGTGTGTTGTAAGCCGCCTGCTTTGTGGAAGCGTCGTTCGAGGGCTTGAAGGCGAGGTTCCCGGAGGAGTCTGGGGCACTGGCCGGACCTCGGCGCGACTGGATTCCACAAAGGAGCGATTTATGGGGATAAGGCGCGATTTAGTGCCGAAAATAAGTTGCGAAGGCGTCGCTCCAGACACCTAGTGGCGAGGCGTCGCACACAGCACCGTTGCCAACCCTCCCAGACCTTGGTATTACGCCGCCACTTCACGAAAACCTCGCGTTTTCGGGGAGACGAGGCGTGCTGAAGCGTCTGCGTGAGGCAGGCGGCCAACCACTCGAGATCGCGGGCACGCTCTCACCAGTTTTTCGGGATCGTGCCCTCTCTCTAGAAGAGGTCCAGGTCCCCATGATTTCTAACCCGTTGCGGGCTAGCTCCCGATCCTTCGCGATCGGCATGCTTTCCTTGCTGTCGATGGTGCTTTTTGGCACTGCAGCTTTTGCTGGTGAGGGCGCTCCGGCTCACGGTGGCGGCGAAGCCAACCTTGTCGTTCCCGATCTCAAGAACCCCGCGGTCGCCAGCTTCCTCGGCGGCCAGAGCGGCGCGACGTTGCTCTACGGCGGTCTCGTCGTTTCAGCGCTCGGCTTGCTCTTCGGTCTCGCGATCTACATGCAGCTGAAGAACGCGCCCGTTCACAAGTCGATGCTCGAGATCAGCGAGCTCATCTACGAGACGTGCAAGACGTACCTCATCACGCAGGTGAAGTTCATCCTCATCCTCGAGATCTTCATCGGCGTCATCATCGCGTACTACTTCGCAGTCGCGCAGCACATGCCGCTCTTCAAGGTCGCCATCATTCTCGCGTTCAGCCTCGTCGGCATCGCGGGCAGCTGCTTGGTTGCGTGGTTCGGCATTCGCGTGAACACGTTCGCAAACTCGCGCACGGCGTTCGCTTCGCTCAAGGGCAAGCCATTCCCCACGTACGCAATTCCACTCAAGGCCGGCATGAGCATCGGCATGATGCTGATCTCGGTCGAGCTTCTTCTGATGCTCGGCATCTTGCTCTTCGTCCCTGGTG
>JAHFDZ010000379.1 GCA_023248745.1 Myxococcales bacterium | reverse complement strand
CCAGGACGAAACCCTCGCGCGCTGCCGCATCCGGGGACTGCGGCAAATCCAACTCCCGCCAATAAGAGGACCCCCGCCCCCAACCTTCGCGAAGACAACATGCGCTGCGACATAGCACACGCCGTCCTCGAATCGGGCACCAAGCAAAACGAAACCCCGCGTCATCGAAAACGACGCGGGGTGCTTTATTGGTCAACGTGCTGTATTGTCAACAATCGGATCTATTCGGCAAACGTTGCAGCTGGGTTCGCATCAACCCAGGCCGTGTACTTCTTGGCGCGTGCCAGCATGCCTTCGTTCGGCGTGCCGTTCATGAGGGCGAGAATTTCCATCGAGCGTGCATCGACGAGGATGTTGAATGGCAGGCCCGTCAGACCGTATGGGCGCAGGTTGGCGGTTCCGTCTTCGGGAAAGATCGAAACAGGGAACGCGATTTTGTACTTCGTGACCCACAGATCGAGGTCCGCTTGAACTGCAACGCCCTTGCTCAACGACTCGAGCACGACGTTGACGAAACCGATCTTCTCGGTCTTGTACGATTCGAGGTCAGCCATAACACTCGACACTTCTTTTTGGCAGTAGCCGCACCAGTTGCCCGAGCCGGCGAGCACAACGACTTTGAACTGCTTCATTTCGGGGTCGAAGAAGTTCGCCATCGACATCGACTTAAGGCCATTTTCCTTGTTGCCGTCTGGATAGCCCTGAAACTTGAAGTTCTCGAGGACACTGCCAGGTGCAGTTGTCGTAAGACTCTTGCGCGCAGTCTTACCGATGCCGGCCGTAGGGTATGCAACGCCGTACGGATTGGCTTCTGGGTTCGCGGACACGGCTGAGTCTGCGCCGGCATCGGAACCGCCGCCGCCGCCACCTCCACCGCCGCCACCTCCACCGCCGCCCGCGCCTCCGTCAGGTGTCCCGACCGCTCCGCCTGAGGAGCACGCAACGCCTGAGATTGCCGCAAGCGCAACGAAGGAAAATACACGGATGGTCGAAAGCGTCATTGGAATCACCTTTATTTGGTCCCGAAGAGTCTGTCCCCAGCGTCGCCCAAACCGGGCAAAATGTAACCGTGATCGTTCAATCTCTCGTCAATCGCGGCGGTAACGATCGGTACGTCAGGATGCGACTCGTGAAAAGTCTTTATCCCCTCTGGACAGGCCAAGAGACATACAAATTTGAGCGAACCAGGACCGCTCTCTTTGATGCGCTCGACCGCCGCGACGGCTGAATTACCGGTAGCCAACATTGGGTCGCACACAATGACATCCCGATTCGCGAGGTCAACCGGAACCTTGTAGAAGTATTCGACCGCCATGAGCGTCTTGGGCTCGCGGTACATGCCTACATGTCCGACACGCGCGCTCGGGACAATCTCAAGCATACCGTCCACAATACCGAGTCCGGCGCGCAAAATGGAAACAAGGACGAGCTTTTTTCCGTCAATTTCGGGTGCGCTCATCGTAACAAGCGGCGTTTCGATTTGAACGTCGCGGGTTTTGAGATCGCGCAGCGTCTCGTAGGCAAGGAGCATCGAAATTTCGCGAAGCAAGCGACGGAAGCTCGCGGTGCTCGTGTCCTTTTTGCGCATCAAGGTGAGCTTGTGCCGAATGAGTGGATGATCAACGAGCGTTACATTTCCGGCCATCGCGAGGAATCTCCTTCACTGAGTTACAAATCGAGTCTGAAATTTCAAAAGACGGTGCCGTCGCTCACAATGCGAAGCGGGGGTCCGCCACCTTCACGTTTCTCAGCCGCGATTTTTCGTCCAGCTGCCCACGTTCCGCCTTCGAGAACCTTGGCGAGAGGGAACTCGGCCGTGGTCTTGCCGAGGCGTTCGCACACGAGAGGTGCAACCGCGTCGAGCAGCGCAACCGTAAGCGCACGCCACTCAACGATGAATTCGTCACCTGGAGCGTACTCTTTTGCAAGTGCGTCGGGCGCCTTCGGCACAAGGACGCCCGCATCGAGAAAGAGGCCACCGTTGCGGTACTCGGTCAAGCCCGTGAGACCACCCACGTCGGTGATCTTAACGCCGGACGCTTCGATGGGCTCGATGAGCGAGTACGTGAGCCATTGTGACAATTTATGAAACGGCACGAGCGATTCGCCCGACTTGGCGAGGGGCGCGTAAGGCCAAACGTCGCCCATATTTTCGCCGTCAACTTCGACGCGGCCCGGCCATATGGGCGAGAAGCCTTCGAGAACCGTTTCGAGCAGGTCAGCTGCGCTGATGTTCTGACCGCCCGCCTGAGCTCCAGCGCAGATGTCGAAAAGAAAGCCCGGTCTGCCGTCAGGCCCAAATAGATCGGGGCGCGATCGCAATGCGCGGCCGAGCGCCTGCAAGAGTGCGACGCGTCCTTCAAGACCGACGAGTGGGTTGTCGGCGGTCACCTGAAAGCCGCTCGCGAGCTTATCGACCGTGAGTGCCTCGAGACCACTTGCGTTGACGCAGAAGGCACTTTTGTCGGACGCAAATGCGCAAGCCATGAACATGCGAAAACTCGCGACGGCAAGTCCTTCGGAACGTACGAACGTTTTGCCCCCTTCGTGAAAACTCCACGCCGATCCTGCGCCCGCATCGAGAAGCACGCTCACAACGGCGAGATCGATCTTGGCGCGAGCCCACTCGGGCGCGTCTTCAAACGCAAGCTCAGCGTCGAGCTCACGCTCGCGCGCGACGCCACCAACGCCAAAGTGGCGCCACCGGGCGTGAAACGGAACCACAAGGTTCGGATAGGCAGCCCGCGTAACATTGGCAACCAAGTCAGCGACAAATGGGAGGCGCGTCTCGTCGATTGCAAAGTGTGGCGCGCCGCCGGTCCGAGCGAGGTCCAGTACGCGCGCGCACTGGCTGCGAATCGTCTTTGGCGATCGCAAAGCTTGCACACGCGATGAGGTCTCAGGCATCGAGAGGACGTCCCTTCACGGCCGCCAGCTCATCCGCCGAAGCGACCTTGCCTTCGGTGTAGTAGCCAGCTGCCTTCTTTGCCTCCATCTCGACTTGCGCATCCGCGGGCACAAGTTCGTCGGGAATCGGAACGCGCTTGATGATGCGAATGCCGCTGTTCGTGATCGCGTTGTATTTCATATCGCTCATCGAGACGAATTGATCGATCTTGGTAATTCCCATCCAGTGGAGCGCATCGGGCATGAACTCTTGAAAGCGCATGTCCTGCACACCCGCGACGCACTCGGTTCGGTGGAAATAGTTGTCGGCGCGATCGCCGCCCTCTTGCCTCTTTCGTGCGTTGTAGACCAAGAACTTGGTCACTTCGCCGAGCGCGCGGCCCTCTTTGCGTGAGTAGACGATGACGCCCCGACCACCGCGTTGCGCGGTTTCGACGCACACTTCGACGCCATGCGCGAGATACGGCCGACAGGTGCAAATGTCAGAGCCGAAAACGTCAGAGCCGTTGCACTCATCGTGAACGCGGCACGCAAGCTCGATCGATTCGTCTCCGAGTTCTGTCGGGTTGCCAAAGAAATAGACCGTGAGTCCGCCGATCGGTGGCAAGAAGACATCGAGATCGGGACGCGTGATGAGCTCGGGAAACATGCCGCCGGTTTGCTCGAACAAGCCACGGCGCAGATCCGACTCACTCAGGCCGAAGCGTTTCGCCACGCCGGGCAACCACCACACGGGTTCGAGCGCAGCCTTTGTAACTGCGACGTCTCCATTTTCGGCGAGCAACTGGCCATCCGGTTTGAGACGCCCTGCTTTGATCGCATCGCGTATCTCGGGCATGTTCATGTGCGCCTTGGTCACCGCGATCGTCGGCCGAATATCGACACCCGCTTTCAACTCGTCGGCGAACACTTCTTGGGCGATCGCTCCCCACGGATCGACGCTCACGATTTTGTGCGGGTCGCTCCAGCTTGGGTGCGGGCCGATTGGCTCCGCCGGAGACGTGTTGGTCAGATCGGCGATGTGCCCTTCAACGAGCGCACCCGCGGCAACGGCAAGCGCTCGGTAGACGCCATAGGAGCCCGAATGGGTCCCGATGACGTTGCGATGTTTCGCATCAAGCGTCGCAACGACTGGGCCGCGGTCTTTTGGGCTCTTCGCGCCCCACCGAATGGCTCTGCCTGACTGCTCGCTTGGGTGGGACGTCAGACGAATGTGCTTCTTCTTTTCGCTCATGGTTCTCTGCTGCTTTCAATCTGCGGCTCAACTCATCCAATTGTGATCGGACTGAATTTGCCACTTACGAGTTACCTTTTTGAGGGCACTCCAAAATTCGATACCGCCGTGACCCGTGATGTCGCCGTGGCCGAACTTTGATTCTTGGCTGCCACCGAACGAGAATGGCTCGCGCGGTACAGGAACTCCAACATTGATGCCAATCATGCCTGCGCGGGCGCCCGCGACGACGTACTCGGCAACGGCTCCACTCGTTGTGAATACCGAACACGCGTTACCGTAAGCGCTCTGATGCTCAAGCGCGATTGCGTCCGCGAGGGTGGGGACGCGCACGATCGACAGAACGGGTCCGAAGATCTCGTCGCAGGAGGCCGCCGAGCCTGGCTTGACTCCGTCTAGAATCGTTGGGCCTATCCAATTTCCCGAAGCGTAAGCCTCTCCGTCGGCACGCTTTGTCCGGCCGTCGACGAGAACTTT
>JAHFDZ010000130.1 GCA_023248745.1 Myxococcales bacterium | reverse complement strand
ATCGCTCGCGCTCTCGCGCTTGCTTTGGGTTTGGGGCTGATTCTCCTACATCGGGAGCGGCCTTCAGCAGAGTCACGGCGGGGTTACCTTGGGACACTATCGCGATGGGGTTCTCGCAGATATTGTCCGGGGCATGCGACTTCGTCCTCTTATGGTTGCCTTTGTGCTCTTCGGAGCATTCTTCGTTGCGTGCGCAGCGGGCGCACCAAGTCGGTTTGGTGATGCGGGGCTCGACGCAAGCGGGATCGTCGCCGCTGAGGCTGGGCCTCAACTGGGCGGCAAGGACTCGTCAAGTTCGTGTACTATATGCGCGAGCGACCTTCACGCAATTCTCGACTGCGAAGGCAACGTCACGACGCAATGTCCGCCCGATCAAGGGTGCACGCCGGAAGGCACATGCGTTGCTGCGTGTGATGCGGCGCGCGCGAACAAGAGCACCATCGGTTGCGACTACTTCGATATGGCGCCCGTCGATTTCGGCGGAGGGCGATCGTGCTTTGCAACGTTCATCGCCAACACGTGGGGATCGCCCATCTCAATCTCGGTCGAGCGTGGAGGGAGCGCGCTGCCTGTGTCGTCTTTCGCCTTCGTGCCCCAAGGATCGGGCAAATCGCTCACGTACGCGCCTCTCACGGGTGATCTCGATGCTGGGAGCATCGCGATTCTCTTTCTGTCTGATTCTGCGACCAGCGCAACGTGTCCAAAACCTGCGGCGGTGACGGGTGCGTCCTTCACTGGCACGGCGATTGGCAAATCTTTCCACATCACAACATCGGCACCCGTCGTTGCGTACGACATCTTTCCGTACGGCGGAGGCTCGAGCGCAATCGCGAGCGCGAGTCTGCTCTTGCCGACGTCGGCCTGGGGCGACAATTACATGTCGACCTCGCCCGCAGAGTTGTCGGTTCAATCGGCAAACCCTTGGATCGCCATTCTCGCGCAAGAGGACAACACAGAAGTGACGGTGAGTCCGACAGCCGACATCACGGCGAGTAGCACCGTCGCGGGAACGGGCAAGGGCGTGCCCAAGACGTACACCATCCAACGTGGCAACATTCTCAAGTTTCAACAGCCGGCCGATCTCTCTGGAACACCCATTCAAGCAAACAAGCCCATTGGCGTTTGGGGTGGCAACCCTTGCGCAAACTTCCCAACTGGCTCGTCAGCGTGCGACGGAATGCATCAGCAATTGCCACCGATCAAGGCGCTCGGACACGCGTACGTCGCGGCGAGACACCGCGATCGCTTTGACAAGACGATCGAGAACGCGTGGTGGCGCTTCGTTGGCACGGTTGACGGTACGACGCTCACCTTCGACCCCCCGCAAACGGGAGCACCCACCACGCTCTCGAGTGGACAGGTCGTTCTCTTCGAATCGGCGAATCGATTCGTTGTCTCAAGCCAAGACGATCAGCACCCATTTTATCTCGCCGAGTACATGACAGGCTGCTCGACGCTAAAAGGCGTCGGTGAATGTCGCGGTGATCCAGAATTTGTCAACGTCATCGCGCCCGAGCAATTTCTTGCTTCGTACATCTTCTTTACCGATCCAACGTACCCGACGACTCACCTTGTCTACGTCCGCAGCAAAGCGAAAGACGGGACGTTCAAAGACGTGAACCTTGATTGCGTCGGCAACATCACCGGATGGACGGCAGTCGGCACTGCGGGAGTCTACGAATACGCCTATGTCGATCTCGTCAAAGGCGACTTCGTTCCCCAGGGCAACTGCAACAATGGCCGGCGCGAATCGAAGAGTGCTGGACCTTTCGGCATCACGGTTTGGGGCTGGGGCGAAAAAGGGACGAGCATCTTCTCTGAGGCCGTCAGCTACGCCTATCCCGCGGGAATGAGCCTAAAGGCAATCAACACGGTCACCGTCGAGCCCGTACCGCGCTGAAGCGCGACGCCAACTTGCATCCAGACCTCGAGCACGAAGCTTCGTAGACGTATAGTGGTGCGCGAACTCTCGAGGTGTCCGTGCGCTACCTTAATACATCGACTAAAGTTACATTTTCGACTGCACTTGCTTTTCTCCTCATGTGGGCGTGTTCGAGCGATCGAATAGGCAATCCGCAGGTCGCCGCAGATGCTCCACTCTTGGATGCCGTCTCAAACGCCGAAGGTGGTTCGGACGCGCCAGCAACGACGCAGACGTTGCGATTCGTTGCGATTGGCGACACGGGCAGTGGTGTGCAAGGGCAGCTCGACGTCGCGACAGCCTTCGACGCAAAATGTAAGCTTAGTGGTTGCGATTTCGCGCTGCTCCTCGGCGATAACTTCTATTACAGCGGCGTGTCGTCGGTCACCGACCCGCTCTTGAAAACTCGGTTTGAAGACGTCTACAAGAACATCGACATCCCCTTCTACGTTGTGCTGGGCAACCACGACTACGGTGGTAACGGCGCCGGCTTTGACAAGACACAGGCGCACAACGAGGTGCTCTATTCAGACGTCTCGACGAAGTGGAAAATGCCTTCGGAAGTGTGGCATCGAGTCGAAAAGCACGTCGAATTTTTTGGGCTCGATACGACAGCTCAGGAACGCGGATCGCCGGGAACACAGGCGGCAGACGTGTCGCAGTGGATCGCAGCGTCGACAGCCACTTGGAAGATTGCGCTCGGACACCACCCCTACAAATCCAATGGTCCGCATGGCAACGCCGGCAACGAAGCCAAGGGTGTGAAGGACTTCTTCGAAAAGAACGTTTGCGGCAAAGTCGACGTCTACTTCTGTGGGCACGACCACAGTCGCCAGTGGATCGCCGATCCATGTTCGGGCACCGAACTCATTGTCAGCGGCGACGGCTCGTGGGCGACCGATCTCACGGGTAAGAACAATGTCCACTTTCAATCAAACTCTCTCGGCTTTGTGTACGTAACGATCGAAGACAAAAAACTCACCGCCGAGTTCATCAACAAGGACGGCAAGAGCGAATTCACACGCTCGGTCACTAAGCCTTAGCGAACACATGTCGCCTCGTTCTTTCCTCCTTGGGCTATTGATGGCGATCACGCCGATCTCCGCGCTCGCGGCGAGCAATCCACGCCTCAAGTACAAGACGATCGACAGCGCACACTTTTCGATCAACTACTATGGCGACCTCGAGCCACTCGCGCGCCACATCTTAGGCGCTGCCGAAGGCGCGCACGATCGACTCTCACCGCTGCTCGGGTGGGTACCAACGGGGAAAACGCATCTTCTCATTACGGACTTCACCGACTCGGCGAACGGATCGGCAACTCCCTTACCTTACAATCAAATTGACCTTTACCTGACAGCACCTGATGACCTCTCGCCGCTCGGCGACGTCGATGATTGGTACCTCGAACTCATCACGCACGAGTACACGCACATTTTGCATACTGACGCGGTCCGCGGCCTGCCAGCCCTTATCAATCGGATCCTCGGCAAAACGCTCGTGCCCAACCAAGTGCAGCCGCGATGGTTGCTTGAAGGCCTTGCGGTTCTCGAAGAGAGTCAACGCACGAGCGGCGGTCGTTTGCGTTCCTCAACGTGGAACATGTACCTGCGCGCCGACGTGCTGCAGAACAACATCGCTTCGCTCGATCAGTTTTCGAACGTTCCGCGACGATGGCCGCAAGGCAATCTTTGGTACCTCTACGGCTCGTTCTTCCTCAAGTGGATCGCAGCAACGTACGGTGAGAGCACGCTAAGACTCGTCATTGCAGACTACTCACGAGAGCCCATTCCGTTTGGCATCAATCGATCGCTCAAGCGCGCGATCGGCAAGACCTTCGAAGATCTTTATCCCCATTGGGTGAAGCACCTTCAGGCAACGTTCGGTGCCCAAGCCGATGCCGTTCGTAAACAAGGTGTCGTCGAAGGCACACGCCTCACGTTCGCGGGCAACCAAGCCTTCAAGCCGCGATGGATGCCCAAGACTCTGACGGGCGGCGGCGAAGCGATCCTCTACCGCCGTGACGATGGCCACTCGACCGTGGCGCTCTATCGCATGGACCTCAAGCGCACAAAAGAGGGATCGATCTCGGCAGAGCGCCAACAGTTGCTCGTTCGATCATCGGGTCTTTCGGCAGCATCCTTTGGACCCGATGGCACGATGTATTTCTCGGGCGCCGAGTACTTTCGTAACCGCTTCGATTACTATGACGTCTTCTCGCTCGCGCCCGGCGAGACCGAGCCGCGAGGAACTGAGCGTGTTCGCAAGCAACTGACGCATGGGTACCGCGCGGGCGACGTCGACGTGTCGCAAGACGGAACGCAAATTACTTTCGTGACGAATCATCACGGCACGTCAACTGTTCAACTTGCTTCACTGTCAAGCGAAGGAACGATTGGCAAACCTCGACCGCTCGTCGCTCCCGAACTTCTCGGACAGGCGTTTTCACCTCGATTTTCTCCAGACGGAACGCACATCGTGTACAGCGCTTGGAAGTACGGCGGTCTGCGCGACATTCGCTATGTCGACATCAAGACGGGGTCATTTGTCGACGTGACTCACGATCGCGCGATTGACAGTGGTCCGTCATTTTCTCCCGATGGCAAGACGATCTTCTTTCACTCAGACCGCACCGGAATCAGCAACATTTACGCTTGGGAGATCGCCGAAAATAGGATCTACCAAGTGACCAATTCTCTCTTCGGCGCGTTTCAACCTGAAGCCTCACCAACAGGTAAGGATCTTGCCTATCTTGGGTATACGACAAAGGGCTATGACATCTTCGTGATGCCTATTGATCGAAGCAAGTGGACGACTGCGCCAGACGTTGCGCCCGAGAGGCCGTTGCCTCCAACGATTGGCAGGGCCTCGCGTGAACCCGCAAAAGAATACAGCGCGCTTCGTACGTTCTACCCGCGCTCAGTCACCATCGAGACTGCTCCTGGCAACTTCGGTCAAGCGTTCACAACGGGGATCAAGGCCGCAGACATCGCAAATTTTCATGCGGCAAGCCTCACGCTCCGCGTCGAGACCGACAATCCGAAGCCACAAGTCAGCGCCGCCTACGCGTACACACGGTTGCCATTCGACCTTGGGATTCGCGCATCGAGTGCGATCACGCCACGCGACGACTTCAAGCTCGGTGAACGCAAAGTTCTGTGGGTCGAGAATCAAAACAGCCTCAGCGTCGACCTCGCGTACACCCTTCCTCGCGCATTCGAAGGACAAGGGTTCGCGCTCTCGTATACGGCAACCCAACGCAGTGCCGATCTCGATGTGCAGCAGCAAAACCCGAACCCCTACGACAAGCCCACCATCCCGCGTCGCGGATTTCTCGGCTCGCTTCACTTGGGCTGGGGCTATAGTAACACCGAAGGTTACCTTTGGAGCACAGGTGCTGAGAAGGGCTTCACGGCTGCGGCGAGTATCAACATCACAGACAAGTGGCTCGCCAGCGACCTCAGCGGCATCACGGCCGACGCAAGCGTTGCGGCCTATCTGAAGATGCCATGGCTCGCCCACCACACGCTTGCACTTCGCGCGGCAGGCGGCACAAGCGCAGGCGATCTCGCGAAGCGCTCACCCTATTATGTCGGCGGCTTCGTCGATATTCCGTTGCTCGATATTTTGCGCAACTCGGCCATTCAGGGTGGCTTCGCATTGCGCGGCTATCCAACCGGCGTGCAAGCCGGCTCGCAATATGCGCTCTTCAACGCCGAGTACCGCTTTCCGATCGTCAACATTGATCGCGGGATGTCTACATCGCCCTTCTTTTTGAACCGACTCAGCGGCAGCGCGTTCATCGACTACGGCAGCGCATTCGATGATGCGGGCAACGCAAAATTCAAGACCGGTACTGGAGCAGAACTGTGGTTCGACACGTTGCTCGCCTACTACGTCGCCTTTCAGTTTCGACTCGGCTATGCGCGCGGCCTCGCGAGTGAAGGCATCGACAAAGTGTATTTCATCGCCGCCGTTCCTTATTGAAGCGCGAGCGACTTGGCCGCGATTGCGCGAGCTCAGTACCTTGTTGCGCATGTCCCCTTCCCAACTTGGCCGAATGCTTGCGTCGCTTGGCGCGCTCACGCTCTTGGGTTGCCTCAATCCACCGAGCCTCGGAGCTCGCGCGCAAGAGGCGGCTACCGAGATGAATTTGCACACGCGATTCGGACGCGTTGAAGTCGCGATTGAGTCGGTGCTGCCAGAGAAGCGTGAAGCGTTCGTGAGGCGACGACGCGCATGGGGCAATCGCGTACGCATCGCTGACATTGAGCTCGCGGGTGTGCGTGTTCAAGGCGAGAAAGACGCCGACGTGCTCGTGCGTGTGGCGTGGTATCGCGTCGACGAGCAAGAATTGCGCACCACAACGCTTGAGCAGCGTTGGAAGACGTCAAAGGGCGAGTGGAAACATGCCGACGAGAGGCGCGCAGACGGCGACATCGTCCTCATCGGAGAACAAGTCTTCGTGGAGCGGCCCGTGGAGAGTGCTCCTGCTCAGTTCAAGACAATTCGTATCGGCAGCAGTTACGAAAACTAGGGGAACAAAAAAGCCCCGCGTCCCAATTCGGCCACGGAGCTTTGATTCATTCAGTTGACGATCACGCCGCTGGCGGCGCCTTCGACGACTTGCGCGCGGCTGTCTTCTTTGGTGTGGGGGTGACCACCTTCTTCACTTCGCGCTGACGCTTCAAACGCGCCTTCTTCTTTGCCTGGCTCTTGCGACGACGCATCTTGAGCGATCGACGGCGATCGAGATAACCCATTGTTGCACCTCATCCGATCATTCGGGGGACGCGACAATAGGTCGCCTGCCACGCCATTTCAACCACAACGATCGCGCGGGCAGGAGGCAACAGAAGGCGTCCGACCACGCTCCCGCGCAACGCGCGCACCGACTCAACGGACTCAACCGTCGCCGCCGGCCTCCGCGAGCGTTTCGGCCTTACCGCGCACTTCGAGCCGATATCGGCTGTTCACCGTCTCGATGTAGAACACGTCGCGACCCGCAAGACGCAAGACGCGCTTGACTGGGGTGGTAACGTATTCGTGCATTCCGTCGGGGAATTCGATGACGACCACGGAGCCCTTGCGCGGAGCTCGGACGAGGCGCCCGGATACGGCCCTCGATCCCTTTCCCAACTTGCGCAAGACGACGTCCACATGGAGAGTGTAGCAGAGGGTCCTCGAACGTCTACGCACGGCGGCAAGGTTTTCAGGACGGGAGGCGGGTTTGAGGAGGGAGACGACCACCTGGACGCGCGCGTAGTTACGAGAAACTCAAAACGGTGGTGCAACCACTATCCCACCATTGACACGTGGACCCGAGGTCGCTGGCGCGACGCTTGGCTTAGTCGCGGGGGGCGCAACCTTCGCGGGTGGGGAAATCACCGCAGGTGGGGGATCTTCGGGGGCTGCGGACCGAATCGAAGGTGGCTCGAACGAAGGCGCCACTCGGGGGAGTTCGGCAACGCGCGAAGGAGGATTTTCGCGCAGACGGTGGATCGAAGCAGCCACCCCTGCGGCAACAAGCACCGACGCAAGCCCAGCTGCAGCGGCCACCGTCTTCCACCGAACCCGCGGCTGAACAAACGACACGGCTCTCAAGCGAGCGGACAGCACGCTCAGTTGCGAAAGGCGCTTCTCGCGCTCCACCTGGAGCATATCGTCAACTATTTTTACTAAAGACAGCGGCAGCTCAGGCGCAAGGCGAGCAAGCGGTGTAAAATCGCGTTGGGTAAGGATCTTGAGCACCTGACCGAAGCTCTCGGCTTCTGTGGGCCGTTCGCCCGAGAGACACTCGTACGCAACGACGCCGAGCGACCAAACGTCGGCACGATGATCGATATCGCGTTCGCCGAAAGCTTGCTCAGGCGCCATGTAATACGGCGTCCCGAGGAGCGCACCGGTGGACGTTAGCGCGCGCTTATCGCCCTCGACACGAGGCAACTTCGCAATGCCGAAATCGAGAATGCGCGCCGTCGACGGTCCGGTGGGTCGCTTCACCAAGAAAATGTTCTCGGGCTTGAGATCGCGATGAACAACGCCGGCAGCGTGCGCTGCCGCAACGGCATCGCAAACTTGCACAAGCACCTCGATCGTTCGTTGAGGCGTGAGCTTGTGCTCGCGATCGAGGAGCGAACGAAGCGATTCGCCCTCGAGCAAATCCATCACGAGAACGGGGCTGCCATCAGCGACGAAAACGTCAACGATTGGAACAATCCCTTCGTGGACCGGAAGGCTCGCAGCTTTTGCTTCGCGATAGACACGCGCGATGGCTTGCTCGTCGTTGGCGCGTTCGGGCAAAAGAAACTTAAGTGCCACTCGACGCGTCGAAATGAGATGCGTCGCGGACCAAACCACGCTCGTACCACCCTGCCCGATGGGCTCATCGAGTCGGTAACGCCCGGCGATGAGCCGCCCTGAGGCAAAGGTGTGCGCGTGAGAAGCCACGAGCGCAGTTGTAGCGCGCGCCAGGCAAGTTGCACCTGCCACGAACGCTTACCGCTAAATTTTCGAGACAATTGGAGGACACGTCGGGTGGTGACAAGTCGCAAATTCTCATCGGACAAGCCGCATGAGCCAACACGCCGCGCTACGGTCGCCGTTATGCCAAAACTGATAATCGGCAACAAGCGCTACTCTTCGTGGTCGATCCGGCCTTGGTTCTTCTTGAAACAGGCATCTGTCGCGTTCGAAGAAATCGTCATTCCACTTTACCAACCCGAGTCTGCGTCAAAAATTAAGGCATGGATCGACTCTGCGCGCGTGCCGCTGCTCGTGCTCGACGACGGTACGCGCGTTTGGGACTCGCTCGCCATTGGTGAGGCGATCGCGGAGAAGTGGCCGGAGAGCGGCGCTTGGCCAACCGATTTTCGGCTCCGCGCGATGGCACGAAGTGCGTGCGCAGAGATGCACAGCGGTTTCTCTGAAGTCCGTCGCGTGCTGACCCACAACGTGATGCGGCGCTATGCACCCGAGGCGTGGCGCAAAGTTGCGGCGAGCGTCGAAGTCGAACGCGCCGTAGAAGCCGAAGTCGAGCGACTCCACGCGGTGTTGATCGCGCTGCTCACGGCCTCTGGTGGTCCGTTTCTCGGCGGAGCGCGATTCGGTTACGTCGACGCGTTCTTTGTGCCGATCGTCTCGCGCTTTGCGACGTATGCCATCTCATCTCCCGATAGCGTCGCAGCCTATTGCGCACGGATCGAAGCGCTGCCGACCTACGCCGACTGGCGCAACGAAGCTGCCGCTGAACCATGGCGCATTGCTCACTACGAATACGCCATCGCCGACCGCGACACCGTATAGTCAATTTAATTAACCACGTAGCACCTCACGAACGGCGGCCACGCGACGTCGCCCCACACTCGCAGTAGCGCCGCTCTTCAGCGTGGCGATTGCACTATCGCCCTGGGCTTCGAGCGCAACAATTGCGTCGGCGCGTACGAGCTCTCCGCGATGAAGTCTTAGGAATCCCAAGTGACCGTAGCGCTCCTCGAGCGCGTCGAGGCTTTCGCGAATGAGCACTTCGCGGCCCTCGAGCAAGAACGCGGTGTACTTGTCGAGCGCAAAGAAGCGCTCGATGCGGGCAACGTCGACAAACTCTGTGCGGCCACGATCCGCAATCATGAGACGCGGCGTCACAGGCGCTGCGAAGGTGCCTAGCCGCTCCTGCACCCGAACGGGCGAGCGCGTCACAAAAGCACCGGAAGCGGCTTGAGCAAAAAGTCAACCGCGTTGACTGAGAAGGCGTCGACGGCAAATCGAGAATGCGCCGTTGTGAACACGACCAACGTATCGCGCACACGACTCACGACGAAGAGTCCATCGACCTCGGGCATCTCAACGTCGAGAAACACGACATCGGGTTTGTGCGTTTCGATGGCAAGAAGGGCGGTCCGACCACATGCTGCCTCTGCGATCACCGTCGCGTTACCGGTGCGCTCGAGGAGACGCCTTACGTGAGCGCGGGCGATTGCTTCGTCATCGACCACCAATGCGCGGATCATCCTGTTCTCCTTGGGATGAGCATCGTTGCGCGGGCTCCACCTGCCTCGCGTCGCGTGAGCGAGAACGACGCATCGTTTCCATAGGCAAGCGCGAGGCGCTCAGGAAGCGACGCTATCGTCTTCTTGGTACCCACCCGTGGTGACTCGCCAAGGCCGACGCCATCGTCCTCAACCGACAGGCGCACGCTGTCGCCTTCGGGTCGAACGGAGATCCAAATCGTACCACCGGCCGTTCGAGGTGCGACGCCATGCACGACCGCATTCTCGACGAGCGGTTGCAGCAGCCATGGAGCAACACCCACAACATCTCGCGTGGCAGCAGAGGCTTCGTCGACAACAGAGGCTTCGTTGATTCCACTAAGCATTGCGTAGCACGCGCCACGCAGCGCCTACTGCCGCCCAGCGCACGCCAGCAGCCGCTCGGCAGATACCGTCGGATTGTCATCGCGCGACACATTGTCAAATCGCGACCTCGCTCCTTTGTGCGTAACTTGGCGTGGTATGGATCGCCATGGCGCCGCCCACGAAACTCGGATCGCTCATCACGCGCTTGTCGATCACGCTGGGTGCACCCTTCGCGTTGTTTTTGGGCGAAGCGTATTTGACGCTGCCAGAGGTCCCCGCTGAGAACGCCGGCGCTGCGCCTGGCCTCAGCCTCTTCGGGCTTGGACTCGCGCCGATCATAGGCGCCTACGTCCTCGTCGAGGTGGTCGCCTTCCTCGTTCCGTCATGGTCGCGCCTGCGTCATGGCAATCCAGAGGGACGCGCGAAGCTCGATCGCGCTGTTGTGTTCACGACGATTGCGCTCGCATTTGCGTTGGGACTTCACCACGCGCGCACGCTTACGCCGCGATTTCAAGCTTCAGTGGCGATCATCACGATCACACTTGTGGCGGGCGTGTGCATTCAGTTTCTGGTGGCGCAGCTCATTTCACGCCAAGGGTTGCTCAATGGCTTCGTTACTATTTTCGCTGCCAACTTTGTGCGTGACCTCGTTGAAGGACCGCGCGCGTTCCGTCGATGGCTGAGCGCAACTGGGATGTCTGATTTGATCTCACCCGAAGCGATCCTAACGCCAGCGAAACTGACCATGGGTCTGTTCGCGATCGGCGTCGTCGCGCTCGCAACGTGGATCGCCCTCCGCGATGCAGCTCGCAATGTGGCAAAGGCAGACGCAGACGGCGCACCCTATCGCAGCGATCGCAAGCGCGCAGTCGCTCCCATGATTCCCGTGCCCTCGGGGTCGCTCTGGCCACTCTCTTTGGCGCCTTCAGTGCTCGCGATGCCCCAGATGTTTGCGACCTGGGGCCTCACCTCGTTCCAAAGCATTGAGCAAGCGCTGCTAGACGAAAGGGTATTCGCCCTGGCTCTCTTTGCGCTTACGGCGGGCACCACGTGGGTGCTCGCGCGCGTGTTGCATCGCCCCGCAGAACTGGCCGATCTCGTTGAGCGGCTGGGCGCAAAAGCCGACGACACATTTCGCGAGCAAACGCGCGCGTCGATTCAAGCCGCGTTTTGGCCATCGCTTCTCTTCATCACGGTCCTCAGTCTCACTGGGTTCGGGCTTGGGCACCTTCGGGTCAGTTCTGTGCTTGTCGTGACGCTCATTGCCGCCATGCTGGATCTTGCTCATTCGTTGCGCATCGAAATGCGGCAAGGCGATTGGGTTTCGATTTGGCAAGAGCGGCGAGCAACCGCAGTTCCGGTGTTGCGTGCGGCTCTCGCGGACGATGGCATCGCGACCGAGACGCGAGGCGCGCACATCCTCAACTTGATGCAGGTATTTGCTCCACAGGCGCCCTGAAATTCTCGTCAAGCGAGTTGACGTTGAACGGGGCTCTGCAATTTTGCGCCACCTTCTCATGGGCGCCGAAGCACCTAGTCCGAACGCTTCGACTCATGAAGTGATCGCGCCACTTTCGGTGTGGACGCGATCGCAGCGCAGCGCACTTCTCGCGGGGTGCGTTGCGTTTGCTGCCGTCTTGTGTGGCTTCTCGCATATGCAAAATGCGAAAGGAGACGTGGCGACCGGGCCGCGCGCGAAGTTGGAGCTCGTTCGCGTCGATGACTCGATCAACCCATTCGACAAGATGGTTGACGATGAGCGAGAACGTGTCGTTCTTCAGCCAGTGATGGTTGACGGTCACGTGACAAAATCCGCCGTGCTTAGGCTTCGCGACGGCGAATCGCCAGCGGCAGGCACAGCACGGTTTCGCAAGTGGCTTGCGCGCGTTTCGCTACCGTCGGGCGCGCGATTCGGCTTTGGCAATGCCGTGGACGTCGACGATCCGACTCAAGAAAATGTCACCGGCATTCGCGCTTTCATTCTGAGCGGCGATCCCATCGTTCGCACGGACGACGTGGAAAACGCGCAAGCCGGCATCAACGCAGAGCAGTACACCATCACCGTTAAGCTGTCGGCCGATAGTGCGCTGCGGTTTGAAGCGATGACGCGTCAGTGGACAAAGCGGCGAATGGCAATCGTCATCGACGACGTGGTGTATTGCGCCCCGATCATCCAGTCGGCCATCACAGGAGGACACGTTTCGATCACCATGGGCCAAGATGCGGCGGCGGCGCGCAAGCTCGAAGGTTTGCTTCGCAAGTGATAGTGCAGGCGCAAAACGCGATTCAGAACCTCATGAGTCTATGGAGTCGGGAGCGCAGCGATAGCGGCGCGTGCAAGCACCCAAGCGACCTGCACCACAAACGACATCGACGTGTCGAGCCGAGCGGCTTGGTCACAAATCTCCGCGAACATGTCACCGGGGAAGAAGAGCGTCTGCTTGGCCTTGGCCTTGCTGAAATCTCTTAGCAGCGGGGATAGCTCTTCATCTTCGTGCTCAATCTCGGCTATTTTTGCTCGTGACGCTTTCCAAGCCTTCTGAACGACGGCCGACAGGCTCGCATCGAGTCGACGGGCCTCGTCTCTGACGGCTTGAAGCATGTCTTCCGGCCAATAGAGCGCCTGCTCCCGTTTCTCGTCTGCGCGCGGCGCGGGTTGTGGAACTCGGGCGAACTTCTCATTCAAAAGGCGCGCAAACAGGTCTGGCTCCGTAACGACGACAAGCCGACGCACGCTTGCCGTGCCTGGCTGCAACTCAACCAAAAAACGGTCGTTTGCTGTCTCTGCGACGAATCGGTGCTCTCCTTCGTCAATCGCGTTGACAATGCAGTGGAGCACTTCGCGCATCGACGCTTCGGCAGCGTAACCAAGCGGCAGCGTCACTTCGTCCCCATCGGCGCCTTCAAAGTCGGACCGCTCTTCGAGCATCGACCGAATCTCGTCAGCCTGCCGAATGAGTGTCACGGTCGCCATATCGTCGAATGGCAAGCTCACCTCTTGATCAAGTGCCCCCTCGGGTCGCTCTTCGACTTCGATCGCCGAGACCTTTCCATCGCGCGCGGCGTAGAGCCAGTACCCGCGAAAACCATCCTCCACGAGCGCATCAACCACAAGGTCCCGTCGCTCAGCTGCCAGCTTGCGCAGTTGCTCTTCGAAGGTTTGCGCAGTGTGATTGCCGGAAGACAGATTCAGGTTTGCGGCCGGTAAAATCGCTTGCAGCTCCGGTGTCGCTTGATCGTAGTGCCAATCGATTCGACTCATAGTCACGTAGTAAGGCATGGTCGCTTCGTACCGTGTGCGTGGCCCTCGCTCTACTCTTTGGACGCCGAAGAGTTGTCGTTTCGCCTAAAATAGCGGCGTGCTCGACGGCTTGGTGCGCGTCTGGTCGGGCTTCATTGCGGCGATCTGCGCATGCACATCGTCTCCCTTTTTTTTCGACTCGCAGACCTCGAACGTTTTTCCAGCCGCGTTTCCATTGCCCACGCATTCGGCCAAGACTTGAGCGACCAATTCGCGACTAACGAAGCGCACGAGCGAGAGGGGAGCTTCTTGGTTGAGCAGCGCATGACCGCGCGGCGGTCTGTTGAGCAACTCGACGGGACGCACAATGGTGTACGGGATGGTCGACTGAATATGCGCCTGCTCAGCCTTTGCCTTGCACTCGAAGTAACCGTTGAGCGCACGCGAGAACAACGTCAAAAAAATTGACGATCTGTCGAGCCCGAACGCACTTAGCAAGATGAGGTGACCGACGCGGTTGTGAACGGCTGCGTTGGCGATGTTTTCTGAGCCGACAATGTCGACTGCATGCCCTCCATTATCGCCCCAGAACGTGCGCGTTCCGGTGGTGTTAATGACGACGTCGATGCCAGCAAAGGCAGCTTCGAGCGATGCGCGGTCACGCACGTCGCCCTTGCGGATAGAAACGCTCTCTCCGAAAAGGCGCAATGCCGCGTCGGGATTGCGCGCCAACGCAACCACGCTGTGATCGCGAGCCGCAAGCATTCGTGTAACGTGTCTTCCGGTATGCCCCGTAGCGCCCGCGACAAGGATGTTCACTTCACGCGCGATGTTAGCACGACGGGGCTCTCTCCATTTTTTTGGACAGGAAATCTCTTGGCACTCCTCATCAGAAGTCCACCAACCGGCAGAGAGGACCGGCGAGGTGTTGCGCTTTCTGCGATGGCCCAACCTGGCGGTCTCGCGAAAGGCTCTCGCTCACGTGGCTTGGCAGTGTTCACCCCACAGCGACCTTCGTCTATTTCGTCCGCGTCGCGAAGAACCCCGTAGGAACGTCGCCTTGTTTCCACCAGAGAAACCCTGCAAACATCTTGTGCGGGGCCCCGACCAGATAGGCTTTTCCACGCACTTTTTGATTCGTCCGTGGCGTTCCGGGTTTGGAAAACTCGATCGCATCACCGTCGACGATCCCGAAGACGACGATCTCGCTCTTGCCGATCGTGAGTTTGCCCGTGACCGATTCACCATGAGGCACCCGTTCGAGCGTCATCTCGCCGTGCTCGCTGCCCACCACGACGCTGAACGTTCCGACGAAGCTATCGATGCGCGCGATGTCCCGCGCGGGGCGGTTGGGCGAATGGGCTACCTTTGGATCGGCCAACTTCACCATCTCGAGGATCACGTCGGCCCAGCGCTTGTCTTGCCAGTGCCATTCACAACCTTCACCGGACAACGCCCAAGAGACGAGCTTTGTCTTGTCGGTATTGGCGGTCATGCCCCAAGAACCCGCAGCCTTGGCACACGCCGTCATCTTTACCCGACAGTCTGAGGTGAAGCCGGCCGAAAACGTTGTGACCTTCTTCCAGAAAACATCGTCGCCGACCCAACGCTGAAACTCCCGAGCCCACCAGGTTGTGGCGCGTGTGGCCATCTCGATCGAGCGCAGATAGTGCCGCCTTGCAGCGGTGTCGTGATTCACGCCGCACTTCACGATATCGTCGTTTGCACCACACACCATTCCCCCCGAGCGGTGGCGAGGCCACTCATGTGGGCGCTCTTCAGCGTTCGTCGGCCAGTTCTTCTTGTAGGGGTTCTCAGGTGATCCCAAGTTCGAAAAGAGGGCGTGAACAGGACTCTGCCAGATGTCGTCGGGCAACTCTTCGACGATGGCGACACGCGTTCCAACCCACGGCGTCCAGTCCACATTGGCAACGTTCGTGTGGGTGTAGAGGTCCTGCATTGCATGAAGAACGATCCCGAGTGTGTTGAGCACTTTCTCTGCGTTGCCTTCCCTAACCGCACTCGCGACGACCGCGCGTGCGCCCTGTCGAATCCACCCAATCTCCCGCGCGAAGTCTTCTTCGTCGATCAAGCCATCGAAATGAAAGTGCTTTGCGGCGTCAGTCACCTTTTCTGACTTGGCCGCGGAGCTCCACTTCGGTTTGTTGAACATGTAGTCGACTTGGAAATTCGAAATAACCGCGAGCTCCACAGCGCCTGGCGAGAACCCCGCAGCTCTGAGGCCTCGCTCGGTCACGATGGTGTGTCCTCCCGTGATGTATGCCCTTGCGTCCCAGAGGCGGTGAACGCGCAGACGATTGCAGCACAAATCGGCAAGATCTTCATCGCGATGCTCCTGGCCTTGTCATGACGAATCCGCCTTCGGCTTCATCGTTCCAGACGGTTCCGGCGATTGAC
>JAHFDZ010000378.1 GCA_023248745.1 Myxococcales bacterium | reverse complement strand
CGAAATCCGGACGCGGGCGCATTGCTACGAAACAGACGTAAAACGAACCGTTCGATAACCTGACCGGCGATGGCAGAAACGGCTCCTCCTCCTTCGATTGATGCGGGCAACACCGCGTGGCTGCTCGTGTCGTGTGCACTCGTGCTGCTGATGACACCCGCGCTCGCCCTGTTTTACGCCGGCATGGTTCGGCGCAAGAACGTGCTCTCGACGATCATGCATTCGCTCGCGGCGATTCCGCTCATCAGCTTGCAGTGGGCGCTCATCGGGTACTCGCTTGCGTTCGGGCCAACCAAGGGCGGCTTCATCGGCGGGCTCGACTTCATGGGCCTCCGGCACTTGGACGGGATCATTCACGAAGGAGCAAACGTTCCAAAGCTCGCGTTCGTCGCATTTCAAATGATGTTCGCAGTGATCACGCCTGCCCTCATTTCGGGCGCATTTGCAGAGCGCATGAAGTTCTCAGCCTACGTTGCCTTCGTGCTCCTTTGGTCGACGCTCGTCTACGATCCCGTTGCGCACTGGGTTTGGTCAGACAACGGCTGGCTACTAAAACTCGGTGCTATCGACTTCGCAGGTGGCACGGTCGTACACATTACGGCTGGTGTTTCCGCACTCGTGTGCGCGCTCGTTATTGGCAAGCGCCTGAAGTATCCGCAAGAGCGTCCGCTTCCGCACAACCTCACCATGACACTTACGGGCGCAGGCCTCTTGTGGTTCGGTTGGTTCGGCTTCAACGCAGGGAGCGCACTTTCATCGGGCGCACTCGCCGCGCTGTCGTTCATGACAACGCATCTCGGTGCGACGGGCGGGGCGATCGGCTGGGTCGTTGTCGAGTGGAAACATCGCGGCAAGGCAACCGCTCTCGGGATCGCTTCGGGTCTCGTCGCAGGACTCGTCGCCATCACGCCGGCAGCGGGCTACGTCGATCCATGGGCTGCGGTCGTGATCGGATTCATCGCCGGCGCCGTCTGCTATTTCGCCGTTCTGCAGAAAGAACGATTTCGCTACGACGATTCGCTCGATGCATTTGGCGTACACGGCGTAGGCGGCCTCGTGGGCGCGCTTCTTACCGGCGTGTTCGCGCGCAAGGCCCTCAACAGCGGCGGACACGACGGCCTCATCACAGGCAGCGTAACGCTCCTTGGTCGCCAGGCACTCGCGTGCATTGCGTCGGCCGCCTACGCCGCGATGATGACCTGGATATTGCTCAAGTTAATTGACAAATTCATTGGCCTGCGCGTCACCGAACAAGACGAGCGTGAAGGCCTCGACACTACCCAACACGGTGAAGAGGGCTACGCCGGGTAACGTTCGCGCCGCAGAACCGGCCTATACCAACACCAAGTCATCGCGATGCACGACGACAGCGCGAGCGTCGCTTTCGCCGTGCACGCCCGCAAGCGCTGCGCACTCAGCAACGCCAAACCGCGCAAGACCACGGGCAATTTCGTTTCCTTCATGGTCAACTATCTTAACCGATTCACCCGCCCGAAAATCGCCTCGAACGCCCAAAACGCCCACCGCAAGAACACTCTTGCCCTGCGACACCACGGCAGAGGAAGCGCCAGCATCGAGGATCATCTCGCCCTTGGGCCTTAGCGTAAACGCGATCCACATCTTCTTCGCTGAGAGCCGTTTGCCTTGCGGAACAAACATCGTGCCGACGTCTTCGCCAGCAAGAATGCGCAAGAGTGTATCGGCCTGTCGCGCATCAGCAATCACGGCATGCGCGCCCGCAAGCGTCGCGCGCCTTGCCGCCTCAAGCTTGCTCGCCATTCCGCCCGTCCCAGCTGCGCTCTTGGTCTTCCGTACGAGGGCGGCGGCTTCACTGTCAATATTGTTGACCACTTTGACACGATGTCCTTTGTTGTCGAGAAGGCCTTCGATATCCGAGAGGAGCACGAGCAAGTCAGCGTCGACCAACGGCACGACCATTGATGCGAGCTGGTCATTATCGCCAAACTTAATCTCCTCGACCGCAACCGAATCGTTCTCGTTGAGAATCGGAATTGCCCCAGCCTCGAGAAGCGCCACGAGTGCAGCTTGCGCGTTGTTCGCGCGCGTGCGGCTTGCGAGATCACCATGGGTTAGAAGCACCTGGGCAACGACAAGGCCCTTGCCGAGGAATGCCTCCTCATAGACACGCATCAGCAAACTCTGACCCGCCGCGGCCGCTGCCTGCAATCTCCCGATCTCTTTCGGCCGACTCCGATAGCCGAGCTTGCGCACGCCAAGCGCGATAGCACCACTCGATACGAGCACGACTGACCGTCCATGGCTGACTGCAGTAGCGATCGCAGCTGCAAGTCGTTCGAACGTACCGCTATCGGCTGCGAGTGACGACGAGCCGATCTTCACCACAACGCGCCGGACCTTTGCTAGGCGACTTCTTTCCGTCCTTGAATCCTCGGTCTGCCCCATGTCGTTCACGATGCGAGTGCGGCGTCCGCAGGCGCAAGTTCGGTGATCAGCGAGCCCTTCGAAAGCGCGAGCGCGAAGAGATCAGCCGAGGTCCGTTCACCTAGCGCAACGAAAATCTGATCATCCTCGCGCGCCAGAACGGTTACACCGGCCCCGCCCACATCATCAATAAACTTGTCGATATCCCCCCGAAGGCGAATGCGCAATGCGCGGGCTTTGGGCGCATCAATTTTTGACGAAATTGGAGATGAAACGTGCGCAGGTTTTCCCGGACTGAGCGTGACCATCTCGTGCGCGAGCGGCGCGAGCGGATGCCCGTTCTGCAAGCGCGAGCAAAAGCAAACCCACTGCCGACCCTCGAGGACTTGAATCGTTACTTCGCCAAAGTTCTTCGTTTCGGTGAAGGAGAGCCCTTCGAACAAGTCGTCAATCATCAGGACTTGCGCGCGTGTCACAAGCGCACTCGCCAGCGCTGCCGCTCTTCGCATCACGGGCGGAGCGAGCGCAAGAGAACGGTCAAGAATCGGAACTAACCGCAGTGTAACGGAGACCGTCGCTGCACGCTCTTGTGCCTCGTCTTGCGCTAAGCCCGAAAGTCGCGCGCTCTCTACGAGCATGCGACGCAACGTCCAATTGCGCGGCACAACCAAGTCGCGAGGCACACCGGTTGCAATTCCGCGACGCACACTCTCGACGGCTGACCACCCGTAAACGCGCAGCGCACCTTTGCGAAGCGGCACAAGTCCCATCGCTGCTTTTGGCAACACCGCAGGCGCGCCCACCACCATCGCTGACGGCCCGCGAACAGAGAACTCGAGCGCTTTGGTCGCCGCGCTACCTTCGGTGATTTCCGCGTGCCGGCACTCAAGAAGCGGGTCGTCCATCACGCGCATGGTAATCCACGAGGCAACGCGTTGCTTGTGCGAAGATGATCCTCATTGCCAAGGAGTGGGTGCATGCGCGCAATGATGTATCGCGGCTACGGTGAGCCGCTCGAGTCCGTCGAAGTTGAGATCCCAAAGCCCAGTCGGGGTCAGGTCCTCGTCAAAGGCCAAACTTCGAGCGTGAACCCGGTCGATTGGAAGCAAGCGAGCGGAAAAATCCGACTCATCATGCCGAACAAGCTGCCTTGCACGCCCGGCTACGACTACGCGGGCGAAGTGGTCTCCTGCGCCCCAGACGTCACCGGCTTCGCGAAAGGCGATCGCGTCCATGCTCGCATCGCTGGCATCAACGGCGGCGCCTCCGCCGAGTACGCGCTGTGCGGCGTGGACGTGCTCACCAAGATGCCCGACACCATGGACTTCGCGACCGCGGCGGGACTTCCACTCGCGGGCATGACCGCGCTGCAGGGCCTGCGCGATGGAGCCAAGTTGCCGATGAACGATGCTTCAGAACGCGTTCTCATCGTCGGTGCATCTGGAGGCGTTGGACACCTTGCGCTGCAAATTGCGCGTGCCGCTGGCGCAACGGCGATTGCAGTGTGCAGCGATCGCAACGCAGGACTCGTACGCGAGCTCGGCGCTCAGGGCGTCCTCGACTACAATAAGCCAGAGACGTTTAGCACGCAGCCCCCGTTCGACGTCATCTACGATTGCGTCGCCGGGGACGCAGGAAAGTGGTGCGGCCTCTTGACGAAAAGCGGCCGGTACGCAAGCTGCGTTCCAGGCGTTGGCACGTTCGCTCGAAAAGCGGTCAGCATCTTTTCGTCTCAAAGCGTCGCGCCCGTCATGCTGAAGAGCAACGCGGCCGATCTCGCCGTTCTTGATTCGCTGTTTGGCGCCGGCAAATTGCGCGTCCTCATCGGCAAGCGCTTCCCACTGTCTGCACTACAGGAAGCGTGGAAGCACTCCGAAAGCGGCCGCACAACCGGCAAGTTAATTGTCGATATCGCAACTTGACAGATCGGCCACGGCACGCGTCACGAGAACTGAGCGATCGAGGCCCCGCCGGAGTTAAGCACCTCGAGCTGCCGTGTAATGGCAATCTCAAGTTGAGGTCGCTCCAAGTGGCCTAGCTCCAACAAAATTTCGCCGAGGCGCATACGCGAAAACTCAACCTGCCGCTGCAGTGCCTGTTCAAGCTGGTTTTGGGAGATGAAACCCTTCTCGATCATGAGCTCGCCGATTCGCCGGCGCTGAGGACGGGACGTCTCGTCCTGCAGCAATCCCATCTGGTGAGAAATCACTTCGTCGAGCTGCATACGCGAGAGCACCTTCATTTGAACCAAGATCTCGCCGAGCT
>JAHFDZ010000129.1 GCA_023248745.1 Myxococcales bacterium | reverse complement strand
CATCAGTCGCGATCAAAACTCGGCGCGCATATGAACGAAGCAGCGAAAGCCGCCTCGACCTCGTCCGAGCTTGTGGTTGTCGTGATCGATCTCGGTCGTGGTGATCCACCCGCCCTTGCGGACGCTGATTTCAAACTCATCGAAGAGATGAGCGCTGAGTTCAAGACGATCGTTGTCGTCAATAAAATTGACCTCATAAAGGAAAAGGTCAAGTTGCTTCCCATTCTCGAACGCCTGTCCGCCCTCGAACAGGTCGTCGCGGTCATTCCACTTTCGGCTCGCAGAGTTGACGGGCTGGACCGGCTACTTGGTGAAATCGAACCGCACCTGCCAGAGAGCGAACCTCTATTCGAGACCGATGCGTTGAGTGACAAGCCAGTGCGCTTTTTTGTCGCCGAGTTTGTGCGTGAGCAAATTCTCCGCAAGACGCGACAGGAGATTCCGCATGGTGTGGCGACCGTCGTTGAACGATTCGACGATAGTGGCCCCGTCGTTCACATCGACGTTGTCATTCATACGCTGCGCGAGAGTCACAAGAAGATCCTGATCGGCAAAGGTGGTGAATTGCTCAAGCAAGTCGGCACCGATGCGCGCGCACGCGTCGAAAGCATGCTCGATCGCAAGGTGTTCCTGAAGCTGTTCGTGCGCGTGACGCCTTCTTGGCAAGACAGCGATGCACTCCTGACTGAGCTTGGATACTCGAAGGTCGAATCGACATGACGAAGCATTACAAAAAACGAGCTGACCGTCGCGGTCCGAACGCGCGCGATGGCATGCCGCTCGTGGCGATCGTCGGAAGGCCAAACGTAGGCAAATCAACACTCTTCAATCGCTTGGCGCGCGCGAAGCTCGCCATCGTGCACGATGAGCCAGGCGTTACGCGCGACAGGCACTACGTAGACACGACTGCATTTGGCAGGCCGTACACTCTCGTCGATACCGGTGGATTCGATCCCGATGACGATGACCCGATGAAGAGCGGCATCGCGCGCCATGTGAAAGCGGCCGTTGCCGAAGCAGACGTGATTGTCTTTGTGACAGACGCGACTCTTCCGATGACCGCAGCCGATCGCGCTGCCGTCGAATTGCTTCGTCGCTCCAAGAAACCCGTAATTTTCACGGCAAACAAGGCGGACTCCCCAAAGGTCGACCCCGACGCGTTCGAGCTCTACAGACTCGGCGTTGAACAAGTATTTCCAGTGAGCGCGCTTCACGGTCGCGGCATTGGTGATGTCGAAGCAGCGATGGTGGAGCACTTCGGACCGGAGATACCACTCGAAGAGGTAAGCGAAGACGATCTGCCGCGCATTACAGTGGCAGGCCGTCCAAACGCCGGAAAATCGAGCCTACTCAATCGTTTGCTCGGTGAAGACCGCATGCTGGTCGACGATCAACCGGGCACAACACGCGATGCGATCGATGCGGTCGTAGAACGTAACGACAAGAGATACATTTTTGTCGACACGGCTGGAATCAGACGCAAGGGCAAGGTCAACAAAGCGGACGATGCGGTCGAATCGATTAGCGTGCTCCAGTCTATTCGTAGCGTTGAGCGATCAGAAGTGGTTGTGCTCATGTGCGATGCAGCAGAAGGCGTCGCAGAACAAGACGCGAAGATTCTTGGACTCGCCGAAGAGCGTGGTTGCGGACTCATTATCGCGCTGAACAAAAGCGACTTGCTCAGCAAGGACGAGTACTCAAAGGCTGAAGAAAACGCGCGCGACAAGATCAGTTTCGCAGCATTCGCACCCGTTGTTCGCATTAGCGCCAAGACCGGTCGAGGAATGAACGAGCTCTTCGAGCAGATTGACAAGGTTCGCGAAAGCTACGTGCAGCGCGTGTCAACGGGAGAGCTGAACCGATTTTTCGAGCGCGTTCTCGAGTCGCGAACGCCTCCGACGAAAAATGGCAAGGCGCCGCGCCTCTACTACATCACCCAAGTCGAGAGCCGGCCGCCAAAGTTCGTCATCGTATCGAACGCTCCGGACCATATTCACTTCTCCTATCAGCGCTTCGTAGTGAATCAGCTGCGCAAAGCGTTCGGCTTCGATGGCGTACCGATTCGTGTCTTCTACAAAGAGAAGCGTCGCGGGACGCCCAAAGGCGGTGAGAAGCCCGCAACCGACGGACCACGACCGACACGACGTCAACGCGCTGGCAACGTCTAGCCCCGGTTAGGCCCCAGATTTTTCGGCGATAGGCAAAACCCTTTGTAGTCTGATGCAATGCGACTTCAGATCAGGCTGCGCGCACTTTCTTTCTTTGCAACGTCACTTCTTGCGTGCAGCAATGGCGCAACCGGCGCCGATAGCGGAGCGAATGACGCTTCTGGAGGTGACGCACTCGCGCCTGTCGACGCTGGCGCCGATTCAATCACGACACTCGACGCGAGCGACGGATCGCTCGTCGACGTGGTCGATGCGCCCGTTGATGCTCCACCTGAGGTTTCGGATGGTGCCTCGGACTCGCCCACGGATGCTCTCGATGCCGACGACGCTGGAGACGCTGCACCTTCGTGTGCGGGCAACTCAGTTGGAGGGACTGCCGCGGTCAAGGGTCCAAGCGCTTCGCAAACAGACGCCGATCAAACGTTCCGTTCCTTGACGGTAAGTCTGACCAATTCGGACGTCGTGTTCGTCGGCTCTGAGGGCAATGGCATTTTTCGATCGACCAACGGCGGCAGCCAGTGGACGTGGCTGCGCAGTGGCCTTCGAACGTGGGGGCTCGCCGGAAGCGAGCGCTACGCGGAAGTGTGGGACATGGCGTTCGATCCCACGAACGCAAATACAATTTACGCAGCGACCAACGACGCGGCTGGGCCGACTATTGGTAACTACCCAAGTGCCATTGGTGGCATCTACAAGAGCGTTGACCAAGGTACGACGTGGGCGCAGGTCAACTGTGGGTTCGATAGCGCGCGCGCACAGGCGGTTATGGTTGACTCTGCCGGTGCTGTTTACGCATCCTTTGGAGCTGGCGCGCCAACGTTCTTCCCTGCCCCACCGAAGAACTTTTACGACGGTGGCATCTACAAATCGACGGACGGCGGCATCTCCTGGAAGAAGGAATCCGCACCGAGCGGTTTCGAAAAGACGAGCATCTGGCATCTCGCAAACAAGGGCGGGTATCAATTTGCGTTTGGACTCGTTGGTGAGACCGGATTGCTCGGACCTGGACTCGCGGTGCGGCCCGCAGGTCAGGCATGGGCCCTTTCGCAAACACCACTTAACGGCGTAACCATCGCGCATTTTGCCGTTGCAAGTGACGGCATCAACCTCTTCGCCGTCGAGCAAAACGCCGGAACGCTTCGCAAATCAATCAACCGCGGCAGCACTTGGACTAGCCTCACCGGCAATCAATTCAACGGGCCGATCGCGGTGCATCCAGTCCAGCAGTCGAATATTCTCTTTGCGAGCCAAGAGAAGCTCTACAAAAGCACCGATGGCCTTGCGACTTCGACCGGAACGCTCGTGCTTACGGCGCCAGCTGCAATTGAGGAGATTGCGTACGCACCTTCGAATCCGCTCACGATCTATGTTTCGACGCGCGGGCTGCGGGTCTTCAAGAGCACCAACGGTGGCGACTCCTTCGTTGAGATTGTGAACTTGCGAGCGACGCTGGTGGGACCGTAGCTATTTTTTCGATGGGTCGACGATACGTCCCGCAAAAAACACTGCGCCCGACGTTCGGTCACGCACCAAGAACCAAAACGGATGGTCAACGTTCATGACAATGTCTGTGCGGATGGCCTTGACCGCAAACGTAGCTCCGGTTGCTGCGGCAGCTTCGGTCCCCTTTTCGTCGACTGTAACCAACGCCTGATGGACGACTTGTGAAAGATAAAGTGACTTGTCGTTCGTCATGCGCGAAAAGTCGGCCTTGTCGGAAAAGGGCAAGTTGAGACCTAGCTTCATGAGCGTGCCCGAGAGATTGAACGCGCGCGTTGCGGAGAACTTTGGAAGCGAGAGATGCACGGCTTCTTGGCTCAATTTTGGCAGCATAGCCTCGACTGCCCCGACGCCGAGTTCGTCAAGTTCGTTGATACTTTTCTTTGGCAGAACGACGACCATGGCGAGCGATGAGCCTTGGTACCCGAGCTCGATCATTTGGAATTGATCGTTCGCGAAGTAGGGCGCGGTGATGAGCTGGTTCATCATGAGCGCTTGGGCTTTTGTTCCCTTTGACGTTACGAATGGCGTGAGCCTTGTTTTTCCTGGCGCAAACGTCGATTGCCACGTACCCAAGAAGTAAACGGCGTTGACCATGACGGCGCGCACGAGAGGCGTGATGCTACCCTCGGGCAGCAAGTTGTGAATTTTTTGCCTCGTGTGGTCGCCAACCCAAGCGTTGATCTTGCGTCGCGCGTCGTCGGGACGCTGCCGAATCGGAGCGCGCAATACTTCGGCACCGAAGTATTCGTGAATGGCCGTACTGAATGCTCCGTCGAGCGTCACTGCATCATCGGCCCATGCGCTATTGGCAACGTCGAGGATGAATGGCGGACCTTTGGTCGTCGAGGTGGTCGTCGCTTGCGAGAGGCCGGCAGAGACTTTGCTTCGAAGATCGCGAAATCCGGGGAAAAGAACATCGTCATGAACCTTGACGTTCATGAACGAAGTGAATTCGTCGTGCGTTGGACCTTTGGCCCCCGCGCTCGCCATCGCGAGGAGCTCGGCGATGCTCCATGGTGAGAGAACGACGTTTTCGTCGCCCGAGAACACTTGCTTCAGCAACTTGTCACTGACGCCCGCAACCGCTTTGGCAGCTTCTTCGGTTGGAATTGCTGGTGGATGCGCGACGACAGTCGGCTCGATGGTGGCACTTGGAAGTGCGCTGAGAGCCGCACTGGGGAGCGGAGTGGCGGTGGGCCCATCTTCCTCGTAGCGCACTTCGGGTAGGTTCGCGGGACGAGGAACCTTTGGGCTGCAAGCGAGTATGGAGGCTGCCGCGAGCGTGAGCATCGATGTGCGCATGAGGCGGGTTTTCATTTTGAACGTGAATGACGTCAAGCCCTTCAATGAAAATCTCGACTCATCGATGGAAACGCACCCTCCGCGAGCGGCTCGAGTGCGTCCACAATGAGATAGATAACGCCGCCATCTTTTTCGCGTTCGATGCGGCCGTGTGCAAGCAAGAGTGAGCTATGCGTCGCTGCGTAGCGCAGCTGTTCGAAAACCTTTGCCCAGAGCACCAAGTTGGTAAACCCGAACTCGTCCTCCATTGTGATGAAAACCACACCGCTCGCGGTCATCGGACGCTGACGACAGATGACGAGGCCCGCAACACTGGCTCGCGCACCGTGTGCAACGGTCGCGATGGTTTTCGAATGCAGAATGCGCGCGGCGAGCTTGGGCCTCATGAGTAACATTGGATGATCGGTTGTCGAAATGCCGGTCCGGCGATAGTCGAAGACCAGCTGCTCGGCTCGACTGAGTTTTCGTAACGAAGGCCGCGCTTCGACATGCGCTTGCCCCTCGAATAGTCCTTCTGCCTTCGGTGCTCGGGCGCGCCACAGTGCCTCTCGCACATCGATTCCGAATGAACGAAAAGCACCTGCTTCGGCGAGCAACTCGAGGGCTCGCTTGTCGAGAGCAGCGCGGGTCTCGACGTCGGCAACACTATCGTAACTTTGATTGACACGTTTTGCGACGATGCGCGCACCCACCTCGGCACGCATTCCTTTAATGTAACGAAGACCGACACGAATTGCAGCCAAACCATCGCTTCGATCGATTGTGCAATCCCACTCGCTTCGGTTCACACATACAGGGAACACTCGAACCCCGTGGCGCTCGGCGTCTTGCAAGATGGTGCTCGGTGTGTAGAAGCCCATCGGCTGGCTGTTGAGAAGCGCAGCAGCAAATTCGGCTGGGTAGTGCACTTTGAGCCACGTGCTCGCGTACACGAGCAGCGCAAAACTCGACGCGTGACTCTCTGGAAAGCCGTATTCACCGAAGCCTTGAATCTGCTTGTACAGGCGCTCGGCGAACTCTTCGGAAATGCCTCGCTTGGTAAACCCTCTGAACAATTTTTCGCGATGGCGCTCAAGCCGGCCGCTCTTTTTCCATGCCGCCATATCGCGACGCAATTGGTCAGCTTCACCACCCGTATAGCCGGCGCCTTCGATTGCGATTTGCATCACTTGTTCTTGAAACAAGGGCACTCCCAGCGTGCGTTCAAGAATGGGTCTCAAGCATTCATGAGGGAGTGTCGGCGCTTCAAGCCCCTGACGCCTTCGCAAGTACGGATGAACCATGCCCCCTTGAATGGGGCCTGGTCTCACGATCGCAACTTCAATGACGAGATCATAAAATTGCTTCGGCTGCAGACGAGGCAACATCGACATCTGCGCGCGACTCTCGATTTGGAACACGCCCACGGTGTCTGCACGACAAAGCGATTCGTACACTTGTGGGTCTTCTGCCGGTATACGAGCAAGCCTCTCGATCGCTGTGTCTGCACTCGCTCTAACCTCTGACGATAGTTCCATTGCTTTACGAATTGCTGTCAGCATCCCCAAACCAAGTACGTCGATTTTAAAGAAGCCGAGGCTATCGAGATCGTCCTTATCCCACGGGATAACGGTGCGATTGGCCATCGTTGCAGGCTCGATCGGAGCCACACGCACAAGCGCTTCGTCGCTCAAAACGAAGCCTCCAACGTGAATCGACAAGTGCCTTGGACACCCTTGGATGGCAGTTCCAATTGCGATTACTTGACGCAATCTTGGGTCACTTGGATCGAAGCCTGCTTGGATAAGACGCTGGTCTTCAACATCTTGCGCGCGATCCCACCACGCAATGAGCTCGCTCAATCGCTCGATCTGTTCGAGCGACAAGCCGAACACTTTGCCCACTTCTCGGAGCGCCGATTTTCCGCGATAGCAGATGACTTCGCACACCATCGCTGCGCGATCGCGTCCGTATTTTTCGTAAATGGCCTGAATCACTTCTTCGCGACGTTCGTGTTCAAAGTCGACGTCGATATCGGGAGGTTCACGCCGCTCGAGCGACAAGAAGCGCTCAAAGAGCAAACTCGACCGTGAAGGGTCTACCGCCGAAATGCCAAGGCAGTAACAGACCGCACTGTTGGCTGCGCTTCCCCGCCCCTGACAAAGAATGTCGCGCGAACGCGCCATCTCAACGATCTCACGAACGCTTAGAAAGTAGGCAGCCACGTCGAGCTGTCCGATCACGTGCAGCTCTTTCTCGATCTGAGCTCGAACACTCGGAGGAAGTCCCTGCTCGAAACGTATTTTTGCGCCGTCGTATGTCAGACGTCGCAATACGTCGTTCACAGTTTCATCGGGACGGATGCGTGCCTCTGCTTGCCCAGGAAATTGATAGCGAAGCTCACTCATCGAAAAGCGACACGCATCAGCAATCTCGCGCGAACGTTGTATCGCCTCAGGATGGCTGGCAAAGAGCTGCATCTCGCGTGAGGGTTCTTTGAGATGCGCTTCAGCGTTGGGAAGCAGCTCGCGCCCTGCATCGTCAAGTGTCTTGCCTTCTCGAATGCAATGCAGCGTATCGAACACGGGCTTGTCTTTGCGCTCTGCAAAGAGAACGCGACCCGTTGCGCAAAGCGGCAATTGGTACCTAGATGCGATCGATTTTGCGTCCAAAAGCCGTGAGCGATCGCAACCCTCTGCGTGCCAATAAATGCCCACGCTGAGACGCGATTCGAATGCAGCGTGCAACGAACTGAGCGACGCATCGGGCAACGGAGCAAGTACCGTGGCCCAAAGGCCTTGGGCGTGAGCCGCTACATAGGCAGCGGATACTCCGGCATAGAGATTCGAGGCCGAACCCTCTTCACGTTGGCGCTTCGTTTTGCGTTCGCCTTTCGGATGGAGCCGATGACTCTCGGTCAAGATGCGACACAGGTTCGTGTATCCTGCATGGTTTTCAACATGCACAATTACACTGCCGTAGGGACCAAGACCTTCGTCGAGTGTTAATTCGCAACCAACAATGATACGAATTCCACACTTTTTCGCTTCGTCGTGCGCGCGCACGATGCCGTAGAGTCCGTCGAGATCGGTGATCGCAATGGCGTCGTAGCCAAGAGTGGCAGCGCGCTCGACGAGGCTCTCGGGAGAGCTTGCGCCTCGAAGAAATGAGAAGTGAGATCGCACGACCAACGGCACGTAAGGCGACGGTGCATTCTGATTCGCTA
The DNA here is from genome assembly GCA_023248745.1 of Myxococcales bacterium. Taxonomy (GTDB): domain Bacteria; phylum Myxococcota_A; class Polyangia; order Polyangiales; family Polyangiaceae; genus JAHFDX01. Next base: position 8,052 of record JAHFDZ010000129.1, on the reverse strand, counting down.
CGACGAGCGCACGCGCAGGCAGTAAGGGCGCAAGCGGCATGCGACTGCTTGCGTCGATGCGAATTCGTGACATACTGAACGTTAGTTCAACTATGATTCATTGAAAAGCGCCGAGTTACTCCACGTCGCCCAAGCGCTCATTTAGCGAAACGGCGTGCCTCGCTCTGCTTCTGCAATCGCGCGCAGATCCCCACATTCTTCAAGGGGCAGCAAATGTCGCTCGTCGGGATCACTTTGCACATTGAAGCAACGCCAACCGCCCACTTCGTCCTCGGTCGAGATCAACTTGAACGGATAACGCATCGCTCCCCAGTTGCGTGTCGCACACGAAAAGAGGTCGCTGCAATTTGTAAGTACGGTTGCTACATTTTGCGGAGTGCCGCCACGAAGCAAGCTTGTTCCCTTCATCCACCGTTTACTTTCGGGAAATGGATCACCCTCTGATAACAATTGCAAAACGGTTGGCGCGACGTCGAGCATCGTTCGCGGCAACGACTCGAGCTTGCGCAGTTCGATGATCTCAGCTTCGGTGAGCATGCCAGCTGGTGCATCGATGAAGAGGGGTACGTGGATCTCCTCTTCGTAAAGGCTCCACGTGTGACCCAACTGACCACGTTCGTAGATTTGCTCGCCGTGATCAGAAACGTACATCAGCGCAGTTCGCTGGCCCTTGTCGGTTGCGCGAAGTTTCTTCACGAACTCGGCCACCGCATGATCTTGCCTCAAGATGGCATCGCGATAACGAGCAAGCTGCGTTTCAGCTTCGGCGCCGCCATCGGGTTCTTCCTTTTGCAGTTGGTCCGTAAACGGCTTGCGCTTGTCGTCAATCCAATACGGAAAGTGCGTATTGGAGAAGTGAACCACGACGAAGTACGGATCGTCGAAACTCGCAATCGCTTCGAGCGCCCTCTTCATGACGAGCGCGTCATCGGCACCTGCTTGGTAGGTCGCGTACGGCTCAATCTGCGTACCGTTTGCCGAAACGTCGAAAGGCACGCTCTCGAGCCATCGGCCAAAGTTCGCAAAGAGCATGTTGTGCGCTGTGAAGTAACCCGTCTTGTACCCAATCGCGCGCGCGTACTCCCAAAGAAGGGGCGCACTGAGAAGATCGCCTCGCGACGACGACGGATGCATGCCGCTCCACATAACCGGCAGCGAGAGCGCCGTCGTCGAATCAACTGCTCGAAATTCTCGTAGTCCAAAGCGCGATGGAAGCGCCGCGTTCAACTCCGGCATCGACGTGCAATTCGGTGCGTACGCACTGCACGCGTCGCTTGCTCGAACCGATTCGTTTACCAACATGACGACGTTGAATCCTCGGCGTCTTGGCGCTTCGATCACTCGCACAGACACCGGCGTACGCGCATCGGGCAGATGCGGAAGTTGGGTCATGATGTCTTCCTTTGTGAGCGCCGAATCGATTCGAGCAACGATTGCGCGCAGGTAGAGAGCATCTGGAGGCGCACCGTTGTCCCAACCTGCTGTCGGAGCACCTTTCACGCCGACCGCGCTAAATAGTGCAACCGAAGATACAAATGCGAGGCTCGCGAGAATGGGTCGCGAACGCGTAATCTTCGCCGCGTAAATGGACGCCAAAAGCGGACCTGCCGCGAGCAACATGCCCGGTAACCAGGGTCCAAACGCGATTCGCGGTATGAGAGATGTTCCCATTCGAATGACGCGTTCGTTCACGTAGCTGCCGTAGCGAAGCGCCGTGTGAACCTGCGCGCCAATGAGCAACGCAACCGCTAGAGCCATGAACGCGCGTACAAAGAAGGCACCGGTACGGCGAGAAACAACTGCTGCAAACCACAAGAGCGCCCACGCTATCGATACAGCGAGCGCACGGTGCACGTATTGGGTTGTCGCTTCACGCGTGAACTCTCGGAGAAGCGGCGCGCGCAAAATCCAGTCGAGCCCGACCACTGAAGGACCGATAAGGAGACCGAGAAACAGCCAAATGTTCGCTCGCTTGAACAGGATCGCTGCAGGCTACTCGATGTCGGAGCTCTCTTCGAGGCGCTCGAGACCGCGTTTTTGCAAGATCAAACACGCGTTACGTTCGACCGTCGAACCTTGGCCAACGACCGTCACGTTGACGGGAACGCGATAACTCTTGTAGGCCTCGGCAAATCGCACCCTTCCATTTTCGAGAACCGGGATGCGCTTCACTGCATCGTCAAGACGTGGAAGCAACGCCGAGAGATCGTAGCGAAAGACATGCTTGATGCGCGAAATCCCGTTTTCGCGCAGCACCTTCGAGCTGGCAACCGTACCCCGATGGGTGAAGCGAATGATCGTGACAGCCAAACCAACGCCTGAATCGGGATTGAGCGGATCGGGACGCTGAACGACTTTCTGATCAAATGACTCGCGCGCTGTTACAATAACGTCGCGCCCATGAATCATGCGAGCTGGCGCTCGCCAACGCGCCACACGTTGCGCGTAGATGCGTTGCAACTTGCCGAAAATCCAGTTTCGGCCGATCTCTTTCAGGCGATCTTTTGTCGCGTACACAACACCAGCCGCAACGGCAGCAACCGCGAGGCCAGAGCCAACCGTTGCCTCCATCATCGAGCCGCGCAAAAACATCAGTTGAGCGCCGAACGCCCATGTTGAAGCCGCAAGCGCCGCAAACGCTGCGCCCCAATGGTAAACTCGCTTGGCAACTTCGACGATTTCGGGTTCTAAAAAGAGCACTTCTTGAAAGTGTTTCTTCAAGCGACTTGAGCGCGCGACATAAGAGTCGACAGAAGTCGCCGAATCGGCGCTCGCCTTGATGAAACCATTTTCGTCGCGGTGGGTGAGCTCCGTAAGCATGGCGTTGTTCAGCTCGTTGCGAAGCTCGACGACTGGCTCTCCGAGCGCGAGCCCTGCTTCCGAGTTTTCGATGAGCGATAGTGCCTTGTCCGATGAAGTGAGCATCTCGAGCACGCGAACGCTCAAGTACTCATCGACGAGCGTGCGCTCACGCGCGAGCACACCCGACACCGCAGAATCGAGCGAACGACGCGCGTCTGCAACGCGACCGCAAACATCTCTTAGAATGGTTCGAACGCGCGCCAGCGCAGCATCGGACGAAACCATGTTTGAGAGCGATGCAACCAGTCGACACTCTCGGGCAAAGCTGTCGCCACCACGGCTTACGCGCTGAGCAACGCCAATCGCGACGCGACGCAATTCATCGGTTGTTACGGCCTCGCCAGGCGCAAGCGCACCCGTCGGACGATCGAGCCGCGTCCACGATTGCAATCGATCCCATGGAACGTGCTGCGCGAAAACGTTCGCCGGCACCTCAAGCTCGACGACCAGCTCGTATTCGGCGTCTTGTTTCTCCGGAAGCGGAATCGCCACGGTCCACTCGAAACGAGAGGCGTCGTGCACCTCGAGGCGAACGTCGAAAGGACCGCGAACGGACTCTCGCGACGATTCTGGGCGGATCGATATCCTTGCTTCTGAACTTGAAGTTGTCGCATCGACAATCGGGGTCGGAAGTACGTTCGCCATCGCCTCGTCACTAAAACGTCACACTTGACCATGGTACCCCACCCAGTGGCGCGCAAGCAAAAACCGATACGAGTCAACAATTTCCAATGCATGAGACGCATCAAAATTCGTCAACGGCATCAGATGCCATGACTCACAATTGTCACAAACCGCGGTCGGGTCACTCTGGCGTTTCGACAACCTGAACGAAACCACGCGCTTTGGTGTCACCTTGGCCTAGTTGGCCAGAGCTATTGTCGCCCCAGCACTTGACGCGACCGTTCTCGAGCAACGCGCAACGATGTTTGGCGCCTGCCCCAGAAACGACGCCCTTTGAGGTGCGGTTTGCGCCGAGCGGCACGACCGGAAGCGCGTCGCCCATTTCTGCGCGATCATCGCCACGACTGTCGAGAGCGCCCCCGACGCCCAGCGTTCCGTCGAAGTTTGAGCCCCAACACTTGATTGCGCCGTTGTCGAGCACCGCGCACGTCGTATGGACGCCGGCCGTGATGGCCTTGGCAGTGCGCCCAGCGCCGAGGTCGACTACGGGGAGCCCGTCGCCCATCTGACCGCCTGCCACGCCGCGATTGACAAGGTCTCCCGTGCCCAGCTCAGCCGAAGAGTTGTTGCCCCAACACTTGACTGAACCATCGTCCAAGATCACGCATGTATGCGTCCAGCTTGACGCGATGGCCTTTGCCGTCCCACCGAGGCTCACCTCGGGCAGCGCGTCGCCCATTTCTTCGGCACGAGAGCCTCGAGCAACTGTGTCCTCAAGACCAAGCTCGCCTTCTTTGTTGGTGCCCCAACACTTGACGGCGCCTGAATCGAGCAGCGCGCATGCGTGGTGCCATCCAACGGCCACAGAAACTGCGGTGCCGCTGAGTGCAACGACGCCTTTGGTCATGCCCGTGCTGTCGCTGCCGACGCCGAGTTCGCCGTCCGCGTTTGACCCCCAACATTGAACGCTGCCATCGTCGAGCGACGCGCATGTACGCGTTTGACCTGCGGAAACCGACTTTGCGGTTCGTCCCGTGCCCAAGGCAACTGCGGTGAGGACATCGCCCATTTCGCCTGGGCCATCGCCGCGGTTTCCAGTTATACTGACACCGAGACGCGCATCGCCGATGCCCCAACACTTCACCGAACCGTTATCAAGGACCGCGCAGGTATGCGCCGCCCCTGCGGAAATTGAGACCGCGCTTGCCGACCCCAGGTTGACCGTAGGCAGGGCGTCGCCCATTTCTTCAGGCTCGTCGCCGCGGTCTTTTGTGTCGCCAAGGCCCAACTGACCAAACTCGTTGTCTCCCCAGCACTTCACCGAACCGTCGGTAAGAATCGCGCAGGTGTGGGCTGCGCCGACCGCGAGTGCCTTTACGGTTACCCCGCCGCCAAGTTCGACGGCCAAGAGCCCATCCCCCATGTCACTGGCCGCCAATCGTGGCGGTTCCTCGGTCGTTGCGCAGGCGGCTAGAAACACCAAAGAGCTTCCAAGTGCGCGAAAAATTGAAGGTCTGCGGAAGTGTGCAAGGGGGAGGGATACGTCAACCATTCAGATAGCCTCTCTGAAACTTGGGGCCGGACCGCCTGTTCATGTCGCAAAAGAAGCTCATGCGCCAGAACTTCGTCGTTACATAGACAGTCCGCCGTCAACATCGATGCATCTTCCGTTGAAGTAATCGCACTCGAGAACGAAACGCACCGCCAACCAGATGTCTTCTGGCGTTCCGATGCGATTCACCGGGATCGCGGCGATAAGCGCTTCGCGAGCCTTCGGGTTCATCCCTTGGGTCATGGGAGTTTCGATCATGCCGGGTGCGACAGCGCCAACGCGGATGCCGAAAGGGGCAAATTCGAGCGACCACGTTTTGGTATTCGTAGCGAGCGCAGCCTTTGCGGCGCTGTAGTTCGATTGGCCGCGATTGCCGTGCCGAGCAACGCTCGAAATATTCACCACGACGCCGGGCTTCGTCCCAGTGGAGACCATCTTCGCAACGACATCGCGCGCGAGGAGTGTTGCGCCCGTGAGATTGACGCCGATAACCGCGTCCCACTGCTCTTTGGAAAGAACCTTGACGGCTCCTGTCTCGCGATCTTTTTTCACGAGCAAGCCGTCGCGCAAAATTCCGGCATTGTTGACGAGGCCGTTCAAGCCACCGAGGGTTTCGTGAGCCCATGACACGAAGCGACCGATGTCCTCTTCACTCGAAACGTCAAGACGCCGCACAACGACCTTGCCAGCAAATGCCTTTGCGGCTTCGAGCGTTTCGGCGAGACCTGCCTCGTTCACATCGCCGACCGCAACGGATGCACCGGCCTCAGCGAGCCTTAGCGCAAAGTGGCGCCCCATACCTTGTGCACCACCGGAAATGATCACTTTGAGATCAGAGAGTTTCATCGTGGCCTCCTCATAAATGAGAAGCCGCTTCTAACACACGCGCGCGCAAACGAGCTTTGTGTAAAGTGCCGCGATGATGCGCCTGATTGGACTCGTCCTCCGCGCGGCGGTCCTTTCGATCGGCCTCTTTGGCGTCGTCTACGCGATTGCGCTTTTGGCCTATCGTCCGCTCGACACCGTTGAGGGCGAGCTGCTCTTCGAAGCTTCGCGACTGAGAAGCGGATTGTCGCTGTGGACCCATCCTCAAGTGGGCGCGAATGAATACGGCGCCGTGCCCGCACGATACTATGTATTATACACTTACATTTGGCCAGCCATCATTTCGCTCGCGCCTACCAAGTTCGCGATCGGTGTTGGGCGCGCAATCGCGTGCCTTTCTTATTATGGCGGCCTCGCTTGGATCGTTTTGCGCGCACCTCGCGAGCGCCGTCTCGACGTGCTCGTGGCAGCGGCATTTGCAGGCGGTGTGTTCATGCTTGTCCGAGCAGGCGTGAATGGGTCGGCGGACTCTCTCGCTGTGCTTCTCGCTGCGGTCGCACTTCATCGCGGCGTGAAGAAAGGTGAACTCGATGCAATAGCGGGCATCCTTTTTGCGCTCGCGGCCTGGACTAAACCAAACGTGATCGGCGTCGCGCTCGGCGCAATTTTGTTCACCATCTTGACGAAACGATTGCGCGCGTGGCCGATGCTCCTTGGAGCGCTTTGCGTCACGCTCGCCATGATCGGAATTGAGCAGTTCGCAAGCCGTGGGCTCTGGATTGAGCATCTGTTGCGATCCACGGGTCAAGCCATGAACGCAACCGTATGGGCCGCGCATGTCGTGCCTCGATTTATGTTCCTAGGCCTTCCGCATGTTGGAGTCATTGCGTACGCGTGGCGCGCTCGTCGAGATAGAGGAGTGTCGGTTGCACTTGTCTCGCTCGCGACGAGTCTCGCGTGGGCGCTCTTCTCGATGGCGAAAATTGGGAGTGCAACGCACTACTGGCTCGAACCGTCGATGGCAGCGGTGATCGTCGTCGCAACGGTGCCTCGGCAAAAATCGGCAACCTCCTTACCTATCGCAACGACGTGCCTCGCTTTACTTCTTGCTGTGCTCAACGCCCGCTCGATCGTGCTCGAACTTCCGCGCCTACGCAGCACGCCGTCAGCTCTCGAACACGCACGCAAAGTATGTGCGCTAGGCCCCACAGACGTCGCGATAGGCGAGCACCCTGGTATCGAGATGGATCTCAATCAGCGCATCGTCGCCACACCATTTCAATTGGCGCATATGCAGGCAAGCGATCTCGAGCCGTGGAAGCACGACATTCGAAAGCCAGAAGTGCGCTGCCTTGTCATGGAGAGTGACCTTCTCGAGCAGCCCCTTGATCGTGGCGACAGCGCGCACGATCGCTTCAACGTGCCGATGAGAGAGGCATTGCGCACCACGTTCGTCCTCGCAGACCAATCGGGCGCGTTTTGGACCTATCGGAAACGCTAAAAATTCCTGCAAAAGCAACCCTTGTTCGCGTTTCATTGCCAAGTGTCGCGCTCGGAGTAAGTTCGCGCGGCCATGCGCATCACGATCTTCGGCGTCGGCTATGTCGGCCTAGTAACGGGTACCGGCATTAGCGAACTCGGACACGATGTGCTTTGCGTCGATACGAACGCCGAGAAAGTAAAGCAATTGAACGATGGCGTTCTCCCAATCTATGAACCGGGTCTCGCGGATCTTGTGAAGCGCAACGTCCGCGAAGGGCGCCTTTCGTTCTCGACGTCACTCGAAGTGCCTTACGATCAATCCGACATGTACTTCATCGCGGTGGGGACTCCGCGGTCCGAAGACGGAACGCCTGATCTGTCGTACGTACGACAAGTCGCGTGCACGTTGAGAGACAACGTGAAGCACCGGGCAACGGTTGTGGTCAAGAGCACCGTCCCAGTGGGCACCTGCGATCAAGTGCAAGACATCGTCGGCTCACACGACGTCGCATCGAATCCGGAGTTTCTCAAAGAGGGCGCCGCAGTTTCGGATTTTTTTCGACCCGATCGAATCGTCATCGGCTCCGAAAGCGAAGGCGTGCAGCGACAGCTTCGCGAACTTTATGCGCCCTTGCAGCTCTCCGGAGAGCGCGTCATCGCGACAGATAGAAGGTCAAGCGAGTTGATCAAGTACGCTGCCAACGCAA
>JAHFDZ010000128.1 GCA_023248745.1 Myxococcales bacterium | reverse complement strand
CGTTCGCTTACACCGTTGCGACCCAGGCTACATTGCGTCTCTCTGAAACCGCACAGGCCGTTCAAGGCAATGGGTTGAGTGATCGTGTCACCATGTCGAGTACGGGCCTCTTTAGCGTCTCCGCTCTGCCGCGACGAATCTTGTTGCCGGCGATACGAACAACTTGATCGACTTTTTCCGCGTAAGCAACTCAACGCCTCGCGAGGTCGTTCGCCTCGGGAGTAGTCAAGCATCTTTCGCAACGGCCCGCGCCACAATTTCCACCAATGGCAACGTTGTCGTGACGGAGACGACGGACTCATTTTTGAAATCAGCCGACCAAAATGGCGTCTCTGACATCTACATCTGGGACCTGACGGCGGCGCCGGTGACCCAGACGCTCGTTAGTACAGCGTCGAACGGCAACGCCGGAAATGGCGCGTCAATTGGCCCGTTCATCACTTCCGACGGAACGCACGTTGTGTATCGCTCAGCGGCGACTAACCTTAACGGTATTACCGACACGAACGGTTTCGCCGACGTCTTCCTCAGCCGCATCCTTCAATAGACGGGGTTGATTCGCACCGGCGTGCGCATCGTGGTCTACTGAGCGCCTCATGGACGCTATTCTCATTAGGGGCAGCCGCGAACCCTTGCGCGGAAGTGTTCGCATCAGTGGCGCCAAAAATGCAGCCCTTCCGATTTTGTGCGCCACTTTGCTCTCCGACGGCGCGAGCCGTTTGCGCAATGTCCCAAAGCTGCGTGACATCGACACGACCGCAGCGCTCTTGCGTTTTTTGGGACGCAACGTTGTCGTGGACGCGCCCGAGATCACGATCGATCCAGGCACGTGTTCACGCCCCGAAGCGCCTTATGAACTCGTGAAGCAGATGCGTGCGAGCGTCCTTGTGCTTGGGCCCCTTGTGGCTCGCTATGGTCGTGCGAAGGTGTCGCTTCCGGGAGGTTGCGCCATTGGCGCTCGACCGGTGGATCAGCACCTCAAGGGCTTAGAGGCCATGGGTTGCTCGATTCATCTCGATCGCGGTTACGTTTTAGCCGAAGGTCCAGATGGTGGTGGGCGCTTGCGCGGCGCCGAAGTGAACTTCGACATGCCCACCGTTACGGGCACTGAGAACATCATGATGGCTGCGGCGCTTGCACGCGGGCGGAGCACCCTCATTAACTGCGCACGCGAACCTGAGATCGAAGAGCTCGGCCGCATTCTAAACAAGATGGGTGCGGTTGTGGACGGGGCAGGGACCGACGTCATTCACATCGAAGGAGCGAGCGAGCTTGCGCCCTTTGACCACGCCATTATTCCCGATCGCATCGAAGCAGGTACGTACATGGTGGCGGCGGCGATGATCGAGGGCTCCGACGTTCTCATCGAGGGGGCCGAGCTTCACGATCTTGAGGCGGTCGTATCCAAATTGCGACTGGCCAATGTCAATGTGACCAGTGAAGGACGCAACGTTCGTGTTGGCAGAACGGGCCCACTGCGTCCGGTGAACATCACGACGGGCCCCCACCCGGGCTTTCCAACCGACATGCAGGCACAACTCATGGTGCTGATGTGCCTTGCCAGAGGCGAGAGTGTGATCACCGAAACGATCTTCGAAAACCGATTCATGCACGTTCCCGAGTTGCAGCGGATGGGGGCAGACATCGCGCTCCGCGGTCGTGTAGCGGTCGTCAATGGAGTTGACGAACTGTACGGGGCGAGCGTAATGGCCACTGATCTTCGCGCAAGCGCGTCACTCGTCGTTGCAGGTATCGCCGCGCGCGAAGAAACCGAAGTGAGGCGCGTTTATCATATCGATCGCGGGTACGAACGCATCGAAGAAAAGTTCAAGGGGATGGGCGTGCGCATCGAACGTGTCGTCGGTGCACACAGTTAGGCGCGCCGATCGATGTCACATGTTGCCGCCGCTTCAGTCGCACGCGGCCGTGTTCACGATGCTGACTTCGCGCTTCTGAAGGTGCACGCGCACCACGTCACCTAGGCTGGGCTTGCCATAGACGATGGCGAGCTCGTACGGACCGCTCTTGCCACTCCACGCGCCTTCGGCTGAGTGACGTGGCAGTGCCAGTTCGCGTGAGCGGGTACCCGTGGCGAAATCAAAAAAGGACACCGTGTCGCCAGACTCATTGACGACAGCGAAGTCGCGTTCGCTTATCGCGTGCAAGGGGACGGCCGAATTTGCGGTCCGGATCCCCGTTGCCTGAACGGCTGCGTGCGCACTCATTGGATCGACGAACTCGAGCGAGCATGACTGCGCAACGCATCGCTCGAAAACGACGCGGTTGCCGGCCCACCACAGCCTGTTGATGCGACTCGATATAGGTGCATTTTCCAGCCCGGCGAGTGAGCGGGTATGGATCGTCTTTACGACAAAGCGATCGACGCCCTTTGGTTTCAAGGCTTGAACAACCAGCGCGTTCTTATGGTTGATAAATGCAAAGTGCTTGTGGTCGCTGCTGATGTCCGCGGTCAGTGATCGCCATTGTGTGACGAGCTCGCTCGAATCGTCGCTATCGATTTGATCGGGATGAAGGTGTGGTTCGATCGTCTCGATAATTGAAAATTCATCGTGTTGGCCCGCGCGAAGTGGATCGCGCAATTTTACGCCGCTCTTCACATCCCACAGGATGCGCTTGAGTGGATGCACGTTGGCGCGTGGTGCAATGGCTTGGGCACGGACGTTTGTGAAGGGGACGAACGCGTTTGGCATGACGCGAAGTTCGAGGCAACGCTCGTCCTGCTGCGGCGCGCCGACGCAGTAGCCAAGGCCTGCCGGTGACCACCACGTATCGCGCAGCGAAAATGTAGTTCTCTCAGGTGCGGAAAGGCACCCTTTTGGCGGCGCCGCGCGACCGCTCACGCTTGCGTCGGGTGCGGCTTGCGACTTGCTGCCCACGCCTTTTGAATCGCACGCCTCAAGTATTGAACAGAGCAGCCATACCGCTGTCGCGCGCATGGCTGCGCTGTATCATTGTGAGGGCGAAGCGTCACTGAGCGGGGCCTGGTGGCGGTTCGCAAGAGAACCTTAGCAGTGGACGCATTTTCGCAAGACGCTTGCGCCCCAGGCCCTTTACGCGAAGTAAATCTTCTGGACGTTTGAGTTTGCCCAGCCGCGTTCGCAATTCGATGATCGCCTTTGCGCGTTTCTCTCCGACGCCCGGGAGGCGACGCAGAGCTTCGGGATTGGCGTCGTTGATGCAAACGGACGCGGGGTCGTTGCTCAGGGGTTGAGGGGATGGTGGAGGTTGCGCAACGGGCATCGGTGGCGTTGTTGAAGCGTCGAGCGCTGCGCTTACCGATGGGACAGCACCTGCGCTGGCAGGTGGAGGCATCGCGCTCGTCCCGCTTGAGGGACTGAGTGTGACAGCTCGTGAAGGGGAAGCGCCGAGCGCGATGAGCGCAGCGACAAGGAGCGGACCGAGGACGAACGTTGCCCTCTTCCGTGTTACCGCTGTGCGTAGCGTTTGAACCCATCTGGCGAGCGCCTCCCGGACCGCGAACTTGGGGCGACGCGGCCCAGGTTGCTTCGCGTTCATGGGTTAGCTCAACCCGAGTGCGGCGCCTGGCGGACGCGTTCGTGGTCGTTCGCCACCACCACCTGCAGTTTCGGGTGGTGGCTCCCAATCGCGCACTTGGAGGGAGCCGTTGGTCGGAACGGCATCGAGTTTCAAGTTGAGTGAACCGTCTTTGTTGACGAACCCGACGCCGATGCGAACCCAATAGCTTTTGCCTGGAGCGCGCTCGACGACAGTGTAGACGACCTTCATTTGCTTCGATTGACCATGGTCCATTTTCTTTACCTTTCAGCTGTGCCGACTCGACCCGAGTCAGCGATGCAGAAAGGAATTGCGAGAGGCGTGCCGCAGCAGAGCCGCACGAAAAGTAGGCAATCATGGGCAAGCGGGCTGTCCGGGACGATTTCTTTGCGGCCTTGGGATATGAATTCGGCCTGATCCTGGCGCGCTGGTTTCGTGCCGTGGTAGGTAAGAGCAGGCCCTGCTTATCGCAGGAAGCACCCGTTTTTGGAGGCCGCTATGTCACCCGAAGAAGAACTTGTTTGGCGACGCATCGAAGAAGATACCGAGACCTCGAGGCGAGCATTCGTAGGCGGCGTGGCTGGTGCGGCAGCGGTAGCGGCTCTCGTGGCTCCCGGTGCGTTCGCCAAAGGGCACCATGGTGGCGCTGAGTCGGCCGGTCCCGATCTTTCGGCGAAGCCACCCGCAGGCTTCGTTCCGTTCTCGGCTCCAGGCCTGATTGCCAAGGTCAAGAAGGCCGACTGTTTGATGCCGAATGGCTACTACCCGAAAGAAGACGCCGCGCGCGCGATGCTCGAACGGGCGATGAAAGAGCTCACAGGCAAAGACAAACTTGCCGACGCGGCACGGCTTTTCGTTCACCCCGAAGACAAAGTTTGCGTCAAGGTCAACGGCATCGCCACCAAGAACATGAGCACCAACAAAGAGCTCGTGCTTCCGTTCATCGAGGCCATGATTGCGGCGGGCGTGAGTCCAGAGAACATCACCGTTCTCGAACAGTGGGGCAGCTTCCTCGCGGGTACACGCATTACAGACAAGAACCTCCCAGCTGGCGTCAAGATCGCGGTTCACAACAACGAGAGCGACATGGCCTCGCGGCTTATCCCCGGAACGGGCGTCCGCACCAAGTTCTGCCGACCGCTGCTCGATGCGTCGGCCGTCATCAATTTCTCGCTGATTAAGGATCACTCAATTTGCGGGTACACCGGTTGCCTCAAGAACATGACGCACGGCACCATTGTCAACCCGAGCGCCTACCACCGTCATCATGCCGCTCCACAAATTGCCCTCCTCTACGCACAAGACGTCATTCGCTCGCGCGTACGCCTCAACATCACCGATGGCTTCAAACTCATGGCCGACGGCGGCCCGCTTTGGAAGAAGCCAGAGTTTGTGATTCCACACGAATCCGTTTACGTGACGACCGATCCCGTTGCGATGGATGCCATCGGCTGGGATCTCGTCGAGGAAGCCCGAAAGAAGTTCGCACTTAAGACCCTCACGGAGGCAAGGCGTATCCCTGCCTACATCCGCGCAGCCGCAGACCTCGGTCTTGGCATCGAGGACCGAAAGCAAATTCGTTTAAGAGAAGCGACCATTTGAAGTTACGCTTCAAGTTGAGTGTCTTCGCACGATTCCCAAAAAACTCGAGTGAGCGTCAGTCTCCGCGAAAGTGGAGACAAGCGCGCAAGCTCTGACGCTGCTTGTCTTGTCGTCATTTACGGGCCTGACTTGGGCCGCCGAGTGACACTGAGCGGGCAGCCTTTTGAGATCGGTCGCTCGTCGAAGTCCGATCTCACGATCGATCAAGAGAGCGTCAGCCGGCACCACGCTCGCATCACATACGAGAGCGCGCTGCACTTCATCGAAGACCTACAGTCAACGAACGGAACTTTTGTCAACGACACCTCCGTTCGCAAAGGCGCGATCCGCGATGGGGATCAGGTTCAAATCGGTCGCACGATTCTAAAGTACATGACGGGCGACAACGTCGAGGCGCACTACCACGAGGAGATCTATCGTCTCATGACGATCGACGGTCTCACGCAGGTGCATAACCGTCGCTACTTTGACGAGACGCTGGATCGCGAGTTCACGCGTTCAAAACGCTACACGCGTCAGCTCGCGCTCATTGTAATCGACATTGATCACTTCAAAAAGATCAACGACACGTGGGGCCATCTCGCGGGCGACAGCTTGCTTCGCCAAGTGGTGTCTGCGATCAAGCCGAAGCTTCGGGCTCAAGACGTCTTCGCGCGCACGGGTGGCGAAGAGTTCGCGATTCTATCGCCCGAGATCGATCTCGAAGGTGCGCGTCTCGTCGCAGAGAAGGTTCGTGCGATCGTCGAACAGACGGCGATGCGCTTTGAAAATGTAACTATACCATGCACCATTAGCCTTGGCGTGGCGCAACTCGTTGCAACGGATGAAGACCCGTCAAAGCTCTACAAACGAGCCGACGAGCTTCTCTACGCGGCGAAACAGGCTGGGCGCAATCGCGTGATCGCGGGGTAGCCACTTTTTCGAATTTGCGCGGCGTTATTGCGTTGGCCGCGACCTCTTTTTGCATTTCGACGCGACAATCGGAAACTTCCCGTCTCTCTCTCGGTGTATAGCGCACCTGCCGAGGGTTTGATGAGGGTTTCAATATCAAAGTTCGTTGGGGTCGCAACGTTTGGCTCGGCGTGCGTGTCGCCAAAGCAGCCCCAACTCGCACAGGGCAAGGCGCTTGACGATCTCCTCACAAAGGATGCCACCGCGTCCTTCAAAACGTCATGTGCGCGTGCTCAAAATGCGTCGAAGCAATCGCTGGAGCTCAATGGCTATCGTGTGGTCGTCAATGATCGAGCGCGAGGACTCGTGGCAACGGCACCAAGGTTCATCGAGGCATTCTCAGATGGCGTTGCCTACCATTCTCCGCTCCACGTCTCGACCTATCGCGCAGATCACTTTGAAATCTCCGCCTCCATCGAGGTTACTTTGAAAGCAGATCACGGCGTTTGCACGCTCTCTCTCCGACCGAACGCGTTTGTGAACAACGCCGAAGATCCTGAGTACCAATGGCGTCCAGCGTATGTGAGAGAAAAACTTGCCGATCCTTTTTTTCGAAAAATGGAGCGGGTGCTTGGTCAGGCGGCGCTGCAAAGCGTGCCCAACGTACTTGCTGCTCCGTGAGTGCGCCCCGTCACTTGAGCGTCATCGCCGTCGACGTGCACTTGTACGAACACGTTTGATTTCGGCCCTCGCACTTCTCTGACACGAGCTTGCAGGTGCTTCCCGCGGGCGGGTTCGGAAGGTCGGGTGGACAGCTCGGCCACTGACCGCACTTTGCAGAGAGTCCGCCTCCCGACAAGAGCGGTTGCTCAGCGCTGACGATGAACTCATCCGATTCATCTGTTGGCGCAGAGCCGCATCCTGCTGCAACAAGCAACACGGACAATCCACCCGCAACAGTTACAAGCGTCCTCTTCATCGCGCGACATCCTTTCTCGATGGGCGACGGATCGCGCCCGCATCGAATGTGTTGCCACCATGCCGCGATGACTCTGCCGTGCATAGTCAGCCAGAAGGATGTCATCGTTCGGGTGACATGATCTTGGTTGAACACACGTGGGCACTCCGCGGGACGGCACCCGTAAGAAATGTGATGGCCCGCTCGAGCGTGCGAAAGAACCCTGTCTTATCAAGCAACGGATTGAGCCATCCCACAGTGATGCAGTAGGCACCGGTATGCGCGCCCACGTGGTGTTGGCGATGCGTTGCAGGCGGAATGATGAGTCGAAACGTCTGAAAGACTTTTACGATTTTCGACGGGCTTGGTTCGTGAGCCCATTTGTGAATCTGACTTGTCATCGCAACGAATAGCGCAACAAAAAAAAGGAACCAGGCGTTCCAGACAGCAACGGAGTCCAGCAACAACACGCCGGCAAGTGCAGGGAGCGCGGCGAGTCCCAAGTTGTGTCCATTCGTTTCGACAAAGCCGTGACGCAACATTGCGTGCGGGTCGATGTGGTGCTCTCGAAACGTTCGGATTGCGATAGGCCCCACGAGCCATGTCTTCGTGGTGCCCCATGTGTCGAATGCCCAATGCACCAAACCCGAAAACAAATCTGCAACGAGAAGGCCCGCGATCAACGCCGCGAAAATTGAGAATACCGAAACGTCAATATGATTGACTAGTAACAGCGAGAGCCTTCCGATGGCAAGTGCGCCCAAGACTGCGCCTGCCCAATCGTAGATGCGGTACGACTTGCTCGCTGTCTGCGTCATGACTACCTCGATACGAGCGGGGGCACCGCTGGGTTCCCTTCCGTCTGCTCGCCGCTGAACCAACGATAGGCTTCGTTCCACCACGCTTCGGTGGGTTCGAATGCATGTGCGTCGTTGCCTCCACCTGTGCCGAAGAAGCGAGCCGGGAGGCCAGCCGCGTTTAGCTTCGCGGCCGTTGATTGAAGCGCGAAGCGGCTTCCATCGTGGACGTTCGCGGTGAGAAGCACGCGTTCGACGCCGTTGTCGCGAAGCTTCTTTGCATCGAGCGCAACCTCGATGCTCGAAAGCAGCAACTTGCGATACTTGCGGTGGGCCATCGCGTATTGCGCTGCAATCCATCCGCCGCGCGAGAAGCCCGCGAGGATCGCGTCGTCGAAATTGAACGCATTCGGGTACATTTTCTCGGCCGTCTCTACAGTAGCGTCGATGAATGCATCGTTGCCACCTACAATCGGTATCCAAGTGGGCGTTCCATCGCTGCAGTAGCCGGTGGGCTGCGGGCACAGAAACGCGTGTCCGTTTCCAGCGTGTTCGAACGCGCTTGCGCATACCCAACCTGCGTGAGCACAAATTCCGCCGAGCATCACGATGGCCGGTGCGTGCGCATTCTCTCCGTGCGGCATGAGCGCGCGAATGCTTGTGCGCGTATTGGCAATGCGCAGCGCGATCCAATCTTCTTTCGGCGTGGCGATGGTGGCAGGAGGTGAAGCCGCCGTGGAGGCTGACGTTGTGGCGGACTGCGATGTCGACCGGGGCTTTGCGTCGGATGAATCACGCGAGCACGCGCTTGTAAAGAGCGTTGCGAACGTCGTGAGTGCGATCGCGTGGTTCATCCTTTGCACTTCGTCGCACAACGCCGGATTGTGACGTGCCAAATGCACTTACCCGTTTTGCGATCGCGCGCCGACCACTTCAGTCCGTGATATTATCCTTCAAGAAATGCGCTCCAAAGTGGCCTCCCTGAGTGGCGCGACCGTCCTGTTGCTCGGTTTGTCGTTTTCGAACGGCTGTGACTTTACCAAGGGCGTTGGCGAAGGTTGGGATCTTGCGAAGGCGTCCGCTGCGTGCCGTGACGACTCGACGGTGAAGACGGCTCCGCAGTGCGATGCGTGCTGCAAGAAGAGCAACGCCCGATTCAAAGGCACACTCGCAGACGAGCGCGGCAATGGCTGCAGGTGCGACTAGCGCAGGGCGGCTTACGCCTGCGTAAACCGTCCCAAGAAGAGCATCGTGCCGGTCGGGCGATCGTAGATCGAAAATAGAAACGGCATGTCCGCGTTCACTTTCTTGAAACAGTACGGCTTTGGGTCCATGTCGTGTCCACCGAACATGTTCCCACGAGCACTTGTAATCGCGGCAGCTTCAGTACCCCTTTCGTCAACCTCAAGGAACGTCTTGTGGACCACCTTGTCTACGTGCGTGAGGCGCATCTTGCCGAGGGTCGTGTCCATCAACGAGAGGTCTGCTTTGCGCGCTTCGAACAAATCGCGCACGCCGAGTGCGGTAAGCGAATCGACGAGTGCGTACGTCTTTTGGAGTTTCATTTTTGGGAGTCGAAGGTCGATGTCACAAGTCTCCAACGCTGCCTGCGCGTCACCCAGCGTGCGACTGTTCATCGAAGACTCAAACTTCGAAAGCGAAGCGGGCACGATCACCATGAAACGCAGATCGTTCCCTTTGTATGGAATGTCGACGACGTCGGCACCTGCAATTTGCGCGTACGACATCTCGCGTCTTGCATGCATCATCGGCACCTTGGTTTTGCTGCCATTCAACGCAGAAAATGGTGCGTCGAACGTTTCGGCCTTGTCGAACTTTGTGCCCCACGTGGCTGAAAAGTAAACGGCGTTTGCGATGACTAAGCCTACGTCGCGCATGTCGTTCGCCGACACGACTTGAGAGATGCGATGGTTCGTGTTTTCGTCTGCCCACTTGTTGACCATGCTCGCGCGCTTGGCGAGGTTTTCCGTATCGAACAAACGCAGCGGAGATTTGAATTCGCGCTCGAGCACCGAGAGAAACGCCGGTTGAAATTGAACGCGGCGATCGCCCCAGAGCGCATTGGCGACGTTGAGAGAAAACGGTCGATCGCCCGCGTCGAGGTTCGCGTTCGTTGCGGAGTGTTCGGCACGTGACGCGAGCACAGCGGCGAGGGCTGCATGAGACTTTGTGAATGCGGCCGGCGATTCCTTTACGTGAAGGCCTTTGCGAAGTTCTTCTGCGGTGTTGCCGGCGGTGCCCGGGTAAACCATCGCGAGAGCCGCATCGATGCTGTACGGCGAAATGAAGAGCGATTCGTTAGGACTATTTTGTATCAACCTCAGATACAACTCGATCCCGAGTGCGTTTCCCGAGGCAGCGGCAAGCGAAGGATCCTGCGCTGGGCTCGGCGTCACGGCTAACGCCGCTTCAACACGCGGGGCTGCCCGTGCGATTGCAAAGTTGAAAGCTGCGGTGAGGAGCACCGTGGCCAAGGTAAGTTGTATTGGTTTCATGTTCGGCCTCGCTTTAAGAAAGGTAGATAGGAAGGGACCTTACGTTTCGGATGGCAGTTTCGGTGCTTCTGCGGGTTTCGGCGGCGCGGTGTCGCCTCGCTCGCAGTCAAGTTCGGTGAGATGTTGTTCGCCCAAACACCAGTGATAGATCTTCGTGCAATTGGATTCGCCTTCGAGTTTGCAACTTGCAAACTCGCGCACGCAACGGCGGCACCCCACGCGCACCTTCGCCTGACGCCAGATCGTTTCGAGTTCCTTGACCCTCGTTTGGAGCGCCTTTTCCGCAATGGGCTTGCTAAAAAGTTGAACGCGCCACGTTCCCTTTTGCGACATGGTCGGCGCGATCGTGATTGCAATCGCACCAGAAGCTACGGGGCAGAAGGGACTGAGTGTGGCTGCGCCTGACGCATGGACGTAAAAAGTTGCGCCGGTGGGGTCTTGCCAACCGCCCTCGTACGCAATGAAGTCGCTTTCCACCTTCGCGGTTGCATTCAAATCTTGCGGATCATCCACTTCGTAGCTGGTCCGCCATACGAGGCCGTAGCAAAGGCCGCGGCGCACAGGGATGCGTAGAACTTTTGCGCCGCGTTCGAGGTTGGTGTCGAACGGCATCCCGTCGGGCTGCAAGTCACCAATGACGGTACGCAACCCTGCGTGAATCTTCTCTTCGTTTTGTTTGAGGTCATGAGAGTTGTGGCAACGCAGGCCAAAGCCAGCGCTACACGTGCCCGGCAGCGGACCGTACTCGTCGCGCGGCACGCATTCGCCCGACGCCATGCAGAAGCCGCAGCGTTCGAGATCGCGACAGGACATGCATCCCCCGTCGTTGTACTGCGCGCAGTGGGGCGTATATTTGGCTCGATAGGCGGGTCCGGGTTCTGGCCCTTTGCGAGGAGGCACCGGTTTCGGAACAATAGGCCCCGCAGGCGGCGCCTCGTACGGGTCGCGTCCACGATAGGGCGCGCGCGCCACTTCTTTTGGCGCGGAAGCGGCTCTTGCAACTGGCGCTGAAGGCGCTGGCAATGGCGGAAGGGAGCTCACCGCTTGTGGCGCACGCGACAATGGCTTCGATTCTTCCTCAACGGAATTGGACGTAGCGCTTGGCGCAGGCGGTGGCTCTCCACCCCCGTTCGGTAGTTGGGCGTGATTCGCCGCTCGCACGCACGAAATCGCACCCACAAGAAATGAGTATTGAAGCAATCGTGCAGCAGACCGCGTTGGGGTTCGTTTGTTCCTGCGAACGGTTACGATTGCGCGTTTGTGCGCGTCGGGGGAGTTGGGATCCAGGGCCGCGACCTTTCGCTGCGTCATTAAGTTCCGATTCGAAGAGACGGCAGCTCTTTCGCTTTATTCAACGGGCACATGATGAAGGGGGCGACAAGCGCGACTTCGTGGCTCACTCAGGGTGTGAAGGCGAGACAGCGTTAAAACAGAAACCCCCCGCACGCGCCGTACGAGGGGTCAAACCGCACCTTCGCAAGAAGGTTACCTTGTGGAAGCGGTGTTACTCTGCCTTTGCCGCAACCGCGTCGAGTGCCTCGACGACGCCTGGGAGCGTTTCGCGAAGTGCGTCGAGCTTGGCCTTGCCAACCGTCTTGGTGATTTCGCGCTCGATAGTGCCGAGAGCTTCGAGGCTTGCGAGAAGAGCGTTCTTGCCGTCGGTCGTAAAGGTGACGACCTTCGCGCGCTTGTCGCTGGGCGATGCATCGCGTGAAACGACGCCGGCTTTTTCCATATCGTCAAGCAACTGGCTGACGGCTTGCTTGCTGACACCCATGCGACGTGCGAGTTCGGTCACGCTGGTGCCGTCGACGTCGAGGTGCGGAAGGACACTCGCATGTGCGGCGCGCAGCTTTGCGAACTTTGCTTGTCCGCGAATGCGGCGTAGGCCTTCATCGCTGAAAACGCGAGCTGCGTTGATCAGCAATTGACCCAAGCTCGCGCTCTTCGCACGCTCGACAGTGCGAGCTGCCTGCGCATCCATCTTTTTTACTTTTGAAGTGGCTTTGCTCATGGGGTGACACCCTACAACAACTTGAGATCCATCTGTCAACAGAATTGACAAGAAACTTTGTTGACGAACGAGGGGGAGGAAGCCTTCCCCCTCGCGCTCCCCAGCAGGGGCAAGCGATGCTGGGCTTTCCGGAGAAGTCGCGATCGCAAATTCATCGCCCCTCAAGTGTGAGGGCGAAGAATTTGCTTGAATCGCGAAGCATGTTCAGCGTGCGTGGCGTGGGCGCGAATGGCTTGGGGTCGCGATGCGTGTTGGGCGTGACGTGTTGATCGTATTTTGCGTCGCAAAGTGGCCCACTATGCCCGAGCTTGCTCGCGCTCACGCGCATCGCTTCGCAAGGTCACCCACTTTGCGCGGTGCGCCGCTCAGCGCGAAGCGAGAGCGGAGTCGCTCATGGAATCCGGAACCCACAAAGACAAGTCACCCGCAACTTCCCATCTGAACCCGCAAGGCAGCACCAACAGATTCACCAACCTAGCGACCGAGCACGCTCTTTAGCGTGCGTAGGGAAGCGATCCAGGTGGACACCAGGGTAGTCAAACGCCCAGATGCACGAATCATCTCAACGTAGTGAAAGGAAGCTGGGGGTTTGGGGGCGAAACCATGCGGTTTCGGCCCCCAAATAGCCGTGCGCAGCACATATCCGCGAAGCGCAGCGCCCAAATAAAGGGAAACGCGCGCGGGGTAACGCGTCAGCATCAGCGTCCAGGGTATTAGAAACTTTGTTGACGAAATGAACGGAGCTCAGGGCTCGCATGCGCCGCACTCTTCGAGCTTCGCCCCTTGGGCGATCCAAAGACGCACGCGTTCGAGTTGATCAAAGCTGAGCGGAGCTTCGGTTAGCGGGTCGCCGAAAGCCGCGTCCTCGGCAGCGCCTGGCTTTGACGGATAAGGCATGGGTTGTCCCACGACGACTTCGCCGAGCCGCGCGCGTTCGTCTGCGCTTGCGGCTTGCGAAAATGGCGCGGTGTAGAGCGTCGTTGTATCGACCGGTGTTGTGCCTTCGGAGCCGTCGCACTTGAGCCTCTTCACGACGGGCGTGGTGCTGGGCGGCAGCGCAAGAAGCATTTTGTAGAGCAGCCAACTATCGCCTGGCGAACCCGCGCTGATGAGCGGCATGTCGACGCCGAAGCGAACCGTTGGTGCCGAAACTTGTGAGCGAGCGCCCGTGTTCGATGCTTGCGCGACCCGACCGATCGCCGTGAGCGCGATGCCAGAGGCGCTTGTTAGCACGAGGCCTGCTGCGGGTAGAGTCCGACTCGTCGCGGGGCCGTGGCAAGATCCGCCACCGCACTTGCTTTCAAGCGCGGGCAAGACATCGCGGCAGAATGTGACAGCGGGTGGAGGCGTTCGAGCGGGGACCGAGGCGCTGACTGAAAATCCGATCGTGCGTTGTGACGCCGGATCGAGCGTTGCGCCATCGATGCCGCGTACGCCGCCGATCTGTGACGATGACACGCCAGCGTCGTAGTCAGGAAGGGGAAGCTCGATCATGTAACTCTGTCCCGCTTCGAGCCACGCCGAGCCCGCTTGCGGCGACAGCGTGACCGTTCGCGCCACGGGATCGTAAGTAACGGCCGGCGACGCAACGATCCGTCCGTCAACACCCTTGACCAAAAACGATTGCCGCGATGCCGACACGGGTAGCAGGAAGCGATCGAACGCCAACTCGACTGACCCGCCTATGGGCAAAGGTTGAGTGGGACTGACGTTCGCTCCGAGCAGGCGAATGTACCCTGTCGGCTTTGTCTTTTCGGGGAAGCCCTGATCGCACCCGAATGCGCCTCCAAGGGCAGCCACCGCGATCGCAAGGCAAGCGACGAGGGAGCCCCGCGATACGATGGGTGGGGCGGCTGGGACGACAGGGCTTGTCTTCCGACCGGCGGCGCTTGATGGTGAGCTTGAGAGGGAAGTGGAGACCCTCCCTTGGCGGTCGCTTAGCTGTCGGTGTAGAGATTCAACTGCTCGCGCACGACTTCTTCGGAAACGCCGGTTCGCATGTTGTCTTTCAAGCAATCGGCCAAGGTAATGAGCAAGTCGTCGACGCCCTTGTCCTGAATCAACCGCTGCAAGAGCGCCTTGCTCTCCCGGCTCTCGTCGGCTCGGAGAAACTGGCGCACCGTGTCCAGCGAAATCTCGCCCTGGAAGTCGATGTACATGTTCTCCAATAGGTATCGGACGAGTTCTTTCACGGGCGGCCTCCCAGGCAAAAAGCGAGCTGTTCGTATAGCTCTCCGTGCTCCTCGCACGCAAGAAAGAACCGCGGACGAGGCCTTTGCCGGGGCGCGTCGCTCTGCTTTCGAGCGCGCCTGCAAGAGCGCGAAGAGCTGATTTCGGTCCACCGATTATTGGCATTGCGAAAGCGTCCTGTCGCCGGGCTCGTGGCAGACGTAACAAGGCCTCGGATTGCGCTTGAATTGGGTGCTACAGCCGCCCGCAAAGCCTCCGCGATGGGGATTGAACCCGGCACCGATGCCGCGCGCTCCATGGCAACCCGTGCAATCGCGTTCGATGTGACAGCTGACGCAGGCGTTGAGGTTTCTTTGGGCTTCGAAAGCGTGGTGGCCGGGTTTGCGCGGGGCGTCGCTCCATTCGGACTTTGGTGGGTGGAAGCGGCCACTATTGCGCAGGTTTGCGGGGCCGCTCATCGACACGCCGGTGCGTTGGTGGCAATCGACGCAAAACGTTTGTTCGCGATGGCAGCTTGTGCACCGTTGCGTCGCTTGGCGCGCGTCGATGGCGTGCATGTTCAAGTAGTCGTTGGGGTGAATGCCGCGCGGTCGCACGCGTCCGTCGTGGCAATCTGTGCAGTACTTTTCGGAGTGGCACTGGGCACATGCCTGCGAGTTCGTTCCTGCGACCTGCTTGTGGCGTTCGATGAAGTCGGGCGTATGACCCGCGTTGTTGAGCCACTTGGGAGGCTTGAGCGTGCCCGACGCAAAGTGCGTGCGCAGAATGCCGTCGCCGTTGTTGCTCTTGATGTGGCAGGTTTCGCACGCGCTCTTGGCGTCCCCTTGTGAAGCCGAATCGGGCATTTCGTGGCAGTGCAAGCAGCCGCTCATCCGCGGAAGTTGATCGCGTGTTGCCAGCTCGAGCTCTTTGATGGCGCCGTGGCATTTGTCACACCCAATGTTACGAACAACGTGCTTCTGGTGGGAGAACGTCATGTTCGCACGTGGAAGGATCATGCGAGCGACGCGATTTCCGTCGCCCTCTTTGTATCCGTTGTGACAGTACGCGCAGCCGCCCATCGCGCCGTCGCCGGCTTTAACCGCGGCCCTGTTGTCATGATTTGTGCCGTGGCATCCGTCGCATGTTTGGGGCTGAGGCAAGAGATGATCCTCAATCGAGTTGCTCGACGCGGCTTTGGAATGGCAATCCTTGCAAGCAAGTCCGAACGAATCGAGGTGCTTCTTGTGATTGAAGCGAATCGTGATCGTTTGCGGCGGGAACACGACGGAGCTCGGTCCTGGGTCTTGTTTGAGTGTGCCAGGTGGCATCCATTTGAGTGGAACCGCGACGTTGCTAGGCATGGGGGCCATACCGTGCCGGTCCGCGGGATCGCCGCCTGCGATTGCCTCTTCATCCGAGAGTGCAAAGCACGCAGCGAGAACCGCCACGAGCAGCGGCATGAGCAAGTAGATCCAGCGACCTGCCGCTCTTGTGGTCATGGCGACACCGCAACATTGAGCGAAAGTACGAGGCGGAATCGGTGTCCGACCAAACTGTTCATGTAGTGATCGAATTCAAGGTTGGCCTTCGATCGCTGTGCGATCACGTAGCCAAGACCCGCCATGTAGCCGCCGCTAACGCTGTCGCGATTGGTGCGCAGCTTGTCGTCCCAAGCCCATAACGACGCTCGACCTGATAAAATGTAACGATGGCCGAGCAGTTTCTCCGTATAGACGTCGCCGCCCACTCGTTGTCCGCCTTCACCAAAGTTGCCAGCTCCCT
>JAHFDZ010000377.1 GCA_023248745.1 Myxococcales bacterium | reverse complement strand
AATGGTCACAGTACGAAGGTCGTTCAAACGGAAACAGGTCCGGTAGAGATCGCGGTTCCTCGCGATCGCGAAGGAACGTTCGAGCCGAAGCTCATCGCGAAGCACCAACGACGACTTGAGGGTTTCGATGAGAAGGTGCTCGCGCTTTATGCCCGCGGAATGACAACGCGCGACATACAAGGTCATCTGCGTGAGTTGTATGGCACCGATGTTTCACATGAGCTGATCTCGTGTGCGACAGAAAAGGCGCTTGACGAATTTCACGCTTGGCAATCACGGCCTCTGGATTCGGTGTATCCGGTGATTTATGTCGACGCGCTGTTCGTCTCAGTGCGCGATGGCGGCCAGATTCAGAAGCGCGCTTTCTACGTCGCGCTCGGCGTTCGAGTCGACGGTCATCGCGACGTTCTGGGCATTTGGGCGGCGCCATCCGAGGGCGCGAAGTTCTGGCTCAGCATCTTCGCGGAGCTCAAAAACCGCGGCGCGCAAGACGTGCTGTTCATTTGCGCTGATGGCCTATCAGGACTCGATAAGGCGGTCGAAGCCGCTTTCCCAAAGACGGTGATGCAAACTTGCATCGTACATCTCCTGCGTTCCTGCTTTCGATTCGTCACTGGGCAGATCGCAAGAAGTTCGCAGCTGCGTTGAAGCCCGTTTACACGGCCGAGAACGAAGCTGCTGCCCTCTCAGCACTCGAGGGCGTAGAAGCTGAGTACGGCACAAAGTATCCGAGCATTGGCCCCGTTTTTCGGGTCCGATGGAACGAATTCGTTCCGTTTCTTTCGTACCTAGCCGACGTCCGTAGGTTGCTCTACACAACCAACGCCATCGAATCGCTCAACTCACAGCTGCGAAAATCGCTGCGAATGAGAGGGCCCTTCCCAACGATGACGCCGTTTCAAACTGTTCTTCCTCGCCATCGAAAATGCGAAACTTCGCTGGAAGCCAGCCGTAAGTTGGAAGCAGATGCTTGCTCAACTCGATATTACATTTGAAGGTCGTCTGCCTACTTGACTGTCAAGTTACACAGCTTTTCTGACACCCTCGTTGTTCGCGAGCGCGCTGAGCGCATCGAACGAACGACACTGTCGACTGGCTCCCGCGCGCGCCAGATCGAAACCGACGAAGGGATCTCCGTGATTCACCAAGTGGTCGCACAACTTTGCGCAGTAGCGTTGCATCGCAACCTTCGGTCAGCTGTAGAACGACCCCGCCCAGGATCACAACCTCGAGTGCACCTAGCGCGGAGTTCATTTGTCGAGTCCATCGCGCCGGATTTGACGGGCTGCGAGCCGACGGCACACTCTTCGTCGGCAGCAATAACGGCAAGCTCTACGCAATCAAATCTGCGAGGTCGCCGTGGATGACGACGGGATGGACTTCGACGCCAAGACGGTGAAGGCCGTCCGAATCAAGGAGGACGCCGAGTACGAAGGCGTGCGGGTGACTTTCACACCTCCGCTCTCGAGCGTAGCGAACCGGCACCTCGCAGGGCCGGCCGGATTACTTCGCAGCGCGCAATCGTCGCCAATTCTCCTTGGCTTCGTCAGAGGCGAGCGCGAAGGTCATTCGACGCGTCTCTTCGAGCCACCGGAGTCGTGCTCCAATATCGAGCGCGCGGTACGCAGCAATCTGCTCGTCGCTCACCTCGTAGGTGAAGCCTTTCACGAACCGCCTCGCAGGCGGCGCAAGTGAAGCACGTCTGCCTCGTCTTGCGCGCGCCCGGTATTGCTCTTCATTTGAACCAGGTCATCCAGCGAGGCGATGCTCACAGTGAGATCGTTCCACGGTCTCGCCTCGGCTCGAGCGACGATAGCGTCCGCGTCAAAGGCAGTGGCCACGAGCACATCAACTTCGCGGAGTGGATCGTTAGGATCGGTAAATGTGAGTGCGAGCATATTGTGTTCTTCGCGCGCAATGCGCTGCACCTCGGGGTCGGCGAAGGTCTCAAGAAGAAGTGGTTGCCTGATCCGAAGACTCAATTCGGCCAAAGCATGACCAAGCGAGGCCAGGTTTTCGGAGGTTCGCACACACACAATGTCAACGTCGTAGGTCATGCGAGGAACGCCGTGCAAGTTGACCGCGAGGCCGCCGATGACCGCGTAGGCAACGCGGTGTTTTGCGAGCGCCGCGAACAGCTCCTCGTAGAACATGCTGGAATAATAGCACGCGTGTCGCGACACGCCGCGGAAGCGTCATCCCGACGGTTGGGCTTGCTTGTGTTGTCTCGTCCGTCGGATGCTCAAATGCGACGAAACCGAAACCCTCTGGTTGCGACAAGCCCCCGCAGGGTCGCCTCGTGTACGATCACCAAAGGCTTTCCAGCGAGTGAGAGGGTGCATGAAGAAAGTCGTATTTCTGGCCTCAGGTGGCGGAGGCAATCTCGCGTTCTTGCATACGGCTATCGACCACTATGCACCGACGTCGTTTCACGTTGTGGGCGTGATTGACGATCGTCCGTGCAGCGCAATCGCGGAGCATAGTCAATCCAAAGCCGCTTCGCGATGAGCATCGGCCGCCGCGGGTGGTGACGTAGTCCCGTTTATGCGAATTTCCCTTCAAGTGACCTCGGAACGGACGCGTCGGACCGATCTTGGCTCATAGCGCAGATTGCGTGAACCGCCGTCCACAGTGTTTTCCGCACACGACGCGCGATTTGAGCCACCGCACAATGCGAATGCACGTTCGCAAGTGCAACATCGCGTGGGCAAATGCCTGCGTCAAAACACACGCGGCCGCTCGGCATATCGTGTGCTCTTGGCGCTGGCATGTTGGTCAAAACCTCTCTTCGTCTTGTTTCCCTCGTTGTTCCATTTTTCATCGTCGACTGCAGCAGCGTCGTAGCTTCAAATCCCGGATCGCAAGCATCTGAAAAAAAGAGCGAAGCGCTGTGCGCGAAACTTTGCAAAGAAGGCAAAGACATTTGCGCGACGAAGTTGTCGCCTTACAGCGACTCGGCGCTTGATTCGTATGAGTCGTGCAAAGGCGATACGACCTGCATCAAGACTGAACTCAGCAAGAAAGAACCGGGCGCTGACGCAGTCGCCTACGGAAAGTGGTCGTGCAAGACATGCGGCGTCGCCGAAACCGACAGCCTTTGCTCAGATGTTGCGTTGACGGTGTCGCCTTACTCAACTTCGGTGCTCGACGAGAACCGCACGAACTGTGAGCAAGCACTGCGCGATGCCGCGACGGCTTCAGCGGGCAAGTCTGAGACTGCGCTTAAGCTCGAATGCTCTTTGGCGGTGGCGAAGTGTTTTAAGGTGACGCTCTACGGGGGTCAGCTATGCAAGGCGCCTTAGTCCCCTTGCATAGCTGAGCCGCCAGAGTAAACACCGCACTGGTAATTTGCGTCGCTCACGGACCGAGATCAATCGGCGTGCTCGGAGGACTCGATCGGATGACCGTGTCCCCCAGGCCAAGTTGCCCCCATGAGTTATTAAGCCAGCACTTGATCACCCACTGGTTGTCGAGGCGTGCGCATACATGATCAGCTCCACGCGCTACCGCGGTTGGGATAGCGCCCATTTCCGGGGCATAGTCAATCCAAAGCCGCTTCGCGATGAGCATCGGCCGCCGCGGGTGGCGACGTAATCCCGCTTATGCGAAGTTCCCCTCGAGTTACCGCGGAACGGACGCGTCGGACCGATCTTGGTTTCGTAGCGTTACGCCGGTTGGTGGGGTGCATTGGGGTGCTCGGTGGGTGCAATGTGTAGGGTGCATGCGTTGCGATGATCGCCGTTCATTGCTCGACGAGCTCAGTCAAAAACGCGAAAGGTTGCGTAGGTGACTAAGCCGACCGTCGTTCTCGCTGATCGAATTTCAAGCGCCATACTTCTCCTTCGCGGCGAGAAGGTGCTGCTTGATGCCGATCTGGCCTCTCTATGGCGTCGAAACCAAGGCGATCGTTCGAGCGGTGAAACTAACGCGGCTCGCTTCCCCGAGGACTTCGTATTCCAGCTCACGAAGGCAGAGTTCGACAACTTGAGGTACCAATCTGGCACCTCAAGTTCTTGGGGTGGTCGTCGGACCGGCTCCCTACGCGTTCACTGAGCATGGAGTCACGATGCTCTCGAGCATGCTTCACAGTGAGCGCGCCATTCAGGTTGCCAAAGGTAAGCGTCACTTGGTTGTCGCGTGCACTAGTGATCCGCCCATGGAAAAATCTTCCAACATAAATCGAAACGCTGCGCGGTTTGTTTCGGTGCTTCCGGTTCTCCTTTTCGGCCTTACCTCTGCTTGTTCAAGTTCACAGTCCGACGGACGAAGCGACGACGCTACGATGTCGCTCTCGACTTCTCCAAAGCTCAATAGTGCCGAAGAGTGCGCGGCGCTTGTCGTTGCGAACAGCGCGACGCTCGCCATCCTGAAGAGTATCCTCGACGACGGAGCTGCACTCAACATCGTCAAGCAGCGCGATGGTAGCGACGGCATCCATGGCACGGCCGATGATGCTCGGTTCCTCACGCTGAAGGCGCTTGGTGCGGTGCCACATGTCGGTCCCGCTGCGCTGCGTAAGCTCGTTAAGTACGCGACGAAAGTTGGCGAGCTCGCGAAGTGCACAACTGCGTTACCGGTCGATGCGGGAACGGCCGATTCGTCGCACGTCGATTCCGGGGTCGCTAAAGCAGATGCGAGCTCGAGCGCACCGACGGGTGCGTTTTTCACAGTTGCTACCGACTACCCCTACAGCCACACCTTTGGCACAGGTCTCGGCGCAATGTCTCTAGCGGCGCAGAGCCAGCTTTGCGGAGCGACGA
>JAHFDZ010000127.1 GCA_023248745.1 Myxococcales bacterium | reverse complement strand
AACGTCAATGCACTTGACTTTTCAACGACGTGCTGCGCAGGTAGCTGTGGCCCAACAGTGCTGTCAATCGCGGTAAGCAGACTCCAACGCTCCTCTAAAATGAACTGGGGAGTCCTTGGCCCGGTTATCATCGAAAACGCACGCCAGTCTGCAAATCGAGAGCGCCCGAAAGCGGGCTCATGGCAAAAATCGTCTGTCTGCGTCCACCCCCATCATCGACAACGAACTGCGGGCGGACAAATGGCACGATTGCGCGCAACGCGACGGCGACAAAAACAGGACCGGCGAGTTCGATCTCTGCGCGACCTCCAACGTCGACAGTGCCAAAGGGTTTCGTAGCATCGCGGTTCGCGTCGAAGCCGAATCCGCGACCCCAAATAGCGCCAACTCCGACACCACCACAAAGCGCCACGCGCAGTCGAGGCGCGACGGCGGTGCCGGGACATACACTCAACGTCGCGCCGCCAATAAGGAAGCGGCCACCACTCGATCCGGAACTGTCGCCAGATGGCCAGAGTGGTGCACTGAGATCGATAGGAAAAAAATGTGGTGGTCGGACCTCGATGCCCGCAATCACCCCAGGAGCAAAGGCAGGCAAGAGCCCAACAGCGACACCGCCCCCGAGACGCGCCGCACCTTCCCAGGACGCTTTGCGGATTTTTGGCGCGCTTTGCACAGGACGTTCGATCGTTGGCAACGCCGGTGCAGGAGCAGAGCGCTCGACCTGAGGAGAAACCGCGAGCGCGACAAGAAGCGTCACGCTCGCGTCGAGTGACGAGCAATCAGAAGTCGCGCTCGTGATCGCGCGACTTCCGACAACGCCCCCTTCTTTCGTGCGCGTAACGAGCGAGGCGTGCCATCGATCATCGCGACCAAGCGCGACATCGCCATAGAGGTGAACATCGGCATGTTCATCCGAAGCAAATACGCGTCGACCCAACTGCCTTTCGACAGCACGTTTGACCGTCGCTTCGTCAGCGCAGGCCGCGGAAGCTGCGGTCCAATGGATCGCGGCTAACGGGAGAGACCGTTCGCCTGCAGACACGGTCGCCGAAAGAGTCCCAAGCGCAGCAGCAATGAGTATGGCGTTCACAACGGGCCGTTGGTTGAACGCAAACGCAAAAGTGTTCACGCCCGCCGCGAAGATGCTTCGGCCTCAACCTCGAGGCAGCGCTCAAGGTTGGTCAGGTATCGATCAACGAAGGCACCGCAACACCCGGCTCGTAACGCACCAAGTTCGCAGCGAGCTCCATCCCTTCGGGCAATAGTCCTTGAACTTGACCCACCACTTGCTCGACCAAATTGCGTGCATCTTGCAAGTTTGGTCCAACCATTGCGATTGCAAAGCGCAACGGGCCGCTTCGACCCGACACAACAGGAATGAGCGAAAGAATGAGCACGTCCGTGAGCTCGACGACGCGCGTGGCAACGCGACGGAGCGCAAGCATCTCGAGAATCGTGGGCCTGTCGGATGCGTTGCGATTCGGGCCGCGCAATTCGTAACGCGCAATGGTCAATGGTGCCTCGACCCATTCGGAGAACGAAGCTTCTTCGTCGAGCGCACGCAGCAATTCTTCGCGGCGCAGAAGACCGGTGAGTCCGTCGCGTTTGCCTAAGTAAGTCTTGGCGCGGCGATGACCTGCGCTGTCTTGTACGAACGATACAAGCTTGAGCCGCAGCTCGCCAAACTGCACGTCAACACCGTGCATCCAGTTGACCTGCTTGCGACGCTCGTAGGTGTGATCGACGTACGTGCCGTTCGTCGAACCGAGATCTTCGACGACCCACGTCGCGTTCTGCCATTTGAGTTGCGCGTGATGGCCGCTCACGGTGGCTTCAGGAACCCAGATGTCGTTTTCGGCGCGACGACCGATCGTCATCGTGGGCTTCGATAGCGGAATGATCTCGCCAACAAATTCTTGCGCGTTGGTCGCAAACGTTGCGATCAGCGCTTGCTGCCCTGGCACGAACGACTGTGTTGCACTGCGCCCCGGCGGCGGACCGGGGTCGAGGCGTTCGCGCGGAAGTTGAACCGGGTTGGTGGTGAGCGCCATCGGATTGAAAAACCGTAAGTGGCGCGCAGGCAAGCGTTGCGTGGGGTCGTCGGAGAAGCAGCGAAAGACCTGTTTGATCTCGTCGATCGACAGACCCGCAGGCACGTCGAACATGATCTGCTGGCGCATCGTTTTTGCGCGCGGGCGGTAGCCGGGCTCGGGCACGCGGCACGTCCACATCTCGAGGAGCGTGAGCCCAAGCGCGTACGTATCGTCTTCCGGCGAGGCGCCACCAGAACGTAACCGCTCAGGTGACATATAGTTGGGCGTGCCGCCGTCTGGAGGTGCACCGGGACGCCTTGCGCTCAAGCGCGCACGTTCTTTTGCGAAGCCGAAGTCGAGCACCACCGCTTTGCCAAAGCTGCCGTCAGTGTTGGTGGTGACCATCACGTTGCCGGGTTTGAGATCGCCGTGAACGAGCCCCTGCGCATGAATGGCCGCAACGCCCGACGCTGTCTCTTGGGCAAGACGGCGGAACTCATCGGATGTGTAGCCACCTTGCGCCTTCTTGCGACGGATGTGCGTGTGAAGCGTCTGGCCGGTGATGTACTCCATGACCAGCATGGGTCCGTAGGGTGACGGCGCGAGATCGTGAACGCGACAAACGTGCGGATGGCTCACCGAACGCGCGAGAAGCAGCTCTTGGCGAAGGGCTTCGTCGTCGCCAGGCATGCGCGATTCTTCGCGCACAATTTTGAGCGCGACCGACTGTTGCGTCGTGCGGTCGTACGCAAGGAACACCTCTCCCATGCCGCCCTTACCCAAGCTCTGACGCACCTCGTAACGGTCGTTAAGGACCGCTCCGGGACCAAGAGGAGCTAGCGCGCGAGAAGGTTCGGTCATGTGCGAGAGTTCCGCATTGTTGCGGTGGAGCGGGCGTTTCCACACGCTCGAAAGAAACCTGCGAACGCGCGTTAGACGCGCCCGCGGGAAAAATGGTCTCACAACACGGTTGGTTCGTCTAGGTACTGTCGGCGCATTCAGCGCGATCCACCCATGGAGTGTGAAGTGCAGTCACAGTCGACCGATCACCTCATGACGTCGCACGCCTGCACAAACATACGCACATGGGCCAACACTTGCCGCTTCTTGCCGACCAGGCGATAGAAGAAGGGTGCCGCCCGAGCGCATCCTGCGTGAGCTGATAGCCCTTGCGGCACGCATGGGCATTGAAGTCCGTTCAGAACCCTTCGACCTGCAGGTTATCGAGGGCAAAGGTGGCCTGTGCAAAGTACATGGACAATCGCTTGTCGTCATGGATGCGGGACTCCCGCTCATCGACAAAATTGGCGTGGTCGCAGAGGCACTGTCGCACTTCGATATCGAGGCGATTTACGTGCCGCCGATCTTGCGGGCAAGCATTGAGCGTCGCAAACGAGCGTCTCGCGGCGAGGACTAATGGCGCATTTGCATTCCGTGCCTCAAGCTCGAGCACGTCATCCGTTTCCGATGAGCCAGCTCGTTCCCACAGATCGGAGGCTCTTTTGTCGGCCCTAAGGAGCCGATCGCCATCGCAAAACGCATGGCGTCACCCGATGGGTCAGAATCCTGAAATATGCAGCTCGAGCAACTCTGCTGGGCGCGCTGAATCGTCGGAATCGACAACGGCAAGCCACCTGCCACGGTCGTGAAACAGTCCCTCGATCTTGGCGCACACATCAGCACCGCTCGCGTCGCGCACGATTCCGTAGCGAGGCCTCTCACCCAAGACGCCGATCGCAACGCCGGCAACGGGTCCGTCTTGCACGGCATCAGGCGACGCTTCTGCAGCTGCCACGTAGACGAGTTGGCCGTCGAACATCGCGCCGTCTGTAAAGGTGAGGCGCGTATCGCCTAGGCAGCCAAGGTCGTACATGCGTACTTCTGCCAATGGTGGTGGGCGCAACGTCGGATCGTCAAGATAGTGAAGCAATTCTTCGGCGTTCAGATTGCATGTTGCGTTTACGGCGGCACCGAGACCGTTCCCTCGGTTGAAGAGCACGACTTCTTTGTCGAAAGCAACGACACCTTCGACGTTCAGCTCGCTTCCAGAGAACTCCTTGGCATCTCGAAGTGACTGATAAAGCGCATGTGCAGTGACGATTCGAAGGCCTTGCGCGTTCAGCATGACCACTTGCTCACGCTGCAAGGTTGAGCCCGACCCAAACGCGAGCAGCGCGCGCCTATCGCCAGCGGTGACAACCGTGCACGTCTCGAGATCAAGCTTGTCCGCCTTGTTTCCGCGAATATCGTCGAACAGCCGCAAGCCTCCCCTTCCTCGAGGTAGCGCAATGGGGAAAACACAACCGCTCTCGTCGATTGAAGCAAACCAGTTTGCGTCATCCTGAATCACAATAAGGTGATCGCCCCATCGGCAAATGCCAGAAGCGGCGCGCGCATACGCGGGTCTATCTTCCGCGATGTTGGCGCCTGCCGCATAGAGAAGAGGCGTGCGTTTGAGAACGGTGATCGCGATAGAAGGGTCAAGAACTGAAACTATCAACTTGATTAACCAAAGAGTTGGTAGAACGCCGCAAGTGCTTCGTCGAGCTTATCGGTTTGCGTACCGCCAGCTTGCGCCATGTCGGGTCGACCGCCACCGGAGCCGCCTACGATTTCGGCAACTTTCTTTATCAACTCGCCCGCCTTGTACCGATCGAGCAGTGACTTTGAGACCGTGAGCACGAGCGACACCTTTCCTGCGGAAACAGCACCCACGAGGACGACAGCGTCGATCAATTTGTCGCGGAGCTTGTCCGCGAGCTCGCGCAATGTCGCTGCATCGGCAACGGGGGCTTTCACGCTTACGGCCTTTCCGCCAGGGATGTCGCGTGCGCTTGCGATCATGGCATCGATTCCGCCGCCTCCCGAGCCGCTACCACCCATCGCGACTTGGCGCTTGAGATCGGCGACCTCTTTTTCGAGGGCGCGCTCGTGATCAAGCACCTTGTCGAGTTTGTCAGAAATGTCAACCGTGTTGACCTTCATCGTTTTGGCCACCGTCTTGAGCGTACCTTCTACCTGACGCAAATAACTGAGCGCGTTGAGACCGGTCGTTGCCTCGATACGCCTCACGCCTGCGGCGAGGCCGCCCTCGTTGACGATCTTGAAGAGTCCGATCTCGCCAAGCGCCCGAGCGTGCGTCCCGCCACATAGTTCGACCGAGTCATTCGTCATCGTCAACACGCGAACAACGTCGCCGTACTTTTCTTCGAACATCGCCATCGCGCCTTTCTTGCGCGCATCATCCATTGAAAGCACTTCGGTCACGACGGGTGCGTTTGCGAGAATCTTCTGGTTGACGAGATCCTCGATGCGCCTCTGTTGTTCGTCCGTTACCGCTGTGCCGTGTGAAAAATCGAACCGCAACCGGTCGGGCCCAACGAGCGAGCCTTTTTGTGTCGCCGAATCACCGAGGACCGTGCGAAGCGCCCAGTGCAAGAGGTGCGTGGCCGAGTGGTTGCGACGCGTCGCGGTTCGTGCAGCTTGGTCGACGCGGAGGTCGACTTTTGCAGAGGTTCGAACGGTTCCGTCAACCACCTTGCCGAAGTGTACAAAGAGGCCCGCAAGTGGTTTTTGCGTATCGGCGACATCGACCGCAAAGGAGCCGTCGGCACCGCGAATCGTTCCTCGATCACCCACTTGACCGCCAGACTCACCGTAGAAGGGTGTCTCGTCTGTAACGATTGCGACTTCGTCACCAACACTCGCCTCATTCACGAGCGCGCCTGACGAAACGATCGCGACAATCTTCGCGGTGCCTTCTTCGCGTTCGTAACCAGAAAATCGGACGCCGTCTTTGTTTGCCACACGCACCGCGTCGAGTGCGCCTCGCCACACGTCTTCGACAACCGCGTCTCCGACCTTAGAGCCTTCGCTTCGCTTGCGCTGCTCGTCAAGGAGGGATTCGAACCGGTCGCCGTCTACCGTGAGTTCGCGTTCACTTGCAATCACTTCGGTGAGGTCACGCGGAAAGCCGAACGTGTCGTAGAGCTTGAAGACCACTTCGCCCGAAAGCGTGCGCGCACCACGACCGCCCATTTGTTCGATCTCTTCGTCGAGCAACTTGAGACCACGCTCAATCGTCTCGCGAAAGCGGACCTCTTCCTGTTCGGTGACGGACGCGATGCTTGCCTTGCGCTGCTCGAGCTCAGGGTAGTGACTGCCCATGAGGCGCACGACGTCGAGCGCGACTTCGTGCAAAAATGGCTTCTTGATGCCGAGGCGATGACCATGCCGAATTGCGCGACGCATGACACGGCGAAGCACGTACTCGCGACCTGCGCGATCGGGGTACACACCTTCTGAAATGAGAAACGCCGCAGTGCGCGCATGATCGGCGATGACGCGCATCGACACATCGTCAGGAGCAAGGGTGCCGCCATACGGCTTGCCAGATAGGGATGCGGCTCTGTCAACGAGGGCGCGGAGCAAGTCAGAGTCGTAGTTGCTCGACTTGCCCTGGACGACCGCTGCAACGCGTTCGAGCCCAGCGCCCGTGTCGACGCAAGGCTTGGGCAGTGGTGCGAGATTGGGCGCGCCGTTCACGATTGTACGATCGAACTGCATGAAGACGAGATTCCAAATTTCCATCCACCCTCGACCGTCGGGCATGGGCTCGTCGTGGAATTTGGAGAGGTCGGCACCGTCGCCGTGAAAGAAGTGGATCTCGGTGCATGGTCCGCAAGGGCCTGTATCGCCCATCGACCAGAAGTTGTCCTTCATGCCCATATCGATGATGCGATCGTCACCGTAGCCTGTGACCTTCTTCCAGATGGCTCGGGCTTCGTCATCGGCAGGCAGACCGAGTGATGCATCGCCGCCGAAGACAGTGACCACAAGTTTGTCTTGTGGAATTTGGTAAACTTTGTTGAGCAATTCCCAGGCGTAGGCAATCGCCTCTTCTTTGAAGTAGTCGCCGAAGCTGAAGTTGCCGAGCATCTCGAAGAACGTGTGATGACGCGCTGTGACGCCGACGTTCTCGAGATCGTTGTGCTTGCCCGAGATACGAACGCACTTTTGGCTGCTCGTCGCGCGACTGTACGAACGGCGATCCTTGCCGGTGAAGACGTCCTTGAACTGGACCATCCCCGCGTTGGTAAACATCAGCGTGGGATCGTTGGCCGGGATGATGGGCGCGCTTGGAACGGCCTCGTGGCCTTGGCCGCGGAAGAAATCGAGAAAAGCGTCACGAACGTCTGAGGCTGGGCGGTCGAACATGGCGACCACGAGCGATACCCGAGTGCCCGTTGGGCGTCATCCGCCACCGCCGCAAACGCATTGGGTGGCGTAGAGGCCGCGCGCGAGTGCCCACAACACAGGGGCGAAACGCGAGCGCTCGTGGGTGGGCAGTTCCCGCTTGTCGTGAACAATTCTTAGCGTTGCTTCAAGTCGGAGCAGCCGGTCATTCAGGCAGATCGCAAGGATAACGTCGCGATCCGCACGCGCCCGCGCAAGGCTTGCCTGGGTCGCGTCGATGGCGCGCTGCACGTAGAGCGCAACGAGCTCTAGATTTGCGAACGAACTGGGCGTGCCTTGCGTCGTCTCGATCGTGAGTGTGGGGCGATCTTCAAGTGGCGTTGTTGGGCCTCCTTTTTCAAGCACGGTCAAATGGATGAGCGTGCCCATCTCTGAACTCGTCGAAAACGATCGCTGGCCGTGAATCTGAACGCGATATCCCTTATGACGGGCGTACATCCCAATGCCGGCATCCAGGACCACGTAAACCTCGGCGCGAATCTCATGCGGCCCCACGGAAAGAGGAAGCCCCAAACGTTCGCCAGCATTGGTCGTGGGCAGCACTCGCCACGGCTCTCCATCAATTGCAACCCACACGCATTGCAATTCGTACCGAGGAGCCAGTGAAACCACCTCCAACGATGGACGCGGAGGCAAGCGGTTCTCGAACACGATCTCGCCGGCAATTTCGAGCAGGTCGAGATCACGCTGCCACGCACGCGTTTGCCTGCATGCATGCGCCTGATTGGACGGAGCTACTTCGCTCGTCGCAGGCACTTTCGGAGGCACCTTAGGTGCGCAACCAAAAGCGATGAGCGCCACTGCCGCAGCGCCTGCAACCGTTTGGCTTGCCTGTAAGAGCGTTCTCATCGCAACGTCCATAAGGTGCACCCCAGAGAAGACAGATTCATCGGAACACAACCATTAAAAAATGACTGACCACTCTTTATTTATCTGGACGACGTGAGTTCATACCCTACAGTGTTGCTTGGGAGCAGCGACGCTCACCGAGCGAGTATCCCCCCATACCCCCCCAACAATCGCTGCTCCCGCTTTTTAGCGCGCTGGATGAGGTGCAAGCCATTCGAGCGCTTCGCTCACATGCCGAACGCCCACGGCTTCGATGTCGCTCTTGTTCTCGATCACAGCGCTGGCGGGAACGAGCGCACGGCGAAAGCCCATCGCGGACGCTTCGGAAAAGCGTTGCGCCGCGCGACTCACGCCGCGCACCTCACCTGCGAGGCCGACTTCGCCGAAGATAACGAGATCTTCGGCGACGGGCCTATCGCGCACGCTTGAGGCAAGCGCGAGGATGAGCGCGAGATCGATGGCAGGCTCGTCGATGCGCGCGCCGCCTGCCACGTTGACGAACACGTCGGCAGAGCCCAACTGATAACCCGCTCTGCGTTCGAGCACGGCCAAGAGCATTGAGAGACGCTGACCATCGATTCCGTTCGCGTTTCGCCGTCCTGGACCATTGGTAAAGGTACTGACCAAAGCCTGCACTTCGACCAACATGGCGCGCGATCCTTCGGCGGTCGCGGCTACGACACTGCCTGTTGCGCCGCGTGGCCTTTCGGCGAGGAACATCGCGCTCGGGTTTGGTACTTCGCGCATGCCGTCGCTCGTCATCTCGAAGACCGCCACCTCAGTGCTACTGCCGAAGCGGTTCTTCAGAGCGCGTAGTGCTCGGAAAGCGTGACCACGTTCGCCTTCGAACGAGAGCACCGTGTCGACGAGATGCTCGAGAACTTTGGGCCCAGCGAGTGCGCCGTCTTTCGTAACATGACCAATTACAAATGCGCAGATGTCGTCGCGTTTGGCGCGCTCGACGACGCGTGCGGCAACTTCGCGCAGTTGGCTGACCGTTCCGGCGGCGCTTTCGAGCGCAGGCGATCGCACCGTTTGCACGCTGTCGAGCACGAACGCGACGGGCTTCTCGGCCGCAATCACCTCTTCGATTGCGGCAAGATCGTTTTCGGCGAGGACAAGCAAGTGCTCACTGGTCGCGCCGAGCCTTCGTGCGCGCGCGGCGGTTTGTGCGGCGCTCTCTTCGCCTGAAATGTATAAACATCGGTTACCTTTTGCGGCCATCCCGGCGAGGGCTTGTAAGAGCAACGTCGATTTGCCAATGCCTGGGTCGCCACCGATGAGCGTGATGCCTCCGCGCACAGCTCCGCCTCCGAGAACGCGATCGAATTCGGCGACACCGGTTGAGATGCGCGGGTGCTTGTCGGCCTCGATCGCGGTAACCGGTAAGGCGCTTGATGATCCAGGCTTTGTGGAAGACGAACGTCGTGCGCCGGTCGTAGCGATCTCTTCGACGAGCGAGCTCCACGCGAGACATGAGGTACAGCGGCCCATCCACTTGGGAAACGCTGCGCCGCAGGATTCACAGCGGTACTGCGACACGGTTTTGGCCATGACCCTGTTCCTACCGGGTACGATGTAAGCATTCAAGCAAGCGCGCGGGTCGGCACCGTTCGCGCGCAATAACCCACCAAACCCGATTCGCCACCCATTCGGTCACATGTCGCACATCGAACCCACAGCGTCCCTCGACGCTACGCCATCCGGGCGTATCCTTTAGACTATGCCTCCTCGGATCGTCGTCGGCGCCGACAAGATGCGTTGCGCATTCGATTTCAAGCGCGCGAGCGCCGATGAGGTGTTGCCCACGTCCGACGAAATCGTCGAGCTGCTTAGACGGGAGGGCATTGTACGCGCAGGCACTGCCCTGGTTCACGCCGCAGCGGATGCCATTCGTCAACATGGTGAACTTATCGACGCGACCGTTGCGATTGGCATTCCCGCTACGCCTTCATCGGACGGACGCATCGAATGGCTTGTTGACCTCACCGGTGAAAAGCAGAAAGCCGGAACGACCGATGAACACAACCGCATCGACTTTCGTGAGCGTCGTGCCTTCGTTGAAGTCGCCGCAAATCAACTCATCGCGCGATGGCTTCCTCCAACGCGGGGTGAACCGGGCATCGACGTCTTTGGCCAAGATATTAAGCCCGTCAAGACAGTTGACAATAAGCCGTCCGCCGGGAAAAACATCTTGGTCTCGCAAGATGGAACCGAACTGCGTGCGCAGATCGCTGGTCACCTGTTTGTGGCTGATCGCAAAATCTCTGTCGACCGACTTTTCGAAGTCAGCGGTGATGTTGACTACAAAATTGGCAACATCCGTTACCCAGGCAACGTGCAAATTAGCGGCAGCGTTCTTCCTGGTTTCGTCGTCGAAGCCACAGGCAACCTCGTCATTAACGGCCTAGTAGAAGGCGCCGAAATCCGCGCCGATGGCGACGTGATCGTTAATGGCGGCATCGTCGGACAATCGCGCGTCCTCGCGCGCGGGGATATCTCGGCGAAGTTTGTGCAAGACTCGCTCCTTCAAGCCGATGGCGACATCACCGTCGCCGACGCAATCGTGCAGTCGGTAGTTAGTGGCTGTCGCAACTTCAAGCTCACCGGGCGCAGTGGAGCCAAAGGCATTATCGGCGGCAAGCTGTTCGCACTTCACGACGTCTCCTCGTTTTGCATCGGATCAGAGCACGCGGTTCCAACCGCAATCACGATCGGAATGAGCGCGAGACACCTTTTCGATGAGCACCAATTGCAAACCGGTATCGAAGAGCAAAAGAAGGAAAACGCGCGCGTTCATCAGTTGCTCCTGCAAGCCAAAGGACGCGGTTTGAGCGACGCAAAAAGCGAGATTCACCGCATCGAACGCGAGATCGATTTTCGCGAGTCGTTTCGTCCTGGTGCGGCAACACTGGTGCCTACAGGTACATCGGTTGCACCTGGAACATCGCGCGCGACCAGCGCTCCCACCAAACGACCTTCGAATGTAGCCTCGGCCATGACGCGACCCTCGGCTCTTGCGTCTGAATCCCGTAAGTCGATTCCGCCACCGTCGGGTGTCGTGCGCGCGTATGGAACCGCATTCGAAGGCACTACGCTCTACTTCGGCAAGCGATCGCTCAAGATCGAAAACCGACAACACTGCGCTGTGTTTCGCTTCGATGCCGAAGAGGACACCGTGGTTGTCGAAACCACCGATAGACAAGGGCATTGACTAATGATGCGGCGCGGGTTCCTTTTTCTTGATCCGGCCCCTTAGCGATCGCGCCACATCGTGGATGTTACCGCCATCGCTCTCAGAAATGGCTCGCAGGCCGCCGTCGACGAGTTCTGCGACAACAACGCCCGAGTCGACGATCGGCACGCTAACCGGATCGACTGCGACGACCGTTCCGGAGTCGACGCCACCGTCGACGATCTTGGAAACGCAGTAGCTCTTGTACGCGCCAAGCTTCCCTTTTTCGACCATGGGCGCGTTGGCACTACACTTTGCGCCGTCGGGGCAGTCTTGGTCGAATCCCGCACCGCGACAAGGAAGCGCACAGAAGTTGCCGCCTTTGCCCGAGAACGCAAGATGCCGCGGATTGGTGCAGTGGACTTCGCCGTCGACCACAGTTGACGCAGGCAGCGCCGGCACTGGCGGGCCCGACGCAGCGGCCGACGCACCGCCATCTACGGCCGCATGATGGTCGCTTGCGTCGCTGTCGTGCGAACCATGATCACCATGGTCACCGTGAGCCGCATCGCCGCCATGACCATGACCGTGTGCGGGCCCGGTGTCAGGCTCGTTCGTATAGTAGTCGTGAAGCATTTTGCAGCCCGAGAGTGCGACCGACGCAACCAAGGCAACAAAAGCGAGGGCCACGGGGTGCGTCATCGTCCTCGGCATCTTACGAAGTATCGTATGCCGCTTTTTGAACTTGTCGCCAGTTCCGGCAGATTCATGTGATCCGCAAGACCTACGTTGTGAGCCAACGACGCATGATCGCGTATCCCTCGTGGAGGAGTGGCAACGACGTCGACTCGTTCTTCTGATGCGCTTGAGCGTTCTCGCCAGGGCCAAAATTGACCGCTGCAATGCCCAGCGCGGCAAACCGCGCAACATCCGTCCACGCCTGCTTGGGCTCAATGGATCGAACACCACAATCGACAAGTTTCTGAACTAATGGGTGATCACGAAACGGAGGAGCTGACGGGCTAAGGTCGGTAAACTCGATCTCGGCGACGTCGCCCACGAGATCGCGAAGGTACTGTTGCTCGCCCTCGAGCGTTCGATCGGGAGAAAACCTATGGTTCACGTTGAGCACGAAGCGATCGGGAACGACGTTACGACCGCGAGCGCCGTCGTTCGCTTGGGTAACCGACGTCACGGTCCGGTAAAGCATGCCGCCTAATGTAACTTCGACAGGCTTCAATTGTTCGAGGCGCAGCAGCAAGGGCGCTGCTTTGTAAACCGCATTGACACCTTGCCATGGCCTTGCGCTGTGCGACGTCTTGCCGAGAAAAGTGACGCGTGCGTGAATCGAACCGGTGCACCCGAGGTGAAGCTTGTTGTCAGAGGGCTCGAGGCAAACTGCAAGATCAACCGCATGCAACTCTGGGTCTAGGTCAAGCACGGGGCCAAGTTCGTTCTCGTTGAAGGGCCCCTCTTCGCGCGCGTAGAAGACAAGCGTCACGTTGAACGGCACGTCTTTTGGCAGCAGCGATTCGGCCAAGGTGAGCATGATCCCGAGGCCACTCTTCATGTCGCTTGAGCCCGAGCCGAAACAGCGATCGCCTTCGATGCGTGCAGGCCCATTCTCGGTGCGTACGGTGTCAAGGTGTCCCGCGAGGACGATGTGTGGAGCGGGCTGACCGCTTGCGTCGGCTTTGCCGCGAAGCCATGGGACGACGATCGAGTCGCCGTAACGTCGAATAGGTGCGGCGAGTGTTACATTTTTGAAGCGTTCGATGACCGCGTCGCAAAGCGCGCGCTCCTCACCGATGGGCGAATCAATCGCGCAGAGCCAAAGAAGGGTTTGGTCAAGTGTTG
This sequence comes from Myxococcales bacterium, assembly GCA_023248745.1. Lineage (GTDB taxonomy): Bacteria > Myxococcota_A > Polyangia > Polyangiales > Polyangiaceae > JAHFDX01. Next base: position 3,262 of record JAHFDZ010000127.1, on the reverse strand, counting down.
AAGCTTCGGCGGACATGATGAAGCCAAGCTACTCGAGTGGTGCGCGAATTGAATCAGGCCAGAGGACCAGAAATCAGACCGCTACGCCGAAATCGCGCAAGGCCGCGTTGAGACTCACCTTCTTGTCGGTGCTCTCGCTTCGCTTCCCGATAATGAGCGCGCATGGAATGCCGTACTCACCCGCAGGAAACTTCTTGGTGCGCGTGCCAGGAATGACAACGCTGCGTGGAGGCACGTAGCCTTTTGATTCCACTGCTTGACTACCGCTCACATCGATGATCGTCGTGGACCCGGTGAGCACCACGCCGGCGCCGATGACGGCTTCACGGCCGATGCGTACGCCCTCGACAACGATGGCGCGCGAGCCAAGGAACGCGCCGTCTTCGACAATGACGGGCTGCGCTTGCGCGGGTTCAAGAACGCCACCGATGCCGACGCCGCCTGACAGGTGGCAGTCGCGACCAATCTGAGCGCAAGACCCGACCGTCGCCCATGTGTCGACCATCGTGCCAGAGCCAACGTACGCGCCGATGTTCACGTAACCGGGCATCACGAGTGCGCCGGGTTCGAGAAATGCGCCGTAGCGAATCATGCCGGGTGGGACCAAGCGGACTTTGGCACTGTCGAGGTTACGTTTGAGCGGTACCTTGTCGTGGTACTCGAACGGGCCAAGCTCGATCTTCTGCATGGGCTGAATGCCGAAGTAGAAGAGGATGGCCGACTTGATCCACGCGTTAGTCGTCCACTCGCCTTCTGGCGACGAGGGCGGCGTTGCGACGCGAATCTCGCCGCGATCGAGCAGGTCGATGACTTCGCGGATGGCGGCTTGGGTGTCTGCGTTTGCGAGCAACGCGCGATCGGCGGTTGCAGCTTCAATGCGCGCGCGAAGGGTGTCGAGAGACATTGTGGATCCTCAGCGCCCATGAGCGAGGGCGCGCGCTTCTCTTGTGATGACAAAGGCGGACTAGCCCGACTTCGCTTGCGGTGACAAAGGCGGACTCAGCCAACTTCGCTTGCAGCGAAGAAATACGCGATTTCGATCTTCGCGTTGTCGACAGAATCGCTACCGTGGGTTGCGTTCTCGCCGACGTTGGAGCCGAAGAGTTTGCGAATCGTGTTCGCTTCAGCCTTGGCTGGATCGGTTGCACCCATCAGGCTGCGCCAAGCGGTCATCGCTGCGTCTTTCTCGATGACGCCCATGACGACCGGCGAGCGGGTCATGAATTCGACGAGTTCGTTGAAGAAGCCGCGTTCGCGGTGAACTGCGTAGAAGCCTTCAGCTTGCTTGCGTGAAAGATGCACACGCTTGAGGGCGAGGAGATTGAAACCCTCTTGCTCGATGCGAGCCAAGATGGCGCCGACAGACTTCTTTTCGACAGCGTCGGGCTTGATGATGAAGAACGTACGTTCGGAAGGCATGATTTTCTCCTCTATGGACGACGTCGTCATAGAAAAGAGTGCTCGCAGCTGCAACCTCGCGATCGCACAAGGGGCCGTTTTTTTCGTGTCGCAAGGCATATCATGGCCGTTCGTGGGGTTGCTTGACGTCGACGTTCGCCTCCATGTGCACTTACCTGAGCCGATTGCGGCCTTGAGGTTGCACTTACGTTGCGATGAAGACACCTGCCGTCCACGAAGTCTCCAAGCACGACCTTCAGAACTTGGAACAAATCGGGCGTCTCCGTTTTGAGGTGTGGCGCGCCGAAACGAGGGTCGACGAGTCGCAATTTCCGAACGGCGTGTGGCTTGAGCCACTTGACTATCAGGCGCGCCACTGGCTCGCCTTCGACGGTGACGACCTCATCGGCTCAGCGCGCCTCTCGATGCATGCGACGCTCGAGGACAACCCTGATGGTTACCTTTGGCTTCGCCACGAACGCACCCTCCCCTTGCCATCGGCTCACTTTTGTAAGCTCGTCGTCTCTTCGAAAGCACGCGGCATGGGCTTAGGCCGCGAGTTCAATCGCGTGCGCATCGAGGCTGCGCGAGAAGAGGGCGCGAAGTCGATTCTCGTCACCGCATCCGATGCGAACGCGCGGCTTCTATTGTCAATGGGCTTTACCGAGACAGGCGTGATCGAATCGTTTTCGAACCGACCGGGCTTCATGTTTCGAGCGCTTCAGTTGGTGTTCTAAGGCACTTTTTTTACGGCGCTTTTAGTGTGGCGCATCGTGGCGCAAGCGTCTGCGTCACCCTCGCCACATGCGCGCGCAAGGACTTCGGACGCATGAGCGGTGCTTCCCGCAACACGCCATGAGTCGGGCTCAAGCGACTTTGCGATGATCCATGTACACGACGAAACGTGGTCGCCGTTACAAGCGCGTTCGAAGAAGCGCGCTGCGATCGCCTCACTCTGTTCAACGCCGCGCCCATACTGGTAGCGCGCAGCAAGCTCGGCGCATGACGCTGCACTCTGCATGTCGCATGCTTCACTCGCTAAGAGAGCGGCCTCAATCTCTTCGTCGAGGGTGAGCGCAGATTCGCCCAAGGCGCGTCTTGGCGCATCTCTCGCGGTCTCGGCTCGAACAATCGCGTGCTGCGCACCACCGCACGCCGCGATTGTCATCGCTACGATTGCAGAGATTGCCCAACGGACCACGCTTCGCACGTTGTCCTTGATAACCGAATCACCCGCGAAGTTCCCGCACGAATGTGTCAGAAACCCAGGCCGAAGAAGCGACCCGGGCTTGGAACGGCAAGAAAATTGACTTCTTGCCTACTTCTTCATCATCGACATCAGCGTGCTCGCCATGTCGCTCGGCGTTGGTGCCACCTTGATGCCACACGATTCGAGCTTCTTGATCTTTGCCGCCGCCGTGTCGTTACCACCACTGATGATCGCACCGGCGTGACCCATTCGCTTGCCCGGTGGCGCGGTGGCGCCTGCGATAAAACCCGCTACAGGCTTTGTCATGTGCGCCTTAATGTAATCGGCACCGCGCGCTTCAGCGCCTCCGCCGATTTCGCCGATCATGATGACGCCGTGCGTGTTCGGATCGGCTTGAAAGAGTTCGAGCACGTCGACGAAGTCCATACCTGCAACGGGATCGCCACCGATGCCGATGCACGTTGATTGCCCAACACCTAGTGAAGTAAGTTGACCAACGGCTTCGTATGTCAAGGTGCCTGACCTTGACACCACACCGATGTTACCTGCCTTGTGAATGTGGCCCGGCATGATGCCAATCTTGCATTCGCTGGGCGTAATGATGCCGGGGCAGTTGGGTCCGATGAGGCGCGTCTTGCCCTTGAGCGTCTCGAG
>JAHFDZ010000376.1 GCA_023248745.1 Myxococcales bacterium | reverse complement strand
CTGTTCGCACCGTTCGAGAGTTGAACGGCACGCCAATTCGCCAGGCAGTGCTTGGGGGCGATTTCGGTGCGCCCCTTCGCGATCTTGCGGCAGTCGCGGCGCTGCTAGCGTCTAAGCGGGTACTTCCGTCGCTTGATCTTTTGCTTGCGTGGCCTTCAAGGCAGGCGCTCGAAGTGCTCGCGTCGACGGGCGCGCTTCAAGCGCTCATCGCAACGGGTGTTCGTCTCGTAGAGCCCGATCGTCGCGCCCTTCGAGGAGATCTGTATGCGCCACCCGAAGGCGGCATCAGCATTCGAACGACCGAACTCGATCCAGGTTGTCGTAATGGTCGCGTACTTGTCGCATCTCCCGAGACAGTGGCTTTCGCTGCTGCTGCGGGCCAGATTGGTGATCCGCGTGGGTTCAAACGTCCTCCACGCGTAACACTTCCTCGCGAGCTTCCGACCGACGATGTGCTCATCATTCGTGACAAGAAGCAGTTGCCACCCCCTTCCGACTTGGTTTTCGCGCCAATTGCCGCGGGAGCTTTGCCGTCAGGAAAGTTGACTGTGGTCGAGTTCGCGAAGGTTCCCAAGACCTCGGGTGAACCGATCGCCGTTGTCGCCTCATCAACACACGAGGGTCTCCGCGTCGCAGATCTTGCGCTGCATCGCACGGACATCCGCGCGATCGTTCTGCCGTACCTTTCGCGGATGCTCACGACTGCGCTTGCGCAGCTCAAGATCGCCGCGCTTGTCGCCACGCCCGAGGTGATTGCGCAAGTCGTGAAAAAAGGGACGCTCGACGTTTCGCTCTCTGGCGCTTCCGCAAGTCTGGGTGGGGGTCTCTCCGCAGAGTGCCCTGGCTATCAAGACTTTCCCGTTGGCGCTTCGAGCTCCGCCGTGGATGCGAAGGCGAAAACAAAGAAAGCACGTTGACTATCTCGAATCTTGACGAAGCGAAGCTCCAATTCCCGTTCGAGGAATCACCACTTGGAGCTCGCTCCCCAACGCCTTGAACCGTACGGCGTGCGGAACTTGCGTTGCCACGTCTTCGTGGCGCCCCCTCATCGCGATGAATCGCGCGCCGTTCGCCGCATCGAGCACGACACCAATAAGGTTGCCCGATGCGCTGAGCAAGAGTGACGTCTCACCGGTGCCGGGCGACTCAGCGTGGTGCCAGCGCCCGCGCAAGGTGATCTCGGTCGCGGTATCTGTCCATGTATCGACGGTACACTCGAGCAGCATCGACTGAGCGTGGCTCGAGTGCGCGTCTTCGTCAAACGCTCGCGCCCGCGTGATGCGGACGTGACACGCGCTCTTGTAGACCGTTATGCTCTCGTCAGTGACGCGAGGAAGACTAACCCGGCACGAACTCAGCTGGCTCCTGACCCAAGAGGCACAGGGCGCTGCGGTTCGCTTGCGCGACGGGGTTCTCGCGCTCAAGGCACAAGCGCCATCGGGCGAAGCCGAAGTCGAGCCGACGCTTGATGCTCTCGACGATGCGATGCGCACTTTGGCGAAGCTTCATCGCGCCCCCATGCAATCGGCAAGGCGTGGTCGCATCGATGTGAGCGCGCTCGCGTGCGATCTCTTTCCCCAGGCGCGCATCTCGATCGAGCCGGGCGATGGCCTCGATGTTTGGGCCGAAGATGCGGACTTAAGACGCGTCATCTATGTGCTGCTCGGAGACGAGCACCAGCGAGAAGTCCGCATTTGCAGAGCAGGTCAATTTGTAAAGATCGAAGTTACATTAGGCCCCGACGCATCTCCTCGAGCCGACGCCGAGCGCGGCTGGCTCAGCCGGATGGCAATTTGGTACGGCGGCGAACTCTTAATCGAGGGTTCTATCGAGGTCCTTTCGCTTCCTGCGGCGGTCGATCCCCCAGAGATGCAAGCGGGCATCGACGTCGACGAGTTCCCAACGTCACCAAATTTGCAGACGATCAACGGCGCGCGCGTGGATCGTCTCTCAGCGTTTGCTCGATTTAGCGCCCGCATTGGCGAAGCGCTGGCGACGACAGACGCTGGAAATATGCCGCTCGTGCAGGGGCTTCTTCGGTTTGGCCAACTCGACTTTACGGCCCCTCGTGTGTCGATCGATTTGCTCGCGGCAGCTGAGGCGGCGAGCACCGAGCTAGGGAAGCGAGGGCTATCGGTTAAATGTAATCTCCGTTGCCCTATTTCACTCTATGCGCCAGCAGAGCCACTTCGGCTCTTCATTTATGCCGTTCTGGCGCAGGCGGCGCTTGCATCGCCGGCGACTGCCACGTGGGAAATGTCTGCAGGCGCTGAATTTGTAACGCTCATCGTTACAGATTCTGGTCAGCTCAGCGGTAGGTTTGCACGCGCGGGCGAAGCAGGCATGTGGCTTCAAATGGCGCGCGAACTCGCTCCATGGATTGGCGCGCAACTTGAGGCAAGTGGCCGCGGTGACTTCGTAACACTGACGGCCCGATTTTCGTTCTCTTGAGGCCTACGCCGACAGAAGTCCGAGGTGCTTCTTTGCACGTTCGGAACTTTGCTTGATGAGCGTTGCAGCTTCGTCTGTTGGAATGCGAAGCCGCTTCGCGAGCTCGGTGAGAATCGCCGTTTCACTTGGCGACTCGACCCCATCTGCGAACGCGAGCACGACCGCGTGCTGAAGTACAATGCGACGATCGTTGGCGGACAGCTCGTCGAGCGGCACGTCATCGAGCGATCGCTTGGTGCTCGCGTATCCAAGCATCTCGTCACATTCGGCCGTCGACGCACCGTATGCCTCAAGCAACGCGCGCAGCATTTCTTGCTCGCTCTTTGCAAAGTCTCCATCTGCCCAAGCCACCGGAACGAGTGCCTTAATGATCGCGAAGTCTTGCGTGTGCATCCGAAGAGGATCGCTCGAGCACTCGGCGCGAGTCAACCTGCTATCGCGCGCGAACCTGGGCGGAAAATTCGCCGGGTCGTACCTGCGTGAATGCGCTCGGTGGCACAACCCAACGCGAGGGAGTGCCTCCTGGACGTGCGACAAGTAGCTCAACGTCATGACACGGCGCGCGTTCCAGGATTGCGCGCGGAGACGACCCGATACGCCACCACATCTGCGCATTGTGCGGCGTGCTGACAACGTGAACGGTGCCGGCTCCAGATACGGGCGCTTCGGGCGAAGCGGAGAGCGCAGGCCAAAGAACGTCGCCTCGTTCAAGTTGAACAGCAAGCTCGAAGCGAGGGCCGGAAGCGGTCTTGTCCCACGCGGATCCTGCGATGATGCTTGCGCGACGCGGGGCGAAGCCGTCAAGCAACGCCACAAAATCGTTCGCCGGACCGACCGGAACGTTGGCGATGTCGGCAGGCGCACGCCCCACAAAAATATAGACGTCGTGATTGCTTGGAATGTCGGTCACCTCAAGATGCGCAAAACACGCGGTCGCCCCGCCCGAAGTTGCACTTGGCGTTCTACCCAAATTGGGTGCGCGTCCGCGTGTCGTCGCAACGTAGGCGATTGCCGCCGCAGTGATTGCAATCGGAAGCAACCACCGCCAAGGCGCGCTTCCACGCTGCGAAACATGCGGACTGAGATCCGAGGGTAGGCGCGGCGGTCCCGGTATCGAGAGCTCGGGAGGAACGCTCGAAGGCCGAAGAGGGCTCGAAGGGGCAGCAGATGCTGGGGCAACAGAGGGCGGCGGCGGCGTCGGGTCGAGCCCCGCGAGGCTCTTCAGCTCGGCGGTGAACGTAGTTAATTCGCGTGGAGCTGTTGGCGGCGTCGAGAATTGGGAAAGTAACTTGTCGACATCGCTGCGCTCTGGGGGAGGCAGAGGCACAGCCGGGAGGACGAGTTCGGGGTTGCTGGGGGGGAGGTCCAAATCGGCGACGATGAGAGGGGGATCGGGATCAGGGCCAGGATCAGGATCGGGATCAGGATCGGGATCAGGATCGGGATCAGGAGTTTGCGCTGACGCTGCTGCTTGGAACGTCACCACCGCCGCCGGCTCGGGAGTAAGCCCCTCGTCGATCGCGATCTCTCCCAGAATTTCACTGAGATTTTCCGCGTCTTTCGCCGGCTCGTCTTCCGCTACGGGTTTGATCTCTTCGGCTGGCGGTGGTGGACGAGAGGGGCGCAGTGGGTGGTTGGGCGGAGGAATCGTGCTTGGGCGCTCTCTTGATGCGTTGCGGCCCACTCCGAGGAGCACGCGACGTACTTCGCGGACGAGTCTTGCAGTGGCGCGTCGGCCGGCGGCGCGATTGACGGGTATGAGGGCCGCCTCAATTTCCGCGGCGACACTAGCGATTGAACTGGTTTCGCTTCGGCGGACTACCGCGGTTAGTGCGGGGGTTGTCGAGCCGCTTGCACCGAGGAGAGTTTGCAAGATGGATCGCAGCGCGAGCGCTGGATCGCCATCTGCTGCAGTGCGTGGGTGGACTACGGCGAGCGTGCCGTCTTCGGTCAGTACGACGTTCGACGGGTGAATTGTGCCGTCGCGAGGCTCTGCTTGTCCTGCGACTTCGAGCACAATGTAGCCACCAAGCTCTGGGGCCAGCGGAGCCCGCTTCTCGGAGACTACCGCGATGACTTCTTCGAGCGTGACGGATGCATCGATGCCACCCGATACCGGCGCGGACTCGAGCGAGCGCGCCACCGTTAGGCGCTCGCGCCGAAACGTCGCTCGAGATCGTCAAGTAACTTTTCGATCGAGGCAAGGCTGTTGTCGATCGCTTCTTGAACGATCTGCACCATTGTCGCGTTCGAACCTTTGAGCGCGTCGTAGTAACGCTGACGCTCGGTCGAGTGGATGATTGCGGGTGGGTAGCCACC
>JAHFDZ010000375.1 GCA_023248745.1 Myxococcales bacterium | reverse complement strand
TTCGAGCACGAGATCAATGTCTTTGGTCGCACGTGGACGCCCATGAAATGCAACCGCGTATCCACCGACGAGGCGGAACGCAACCGCGTCGCGGCCGAACTCCTCCAATAGCTCTTTGAAGTCGGGGGCAGGTGCATTGGGGTCATCCACTCTACCCATTTCTTCCACAAGCTGGGTCGTTCGCCGGGACACGGTGAGCGAGAACAGAGGCGCCACGTGGCGCGCGTGATCGCATTCGGGCGCGGCGAAGAATAATACGTGGGAGCGCGAGTCAAACATCGACGTGTGAAGCTCCGGCGCGAATGTGACGTGCTCTGACAAGTTCTTGTCGCACGCGCCAGCACGCGCATGTTCCGCCAAATCAGGGTGACGGCTGACGCGTTCTGAATAATTGAGCGAACGAGGTGTCGAAGCTCAATGTGGATGCGCACGGCCGAAACAAGCGCAAAGGAGCTTAGAAAATATGCCTGATCCAAAGGCACCGATCGCGATAAAGCGCCTAGTTACCTCAACGACGCAACAACTTTCGGTGCTGGCTTGGCGGTTGCGGGTGATGTCGACGGCGACGGTCTTGACGATGTCCTTCACGTTCAATCGTGCTTCTACCCTCCGTCGGGCACGAACCTGGCAACTGCGAAGAGCGCGTGACGGTCTTGCTTGGGCGAAGACTGGGTTTGTCGTGGGTGAGATTTTTGTCGATCCAAAGCATCAATGGTTTGGGCACGCAGCGCTCTGCAAGGTGTCGACGTCCGAGCGTAGATATTGACGAAGCCAAAATGAAATCTCGCGAACGCTTGAATTGGGTCCTGGAGCTGTGATCCCGTCGATCAGAAAAGCTATTGGGGGTTGCGCTGCAGCGAGCGCGGGTCTTGGCGCGTGCGGGCTACATGCCTTGTTAATGAAGGCGCCTTTCAACATCGGGTGGTTTGCTGTCGCGATTCTCGTGGCGGTCTTGCTTTCACTCCTCGTGCTGATGATTGTGGAGCACGAATCGACGGGTCGCCGTTTGTGGTTGTCTCTGCGGCAAGGCATCATTGTCAGCAGCGCGATTTGGCTTTCGCTCGATGCTCGCGATCTGTTTACTGCGTCATCGACCGATCGCGACCTGCAAGAACTTCGGTCGATGCTCCACATTTTGATCGCGTTTCCAAGGCTTGTCGGCGTCGCAGTGGTGTTGGGAGCTGCGTACTTTGGCGTGGTGTGTTGGTTGCGTCGGAACACAGAGGGCTCGCCAAAGCAGTGGGCGTGAACCGCGACTTCTCTTCCTGCCCCGTGTAACGGCGCGCAGGACTCGGCGACGCGTCGAGGCGCCAAGTAGGTTGCTCAAGATACCTGACGAATCGAGAAGCCATGCTGTTGGCTTGACGGTGCCGTTACCTTCTCTTTCTTGGCCGACCGCGGCGCTTCAAACTGCTCGCCGCTCACGGAATCTGAGTCGCTGCCGCACGCTTTGCGAGCGCCGTTGATTCCAGTCGATTGTCCGGATTCAGAAGGGCCGCGCGCGCAGCGAGCGCACGATCAGTTACACCGCCTGCCGCGTAGGCCTTCATGGCGTTGTACGCCATTTCGTCACAGTGCAAGTCAGCGGTCCATCGACGAGGGGCTTCGGTCTTCTTCTTGTGGCGAACAAAGGCGCATCGCTCGTCGAAGAACGCCATGTACGCGTCGCCACCCTGACGGTAGAGCGCTGACGCATTCGCTTCGCCCTTGTCGGCGCGAACGACAAGGTGTTCCGCTCGAGAGCGCGCTAGATCAGCCTCGATGCGCGTGAGCACGTTGCACGGCTCTGAGCGTTCGTCTTCGGATGTCTTGCAAACATGCGCAAGGAGCTCCGGTAGTGTCTCGTTCATCTCGTCGATGCATGAAGGGCGAGCCGCCGCCGCCGCGTCCGCCATTTTTTGTGGGCCGCCGGTAAGCAAGCGATTGGCGCACTCGAGATACAACAGAGCTGCGTATGCCGATGTTTCGGTGCGGGGCTCAGCGAGTGCGACCCTGCGAAACGCAGGTGCCGCCTTCGCATAATGCTTGCTCCGAAAGCGACTCTTCGCGAGTTCGTATACGCACGCGCTGTTCGCGCAAGCAGCGGTCTCGTCGTCTCGAACATCATTGGCAAACGGATCGAAACACTGCGCGGGAGGAGCCGTCGCCGAAACGGGAGATGCGACCGCTGGCGCGTGCGACGTTTCCGCTTCCACTGCCGGTTCAGGCGTTACCTTCGTGGGTACGTTCGCCGGCGCACATGCGACCACCGTCAAAACGAGAAGCGCCGAACAACGATCCAACGTCATCGCGAAGTTCTAGCGTGTGACGCACCGAGTTTCCAAGTGTCCGCGTGTTTCACAACCGATCGTTACGCCCCGCGAGCAGCCCGCAGCTTCTCTTCCTGCCCCGCGTGAAAAAACGATCGCAATCGCGATCGACACTCCGTAATTCGTCGCTCACCCAGGTACATTTGCTCGATGTGCCTCACGAATCGGTGCGCCATCGTGTTCGCTTGTCTGTAGCGCTCACCCTCGAGGCTCGACGCTTCGTGCGCAAAGGTCACTTCTTCAAAGAGCCGCCTTCGCAAGATGGAGCTTTTCTTCTCTGTTAGCTCGTTGATCGAGCTCGCCAAGATCACATACTTGTCCACCTCGGCTTGTAGCTCGAGCTCAAGCTGCGTCGTTGTTCGCTCCGTGCGTGCGCACTCCGTCAGGTAAACAAAGTGACTCACGCCTTCGATAAGCTGGCAGAGCGGATCAAATGTATCTTCGTCGGTACTATTTTGCAGCGCAGGTACCCGCACCGCGATTTCCATCGCGCCGTCGTCGGCGAGTCGTACGAGCACACGTTCGCGCTCGCCCTCGGACGATTGCAAAAACGCTTCGACATCCGCTGTGCGATCGATTCCATAGACGCGCTCGAGTGAGCTTTGCACCGCTGCCGCAAGCTTACGCTCGCGCACAAAGCCGACGCCGTTGCCTTCGAGTAACTTCGTGCTCACTGCAGGCCCGACACCTTGCGTCCGGGCACGAGTCCCTGTGACGACAACTCCCTCGCGAGTCGCTCGCTGCCAGTGCGTTGCCAGAGTTCGTACACTTTGAGCAAACGGCCGGGTGAATCGGCGCCCATTGCAGCGGTTGCGTCAGCCACGTCGTGAACGACGTCGACGTATTGACCGAATCGACTCGCCAATTCAGGAAACACGGCAACGGTTGCGTCGGTTTCGTTGCCACCGCGGAGCATAGAAGCGGCGGTTCCATAGGCGCGCGTTCCGATGGTGTAGAGGTAGCGTTGGTCGAGTCCGCGCGCTTCAAAGTGATCAGCGAAGAAGCCACACGAGTAAAGGACTCTATCGCCAAGTAGTCGAAGCTTCTCGAAACGCTCCGCCGCATCGGGGGCGTGGAGCGCTTCGTCGAGCTGGAACGCGAGCGGCTTACCAAGGTCGCTGTTGTCGTTTTGTGGCAGTGCGTAGTCGGCGAGGAGCGCGACGAGGTAATTTGTAACCGTTCCAGTTGCGGATACGCGTTTCGATTGGAGCGCCTCTTCTACTGCTTCTCGAAAAAATTCCGTGATGGAGCCACTGGCGACGATCATGTTGACCCTCCGTGCCCCTGTGCGTCCGTCTGCGTCGGACGGTGCCCGTCGGCTGAACCCAGCCACGAACCCTTTAAGGGCACTCCCTATAATTGAAGCAACGGCTGCGCTTGGTGCAATCTTTCGTGCATTTTTCCTGGGTGGGTGCGTCCGACGGCGATGGCCACCTACTTGGGCGAGTGCCAGCGCAACCACTGCTTTGTTGGCTTTGGGCAAAAAGTGCCCAATTTGTGGCGTTCTCGTCACGCGCACGCGCACCCTTGACGGCGGCATACCCCGCGTTACCTTGGCCGCGCTGCTAGCACTCGCAGGTGGTGAGTGCTAACAATCGACCCCTTCCCTATCTACAGGGACAGATCAGGAGACACGAACATGGCCAACATTCGCCCACTTCAGGACCGCGTCCTCATTAAGCGCCTCAAAGAAGAAGAGAAGACCAAGGGCGGGATCATCATTCCCGACACGGCAAAAGAGAAGCCGCTCGAAGGCGAAGTGATTGCCGTTGGCAATGGCAAGGTTCTTGAGGACGGCACCGTTCGCAAGCTCGACGTCAAGGTCGGCGACCGTGTCCTCATCGGCAAGTACAGCGGCACCGAAGTCAAGGTTGATGGCGAAGACCGCCTCATCTTGCGCGAGGACGACATCCTCGGCGTTCTCGTCAAGTAACTGAACAGTCAGCACTGTTTACAAAATTTATTGCACTAAGTTTGGAGTCTAGAAAATGGCAGCGAAAGAAATTGTTTATACCGAGAATGCCCGCAACCTCATTCTCGCGGGCGTCAACGCTCTTGCTGACGCAGTGAAAGTGACCCTCGGTCCCAAGGGCCGCAACGTCGTGATCGAGAAGAGCTTCGGCTCACCAACCGTCACGAAGGACGGCGTCACCGTTGCAAAAGAAATCGAACTCGAAGACCGCTTCCAGAACATGGGCGCGCAGATGGTTCGTGAAGTCGCCAGCAAGACGAGCGACGTCGCCGGCGACGGCACCACGACCGCGACGGTTCTCGCGCAAGCGATCTACCGCGAAGGTTCAAAGCTTGTCGCAGCGGGTCACAACCCGATGGAAATCAAGCGCGGCATCGACAAGGCTGTCGAAGTCATTTGCGCTGAGCTGAAGAAGATCGCCAAGGTCACCAAAGACGCGACCGAGATCGAGCACGTCGGCACGATCAGCGCGAACGGCGACAAAGAAATCGGC
>JAHFDZ010000374.1 GCA_023248745.1 Myxococcales bacterium | reverse complement strand
AACGCGCGACGCCGCAAGCCTGAAGTAACGCGCGACGCTGCGAAGCAGCGAGCGACCTCCGACGACGAAACGCGCGACGCCGCAAGCCTGAAGTAACGCGAGACGCTGCGCAGCAGCGAGCGACCTCCGACGACGAAACGCGCGACGCCGCAAGCCTGAAGTAACGCGCGACGCTGCGAAGCAGCGAGCGACCTCCGACGACGAAACGCGCGACGCCGCAAGCCTGAAGTAACGCGAGACGCTGCGCAGCAGCGAGCGACCTCCGACGACGAAACGCGCGACGCCGCAAGCCTGAAGTAACGCGCGACGCTGCGAAGCAGCGAGCGACCTCCGACGACGAAACGCGCGACGCCGCAAGCCTGAAGTAACGCGAGACGCTGCGCAGCAGCGAGCCAACTGCCGTCAGATAAGCGAACACCCCAAGCCGAAGCGAAGGATTTCTTCGCCTTCACGAAGCTGGGGGCGAAGAAATCCTTCGCGCTCGCTGCGGGAGCGCCAATCGATCGCGCGCCCAAGCTGGGGGGAGCTCGAGGGGGGGAGGGCTTCCTCCCACCCTCGAACAAAAATGAGCGGTGAGACTTTCGTCCCACCGCTCGGCTACCCCCCAGGTCCTATCCCTGCTTGTTACCTTCGCGTTACTCCACGCTCAGGCGGCCTTGATTCCGCCCATGCGTTTGCGCTTCAGCATCTCAACCAACGTGGTGCGGTTGAGACCGAGAAGACGTGCTGCTTGATTCTTGTTCCAACCAGTTCGTTCCAATGCTTGACGAATCAGGTTGTTCTCAAATGCGTCGACCGCGTTGCGGAGATCGACGCCTCCGTCTGGAAGATTCGCGGCGGCGGCGCGATCGTTGCCCGCTTGTCCGCAGATTTTCGCTGGAAGATCGCGGGCTTCGATGATGCCGTCACGGCAAAGAAGAAGCGCGCGTTCAATCGTGTTTTCGAGCTCGCGAACGTTGCCTGGCCAGTTCCAGGTCATCATCGCGTCGAAGGCTGCGTTCGAGAGTTCGCCGCTGCGGCCGATGCGGCTCGAGGTTTTCTCGATGAACCAGTCGATGAGAAGCGCGAGATCTTCCTTGCGCTCACGAAGTGGCGGAAGCTGAAGGTGAATCACGTTGAGGCGGTAGTAGAGATCCTCGCGGAACTTGCCGGCTGCGACCGCTTCTTCGAGATCAACGTTGGTTGCGGCAACGATGCGAATGTCAGCCTTGATTGTCTTGGTCTCACCAACCGGCGAGTACTCGTACGACTGCAAGAGACGAAGCAATTTGACCTGCAAGCTGAGTGGCAACTCGCCCACTTCGTCGAGGAACAACGTGCCGCCCTGCGCCGCGCCAATACGACCAATCTTGTTCGCCACCGCGCCAGTGAACGCTCCGCGGATGTGTCCGAACAATTCGCTCTCAAGCAAAGCTTCGGGAATTGCGCCGCAATTCACCGCGACGAACGGGTGCGATGCACGCGGGCTCGTATTGTGCACTGCACGAGCGACAAGCTCTTTGCCTGTGCCGCTCTCGCCGGTCACAAGCACGGTGCATTGTGTATCGGCGACGCGATCAACCATGCTGTAGACATCAACAATGGATTCAGAGGCGCCGATGACGCCTTCCATGCTTCGCGGTCGCGAATGATTCGCAAGCGGTGCTTCTTGCGGCGATCCAACTCGAATGACTCCAGACTCTCGCGCGTCATCGTTGTTTTCGAATTGGTCCATGTTTCCTCCGCCAAGCGTTGCAGGTGAGCGTTCGAACATTGACCTTCGCAAGTGCCGCGCCAGGCGTCGGTCTTTTGGCAAAGACCGCCAGAGAGTTGTCGTTACCCCATAATTTGCACGGTATTTTCAAATTGTGTGCGATGGCGGTTACATAAGCAGACGACGCCCCATGGGGTTGTTGCGACCCGGTGTCGGGTATTCAAAAAAACAACGTCTCAGTGCTCAAGTTGTCACAATCGTAAGGTTTCTGGACAATTCCATCGGTGGGTGGAATGTGACTGCGATGAGGTCGAAAGAGTCGTCGTTGACCCAGGTAGCGAGACTGCAGCGTCATAGGAAGGACGTTGCACGGTGAAAAACTCTGGCACACCTCCTGCTTTTGTTTCCCAACGTGAGTGACATGTTCAGCACAGTAGGGATGATTCAACGCGGCCTCGACTTCCATCAGGCGCGTCAGGTCGTCCTCGTTTCAAACATCGCGCACGTGGATACTCCCGGCTTCACGTCGAAAGACATGAAGCGCACCGCGGAGGATTCGGGCAAAGGCGGCTTCGAGTCGCAGCTCGGCCTTGCGATTGCGAAGACAACGGGTAACCACATCAACATGGCGGGCGTCAAAGGTGACGCGAAGCCAGTCGGCGAGATCATTAACGATCAAGCGTCGCGCAAGAACGGCGGCGTCTCGCTTGATCGCGAAGCGGCAAAAGCTGCCGCGAACCAAATTCGTTACGACGTGCTCACGAGCCTGGTGAGTGGCTCTCTGATGGGCCTTCACGAAGCTGCGGGCGACTTCAAGTAGGCGAAGGCACGGTAATTGTAACGTGCCCATTACATTTTGATGTTCGGAGGAAGACGAGATGCTCGGTACCTTTAGCGCAATGGATGTAGCGGCCTCAGGCCTCTCGGCAGAGCGCACGCGCATGAACACCGTTGCCTCCAATCTCGCGAATGCGAAGACCACACGCACCGCGGCAGGTGGACCGTACAAGCGTCTTGATCCGATTTTCAAAACACAGCCACTTGCCGGACAGAACGCGTTCGATCCGGCGTCGAAGGCAGCCGTTCAGGTGCAGGTCGCGCGCATTGCGCAGGACCAGCGCGATCCGCAGCAAGTGTACGAACCAGGCCACCCCGACGCAGACGCAAACGGTTACGTGAAGTATCCGAACGTCAACGTGGTCGAGGAAATGGTGAGCATGATTTCTGCATCACGCGCTTACGAAGCGGGCGTCACCTCAATCGAATCGATTAAGAGCATGGCACGATCCGCACTCGCGATTGGTCGGTAATCATGGCGGTCATACCCAGCGCAACTGAAGGACAACTTGGCATTGGCTTCGAAGCACGGCAGGCTCAGTTTGAGCGCGCGCGCGAGGCATTTTCGCCTTCAACCGATAAGGTTGCGAGCGCCGACTCGATGCCCTTCGGTAATGCGCTGAGGGATGCGATTAGCGCAGCCAACACTGACAGCTTGGCGGCCGGGAGGATGAAAGAACAGTTCGCACAAGGCCTGAATGACGACATTCACGGCACGATGATCGCGGCGCAAAAGGCGTCGATCGAGGTCAAGCTTGTGTCGACGGTGCGCAATAAGATCGTCGACGCGTTTTACGACCTCTGGCGCATGAATATGTAAGCTGATTGCCATATGGTCACCGAAGCTTACCCGCCGGTTCGCATTGTCGCGGCGGTGCAAGAGGACGAACGATTCTACTGGGAAGTGAACAACGACGAGGGCGTGCGTGCGCAATCGCTGCGTCCCGAGCCGATTCCATTCGAGTCGCACCAGGCTTGGTTTCGGGCTCGCGTGGGTGAGCACACTTCGCGGTTATACGTTGTGTATTGCGGCGAAGATCGTTGTGGCGTGAGCAGGCTCGACGCGAGTGATGTGGCAGGGCAAATGTGGATCAGTTTGGCGATCGATCGCGCCTTTCGCGGACGTGGTCTTGCGTCGACGATCATCACATTGACCGCAGCGTGCGCGTCAGCATTGGGTGCATCCATGGTGCGTGCGCACGTGCGACCGACCAACGTGGCCAGTGCTAGAGCGTTCGCTCGTGCTGGATTTAATGAGGTTTTGCACACGAAAGTTAACGAAATTGACGTTGACGAATGGGTGCTTGTGACCGCGCGCTAACGATCGAGCTTGCGGCCTGAGTTTTGCTCTCTTCAGCTCTCGTGAACGATCGCCTCAAAGCTATCCTCGGTCCCATTGCGTCGTTTTGGAACGGTATGACCAACGGTCGCCGCATCCTTTTCGTGCTGACGACCATCGGCGTACTGGTTGGAGTTTTGACGGTATCGTCAATTGTTAGTCAGGAGCGATATGTGACGCTCTTCGGCGACCTGTCGCCAGAGGACGCACAGTCGATCACGGCCAAGCTGAAGGAGCTCAAGGTTCCTCACAAAATTGAAAACCACGGGTCAGTGGTCATGGTTCCTGATGGTCGCGTCGACGAGATTCGGCTCGAGCTTGCGGGTTCCAACCTGCCACGCGGTGGTGGAAGTATTGGCAACGAGATTTTTGACAAGTCGAGCTTGGGTGCGACCGAGTTTCAACAACGCATTCAAAAGCAGCGTGCGCTCGAAGGTGAGTTGCAGCGGACGATTGGCAGCGTTGCGTCAATTGCGGGTTCGAGGGTTCACCTTGTGATGCCTGAGCGCAGTGTTTTTGCGACCAGTCGCCAGGTCGCGTCCGCTTCGGTTGTCCTGAAATTGCGGGCGGGACGCGCGCTTTCCAAGGGCGAAGTGGCGTCGATCGTTCACCTCGTTTCTTCGGCTGTCCCAGGTCTCTCGCCCGATCAAGTTTCGGTGATTGGGACCGATGGCCAGATGCTTCATCGCCCGAAATCCGAGGGCGGCGGCGCTGAATCGCAAGACGAGAAGGAACAAGAGTTGGCGGTGAAGCTCTCCGAAAAGGCGCGCCAACAGCTTGAGCGCGTTGTGGGCGTGGGACACGCCGACATTCGCGTGAGCGTTGAGCTCGAATCGGTCGCGAGCGAAGTGACCGAGAAGCATTACGCCAAGGACAAGTTTGTGCTTCGCAGCGAGCAGGCGACCAAAGAAAAGACGATG
>JAHFDZ010000126.1 GCA_023248745.1 Myxococcales bacterium | reverse complement strand
GCGGCGCTAGATGCCCAGACTTCCAGGATTCATGATCCCCTTCGGATCAAAGACACGCTTTACCTGCCGCAATACATCGAGACCGACACCAAGTTCTTGCGGCAATCGCGGCGCTTTAGAACGACCGGCGCCGTGATGATGCGCGAGGGTTCCGCCCGCATCAACGGCTGCTTTGAGCGCGGCTCGCCAAGCGCGATCGTACGTCGTTTCGCAAGCTTCGCGCCAATCGCCCTTGGCATCCGGCGCGCCACTTCCTGCGAACGAGAAATAGATGCAGCACCCGTCCGGATAGGCGTGGCTCATATGCGCCATTACGAAGACGTGTTCACCGAGCGCGCGGCGCACTCCGTCGTAAAGCGCGCCGAGGGACGACCACCGCGCAGCGACTTCCATCGTGTCGACAAACGCGCCGGAGGCAAATACCGGAGCCTGGCGATAGCTCACGGAGTAACGATGCTTGAGCCAATTTTGCGCGGGGCCCTCGCCTTCGTAACTGCCGTTGATCTTTTCGAGCATCGCGCGCGCCTGCTCCATCGATCGCGCGGGTGCATCGCCTTCACCTTCGAAGATGACGACCAACATTGCGCCGCCCATCAACTTGCCGCCCCATTCCGAGTGCAGAACGTCGTTCACGAAACCGGGACGCTTGAGCAGCGTGCGCAACGCGAGAGCGCCGAGACCTGGTGCACTGCCGGTCGGCTTCTTCGCACCCTTGTGCTTGCCCTGCTTGGCGAGCATTGCATCGAATGGATCGTAAAGACGCGATACAGCCGGCCGAAGACCACTTTGAAACATCGCGCGCATCGCTTCCCAACCTTCTTCGGTCGTTGGAAAGCTCCATGCGCCGAACGCGCGCGCCGTCGGAACCGGGTGCAAACGAAACGTTGAGCTCGTGATGATGCCGAGTGTGCCTTCGCTACCCACAATGAGCGGCAACAAACTTCGGCCCTCTGCGCGACGCGGCAACGTGACGACTTCACCCGTACCTGTCACGAGCTCGAGATCGAGGATCATGTCTTCGATCTTTCCGTAGTAGCCCGAGCACTGACCCGCACTGCGCGCGGCGACCCATCCGCCTGAGGTACTACACAAAATTGACGAAGGGAAATGACCGAGCGTGAGGCCCTTCCGGTTCAACTTTTCTTCGAGCGGAACACCCATGTGCCCAGACTCCACGTCGAGCCAAGGGCCGTTAGGATCGAACTTTCGCCAGCGATCCATCTGTTTGACGTCAACGATGATCACGTCTGGCGTTGGCAACACGCCAGCACACACGCCGCTACCTGCTCCAAACGGAACAAGCGACACGTTATTTTGATGCGCCCACTTAACGAGTCGGACAACGTCGTCTGTTGATGTGGGCCAAACGATCGCGTGAGGCTTGTGTGCCGCAACGTCGCCGGCTCGCACCGCGAGGTGATGCCGTGGCCACAGATCGCGTGCGTACATCGCGCGATCCGCATCGTCGAGACTCGTCTTCAGAAAGCTCAGGTCGCTCTCAAGCGCCTTCGCCGCCGACGGGTTCAGCATGCGTCGCTCCTCATCGAGGGCCGACGATATCACGCCAACGACATCGCACAGACTTTGTTGAGGATCGCTCGCAATCCTTTCAGATACGCTGCCCCTCATGGCAGCACTGAAGGTTCTCCTCGTTGAAGACGACGATTCATTTCGTGAAGTCATTGCGCTGCATTTGCAAAGCGAAGGATGGACAATCCTCGCCGCCGCCGATGGACAAGAGGCCATGGATCTCTTCGCGCGCGAGCAACCCGATGTGCTTCTGCTCGACGTGATGCTGCCGAAGATGACGGGCATCGAAGTGTGCGCTGCAATTCGGCGCGACTATCAACCAGGACCCGGCATCGTCATGCTTACAGCGCGCGACAGCGAAGCAGACACCGTTCTCGGCTTTGACGTCGGCGCAGACGACTACGTGATCAAACCGTGTCGTCCGCGCGAGATTATCGCGCGCATTCGAGCGGTCGCGCGTCGCATGGATCGCACCGAAAGCAACATGGCGATTGCGACCAAACCCACCAGCGTTCTGGAGCGAGGCACCGTTCGTATCGACCTCGACAAGCGCCTCGCCACCGTTGGCACCACCCCGTTGAAGCTCACGCAAACAGAGTTCGCCCTACTTGCGTTGCTCGCCGAGAATCAAGACAAAGTCTATTCGCGCAAAGATCTCCTTTTGCGCATTTGGGACACGGATCACGACGGCTACGCACGCAACGTCGACTGTCACGTCACGCGTCTCAGACGCAAGATGGAGAACGCCGGTCTCACGCCAGCGCCCATTCACACCGTTCATGGCGCGGGCTACTGCTTCTCATTCACAAGACCCGGATGAACGTTTGGCGCAACAGTACCATTCGCACGCGCGCAGGCGTCGCCGCGCTCTTCGCGTGTTTTGGCACGCTGGCGCTCACGTGGTTGGTCATCGCGCTTTACTGGCGTCACGGTGGTCGCGAGCGATTGATGACAGCATTAGACCGTGGGATTCACCCGCCGTTCGACCTCGCGTTGCTCGCGAGCCTGTCACCACTTTGCATCGCGTTGACTTTCGCGCTCGTCATCGGAGCGCTCGTCACGCTGAGGATGAGTCACATGGAAGCGGCCCTCCGCAAGGTCGAACAGGGTGACTGGCGAGCGGAGCTGCCCGGACCACCGGCCCGTGACTATGTGGTGCTGCATAGCGCGTTCTCTTCGATGACGCGCGCACTCGACGAGCTAACGACGCGGCTCCAACACGACGACAAGCAACGACGCAGGCTCTTTGCCGATCTCGCCCACGAACTTTCAACCCCAACGGCATC
Organism: Myxococcales bacterium; assembly: GCA_023248745.1. Lineage (GTDB taxonomy): Bacteria > Myxococcota_A > Polyangia > Polyangiales > Polyangiaceae > JAHFDX01. The sequence continues at coordinate 13,735 of JAHFDZ010000126.1, read as the reverse complement.
AATCGTCGCCGTCGCCGATGCGCTCTCTGATCCCAAATTTGGCAAAGAGCTGCATGGAAAGTTATTGCAATCCCTTGACGAAGAATCTCGACGGTTGGAACGCTTGATAAAGGACGTACGCGAGCTCGCAAACCTTGACGATCCTGACGTTGCATTTCACTTCTCGCCCGGCGATCTCAGCGACATCGCGCAGCGCTTTGCGGATCGAACCAATATGGTTTCAGCGCACGCCAAGGTCGAAGTCGTGACCGCCAGGGCATTCGTCATCGAACTTGACGAAGTGCGTATCGAACAAATTCTGACGAACCTGGTTGCGAACGCACATCGCTACACGCCAAAGACCGGATTTGTTCGGGTCGCGCTCAACGAGGTCGAAAACGGCGTCGAGATGCTCATCGAAGACACAGGTCCTGGCGTAAGCGACAGCGTGCTGCCTCGGCTTGGCGAACGCCTCTTGCGTGTCGACCCTTCGCGCGCGCGTGCAACTGGCGGAGCCGGGCTCGGCTTATCGATCGTCAGTGCGATCATTCATCGCCACCACGGGACGCTCACATTCGAACACGGCAGCCTCGGCGGGCTCGCTGCTCGCTTTGTCTTTCCACCCATTCAGCCCGTTGCCATCGCATCGGTCGTCTCGAATGATGACGAGATCGCAAACGCAACCGACGGCAATCGTGCGAGCGCACCTTGAACTTGCGCGTGGTCGCTTGCTTCTGAAGGTACGTAACCAAAACCCGCACGCTTCCCTGCGTACCCAAGCACAGCACGCTCAATCGCAGTCAGCCAAACCGAGCGCGACAGACCAAGCGCAGGCACCGAAAAGCTGATGCGAAAGCCTCCCGCCTCAGGCAGAACGTCGATAGTTTCAACCTCGCCCTTGCTGCCACTCAAGTGCACAAGAAGACTGCGCACAAGCCTTGCCCTCGCCCGAGCGCTGCGCACCACCGGATCGGTGAAAAGTGCATAGTGCTTGTTACGAGAGACGAATGAAGGAACGAGCACCAACGCAACCGTGAGTGCATCGCCATCGAGTGAAGTTCTCGCGAGTCGAAGAGTCGTCACTCCCTCAAGGTACATCAATCATCATCGCCGCCAACAAAGGCGGGTCGATCTTGTACGACACCCGCCTCATGCAGGAGCTCAGCCTGCCGAAATGAGCGCAACTGTGTGACAATCTCATCGAGGTCGCCCGCGATAACTCGGTCAAGTTTGTTGATGGTCAGCTTGATGCGATGATCGGTAACCCGATTCTGCGGGAAGTTGTACGTCCGAATCTTTTGACTGCGCTCGCCGGTAGACACCATGCTCTTGCGCTCGGCGGCTTCGGCTGCATCGCGCTTTGATTGTTCAATTTCGAGCAGACGGCTGCGCAGCACTTTGAGCGCTTTGGCCTTATTTTTTAGCTGAGAGCGTTCGTCCTGACACTTGACGATCATGCCAGTCGGCTTGTGGTGCACTTGCACCGCGCTGTTCGTCGTGTTGACGCCTTGGCCACCCGGGCCTCCGCTCGCCGCGATCGAGAACTCGAGGTCCTTGTCGTCGATCGTGATGTCTACGTCGTCGGCCTCGGGAAGAACGGCAACCGTGGCGGTTGACGTATGGATTCGGCCCTGTGTTTCGGTTTGCGGAACGCGCTGTACCCGGTGTACGCCGCCCTCGAAACGAAGACTCGAGTACACGTCTTTGCCGACGATGAGCACGATGCACTCTTTGTAGCCACCGGTGGCGCTCTCGCTGAGTGAGAGCACCTCACGTGACCAACCACGCGTCTCGGCGTATCGCATGTACATACGAAAGAGATCGGAAGCAAAGAGCGCGGCTTCCTCGCCACCTTCGCCACTTCGAATTTCGAGAATCGTGTTTTTGGCGTCGTTTGGATCGCTCGGTAAGAGCATCAATTGAATGGTTTGGATGAGCGACTCGCGCTCGCCGTGAAGCACCGGCAACTCTTCCTGCACGAGCTCTCGCAGTTCCGGATCGGCGAGTGCCTCTTCATCCTCGCGAATCTTCTTTTCGAGATCGCTAAACCGACCGAACGCAAGCACAAGCGGCTCGAGTTCGGTGCGCTCTTTGGTCAACTTTTGTAACTGATTGCGATCGGCCAGAATGTGCGGCTGGCAAAGCATATCGTCGAGCTGCCGGTAGCGTCGCCCCAGCTGCTCGAGCTTCTCAACCGGAAGCACTTACGTCGCTCCACGGAGCTGACGGGCGTCGAGCAGGTCTCCGTAACCAGGAAATTTTCGCTCAATGACCGAGGCGTCTGGCTCCGTTCCTTCTTCACGAAACAGCGTGGTCCGCAGCGAACCGAGCGCGACTTCGAGTTGCTCGTCGTCGGGTTCGATCGTTGTGATTTTTTGAACGAGGAACCCGGGAAGGAGCACAACGCGAAGCAGTCCCTTGGTGAAGTACCGGGCAAAGACGCGCTGCAACTCAAATGTAACTGCAGCGATTGCGGGAACGAACGGGAGCTTCTCGAAGAAAAACACGACGTTATCGAGCAGCGCGCTGCCCGTGTGAATGCGGGGCAAAAGGGCACCGACGCCGGTGAATACAAAGATGGAGACGAGGGCCACCATCACGAGAAACGTCGTGCCGCAACGTGGATGAAGGGTCGTCTTTGTTCGCGCGTTCTGAACGGTGAGCGCCTCACCCGCTTCATAGGTGCTGATCGTCTTGTGCTCGGCGCCGTGATACTGAAACACGCGGTAAATGTCGGGCACGCGGCGAATCACCAAAAGGTAACCGACGACGATCATGAGCTTGAACGCGCCCGTCATGGCCTGAAACACGGGTGCCTGCACATCGAGATTGAGGTGCAGCGCTTTGTTCATGCCCGCCGCCGCTGCTTGCGGCAGCGCGATAAAGAAGAGCAGCGACACGATCATCATGAGGCCCATGCCTCCCTTGCTCTCTTTTTTCTCTTCTTTCACGTCGGGCTTTGCCGCACCACTTGCCTCTTCGTCGTCGGCGCGTGTTGCAAGCATGAACACAATGAGACTGAGTCCTTTTAGGACGCTGAGGACGTTCGTTGCTTTCGGCTTGGGGGCTTCTGTATCGAAGTCCTTTTCGTACTGCTCTGCCGAAAATCGAAGCGCCTCACTGCCCAACTTGAGCGACTCGACAAGAGACGCAACGCCACGCACAAGCGGCAACTTGCGAAGGCCGGTGCGTTCATCGGCGATGGCGCGTTCGCGCACGTGAAGCGAGCCATCTTTGCGACGGACCACGATCGCAAATGACGTGGGCGCCCGCATCATGACGCCTTCGAGAACAGCTTGGCCGCCGATGTAAGGCTTCGCGGCAACAGGAGAATTGGACATCGCTCACCAGTCTAGCAGGTACGAGGCATAGAAAAACGCCCACGCTGGGATCAGCATGGGCGCCATTCGTGAGGGTTTCGCACGACCTTAGTCGGCCTTCGCAGCAGGCGTCTTCGCGGCGCCGTAGCGCTTGCGGAAGCGATCGACGCGTCCAGCAGTATCGATCAGCTTTTGCGTGCCCGTGTAGAACGGGTGGCAGGCAGAGCAAACGTCAACCGATAGGTCGCCGTGGGTCGACTTGGTCACGAAAACGTTGCCACAGGCGCAAGAAGCGCGGGCCGGAACGTATTGCGGGTGAATGTTCTCTTTCATGGGGGTGCTCCGATTCCTCCGTCGGGCTCGGCGAGCGACAATGCGGGCCGAGATAGGAGGGGGACCGCGTATTACCAGCCCCCGACGTCCCCCGCAAGCTCGACCGGCAGGCGCCGCTTAGGGCCTTGGCAAAAAGAAAACGTCGCTCTTGCCGTTCGCATCGGACGGAACAATGTTGGTCGCATCACTCTGAAAGGTGACCCAAAGACCATCTCCCGAAATCCCGGGGAAGGCCGTGCCCGCGTTGGGAACGCCGCCTGTTGAAGTTTTGTGCAGGGAGGTGGTGGTCTTGGCCGTCGCGTCGTACATCCACACTTGCGTGACGCCGGCAGTCGGCGTGAACTCGAAGACGGTGTAGCGACCATCAGCGGATATGGCTGCCATTCCTGCAATCCCGGCCATTCCGATGCTGGAAACCAGTGTGGCTGAGGTTGCGCCGCCTGCCTTGTCTAAGAGGTAGATGTCCGCGTCGGTATCCGTGTCGTTCGTCGGGTCGAGCGCGTCCTTTGTTGCAAAGAACCCGTGTTCTCCATCACCGGCTATCGATCCATCGGTTGCGCCTGTGGTCAACATGAGGCCTGAGGGCTTCTTGCTCACCAATTCTGGCTTGAGCACGGCGGCCGTTGTGTCGACAATGTACATGTCGGCAAGCCCGTTCGTGTCGCTCGCTGCGAGTGAGGCTGTCGTGATGAAGGACACCCATTTACCATCGGCCGAGATGCCCGCGTTGGACGGTGCACCCTGATTGGTGATCGTCAATTTGGTCTTGGTGCTGGTGTCGAACACCCTGAGCGTGGTCCCTTCAGCCGTCTTCTCGCTGTCGGTGTAGACCACGAACTTCCCGTTTCCGCTGACACCATAGGGAATGCACGTCCCGTCGTCGGACACCTGTAGCCTCGTGGGCGTGGTGGACACGACGGCGTCTTGCCAAACGCAACCAACCTTAAGGTCGGGGCCGGCGCTGTTCGTCAACGTAGCCGTCGTTACATACGCAACGTACTTGGCGTCACCTGAAAGGACGGGGCGCAAGCTGAGGCCCGACCCGCTGTATTTGTGCGACTGAATACTGTCCGTCCAACCGATGCTCGCCTTCGCGTAGACGAAAACGTCGGCCTGGCCGTTGTTGTCCGTCGCATTGCCTGCGAGATTGAACGCTTCCGAAGCGAAAGCGATAACCTTCCCATCAGCCGATATTTGCGGCCTTCCGAGAATGCCCTCCGCGCTCGAACCAACACCCCCGCTGTGCCCTTTGCCCTCGTCACCCGTTGCACTGACACTCGCGCGAAGAATGGCCACGGGCGTGCCCGTATCGATCACGTCGAGTGGGGATCCGTCGTTCGCATCCGGGACGCCCGACTCAACAGCGCCATCGCCCGCAGACGCGTCAACGGCTCCCTTAACGCACTGTGCTGCGATGCACGAAAATCCGGAAGGGCAAAGGCCGTTCTCGGCACACGCAAAAGGAGCGAGTTGATCGAGAGTGGGTGCACTGCACGATGAACCGAGCGCTCCAATCGCGCCCACGACGAAAATTCGCGCGGTTCTCATTTGCCACCCAGAAGGAAAAGCGGAACCGCTGCGCCAAGCAGAAGTCCACCCGAGATAAGACCGACGGTCCCGAGCGTCCGGCTCGATTGCATGGACCCTTGCGCGCTCACGATGTCATCGGGCGTAGCAAACGTACCGTTCTTGATGCGGCCTTCGGTCCCGCTGCTGATCGCAAACGATGCTCCTCCCCCACCGAGACCAGCGACGCCAAGGCCGCCGACGATGTAACTGATCAAGCGGAGGGTTCCGCTCTTCTTCGGCTGCTCGGCAACATGTTCTGGAGGTGTGTCGATGGGCTGTTTGTGAAACCCTTGAACCTCCACAACATGATTCGGAATGGGCAGAAGAAATAGCTGAAGTGGCGAGCGGCAGCCGGCGTGGGGCTTCCCCTCAGTGGCCTGCTTGCAGTCCTCCTCTGACCCGGATTGTCGCATGGCGGTCTCTTTGCGCTCGGTGGAGCCGCCTGCCTCTCCAATACCTTTTACACCCACGCCGCCTGAAGCTTTGGCGCTGCCGCCTTCCATCATCTTGAATGCGCCGATGCTCACCGACTGAACGATGTGCGTTGCCTTGTTGCAACCAACGTCGGCAACGATGGCCTCCATGTCGATTGACTTGCGGTTAAGTCGAATTTGGCCCGCCACGGTGGTCTGGATGCTGAGGCGACCCGCGCGCTTGAGCGCTCCCTCAAGACTCACCGCGCCGAGCGGTAACTTTGCAAACAGATCATCGGCGTCGTTAATCTCCATCGTGTCGTTGCTGAGCGTCGACCGGTTCCAGTCGTAGGCGCCGGCGGGCTGGCAGCTGTCGACGATTCGAAGTTCGCATCCGCTGTACTCGACGGCAACCGCGGTCTTGTCTTTGTCCTCAAGCGTTGCTGTGAGCAAAACTTCGAGCCGCGCTTTTGATGATGCAGTCCACTCCGTAACGAGTGGCTCGCTGTGTGTTTGGGCGACGACGCATCGGTTTGCATCTTTGGGCGCTCCGCGCACATGCGTCGCATCGGACGCTATGTTGGGCGGCAGGATCGCTCCGCAGCCAGAGATGAGCATCAGAACGACAACCGAAGCGCCTCCCCGTAACACCATTCAGGTATGGTCCCATGGCCACGGCAAGAAGTGCAATAGCGCGGCATTTCGAGTCACCAAGGGTGAGCACGCTCCCACAGGGCGCTTCAGATTGGGTGCGGCTCGCATGTGTCAAAAGCCTTACGGCACACGCAAGCATTAGTCGCGGAGGTGCACACGCGTTGCAGCATCCGAGAGACGAACGGCGTCCGGATCGCTCAAGGTCGCCTTGCACTGCGCATTCGTCTCCCACGAAACCTTCTGGCGCTTCAGATCGATCGCAACCACGCGTCCGTCCCATGCAGGGAGATCGGCGATGAGTCGGGATGGCGATTCGTAAGCCACAAACAACCTATCTCCATCGACATGCAGCTTGAGTTGCGGATGCATGCGCGAGGTTACAGGCAGGCCTCCGATGGCGATCTCCTTGCCCACATTGGTGCGCGCGTCGAAAAGCAGCACGCCACTCCCATAGTCACGCGGAAGTGCGAACTTGCCTGGCGCAGTGGGCACAATGTTATCCGCGCCGCATGTTTCACAAAGAGCGAAGGGCACGGCCGGAGCTACGAGAATCCCTTTTCCGAGAGGATCGAACTGAAAGACGCGGTCTGCGTTGCCGATGATGGCCTGCGTGCCAAGCCACTTGAGCACAATGCCGTAGACGCGATCGCGATCAGCCCACAGGTCCTTGATCTTGCGTCGCGTAACGCGCTTGTTGGTCGCAACGTCGTACAGTTCGACCCACTGACGCGAACTCTCGATCGCTTCATTGCGGTGAACGAGGAGGTAACGCCCGTCGGGACTCACATCGGTGTCGAATTCTTCGCTCGGGAATTGGCACTTGTCGGGGTGGGCAGGCGCTGGGGAGGGAGCGTGGTGATACCCATCCACGTCTGGGTACGACCAAGGACCGCAATCCTCAGCCTTCAAGTCAACTAAATTGACCGTCTTACAAGCCGCGCCGGACGCATCACACACGCCGATACCGCCATCGATCCAATTGTTACTCGGCGCCGCAGCGCGGAGGACCGTCGACCGAAAGGTTCTCGCGGTGTTGAACCCTCCGATCGTGCGCGGCGGGCTCGTCGTCGGACCCTCGGTGAGATCAACGCCACCTATCGAGAGGCATCGTGAACTTGCTGAACTGTCAAGACACAGGACCTTGCCGTTGTCTCGCCAAGCAAAGTGACCATTACTGAGTTCAGTGCGAGAAAAACAAGGCGCTGCAGCCATGGCTGTGTGCGCAAGAAGCGTGGGAATCGCAACGAAAGGAACGTATCTCATGCGATCGTTGACGCGCCTCCCGTCGAAACGATCTCTTTCTTGCCACTACAACGCCGCACCAATCTGAAAAGAATTCGCACCGAAGCTCATCACGGGTTCGTAAGTCGTGGGCGTTGCATCAAAAACGCCTGATTGGTTCCCCGTCACCACTTGATCTTGCCACCGAAAGTTTTCGTGCGTGTTGATCTCAAACGTAATCGCAACATCTGTCGTTAGGTTCGACGGCACGACCAAGTTGACCGGGAATCGGTACTCACTTTCGGGGCCAGACGAATCGAGCGTCAATCCTGCGCCGCTTGCAATTTGCGGTACGGGGCCGTCTTCGCCAGTTTGAGTGCCGTAGGTTTGCCCATTCACGTCAAAGGCAAAAAGATAGTGGCCCTTGTTCCACGTCTGACCGTCGATGGTCGATCCGTCTGATAGGACTTGGAAATTGTTGAATGTGCCGGATGCGACAATTCCGAATGCGTGCATGCTGCTCGCGACGCGATAGCGAACGTGTGAAATCGCAACGCGCGCTTGGGTGTAGGTTGCAGCCTTGAGTTCGGACGCCGAAAAGGTTGCGAGCAACGTGTCGTCTTTGTCGTTGAGGCCGGCTTCAACGGCAGCCGATTTGTGATCGAATACAACGTAAGGCAACGCACTCGCATCTGCCGTCAGCAAGGTGAGTTTTCGAATGCCAATTTTTTGGTCGCTCGGGGTTTGGCCCGACCAATTGTCAAGATGCTGTACTTTTGAGGTCGACGCACGAAGGCGAATGGTGACCGCACCCGTGGTCGCGACGCCGGCATCACCCGAGTCGACTGCGGCTGCATCCGTAATCCGACCGCCATCTGGGCAGCCTTCAGGGATGGCGCACTGCTTGCCTTGTTCGCCCCCCATGTTGATGGTGCGTCCCGAGCACGCCACGATCGAAGTCGCCAATACGCTAAACAACGAAAGGTAATTGTTTGTCATGGTGCTCATCAGTGGCGAATGCGAATCGCTTTTATGAAACGCGACTTAGAATTTTCGACCAAGCAGGGTTTCCAGGCGCCGAATTAGCGCAGACCGCGGAAACGCTTTGACGAACTGCTCGGCGCGCTGATTGGCTTCGGCCTTCCTTCCAAGGCGCACGAGGGCCTCAATGGCGATGACCTCACGTTCTTGACCAAGCATGCCGCGCGGATAAATACGTCCACTTTGATTACAAATTGAAAGCGCTTCTTCCGGGTTGCTTCGCAGCGCATCTTGAGCGCGCTGTAGCGCTTTCAGCTCGGTCTCTTGGGGTTCAACTTTGTCGGGTGGCGCGATCTCCACTGAGGGCGCAGCTGACGTTTCGCTCAGGTCTCGCTTTTCGGGCACGGCGCTCGGTGATGACGGCGCGGAAACAAGGGCCTTCGTCGCAGGCGGCGTCGGAAGTTCGTCTGAGGCCGTGATCGCTGGGACCACCGCTTCTTTTGGTGGAGTGCTCGCTGCTTCCACTGGAACCGTCACCGCCGTATTCGCTGTCGAGGTGGGCAGTGGTCGCGGTTCATTAAGACCACGCACGATGGAAGCGCCGCCTACTGCGGCCGCAATGCCGACGCTCATCACGGAAACTAACTTGACCATTGGCGTCGCGAGCGTGGCAGCCTTCACCGCTCCTGCCGCTTTTGCAGGGCCCAAAGCCTCTCCGCCCGTCGGGGACCCTCCGCCATCGGAAGGACCGCCGCCACCTGGATCGAGTATCGGGCCGAGCCGCGAAGCAAGACGCGCAAGCTGATTGCCATCGGGAAGCTCATTTCGTCCCGATTCGAGCAACGCTAGAAGCGACGCATCGCTTCCAAGTTCAGACGCCGAGTCAAGCAATCGCTTTGGGGCATCGTTGCTCATGGTGCCCTCCTCTCTTCGTTCAGTCGTGCGACCGACGCCGTCACCAGCGCCCGTGCTGCGTGAAGCCGCGAGTATGCCGTTTGGACCGGGCACCCGACAGCCTGCGCAACGTCATTCATGCCAAGCTGCTCGATCTCGTAGAGGACAAAGACGGACCGCTTGTCTTCGTCGAGCGAATCGAGCACGCGATCCAATTGTTCACGTGCTTGACGAACAGAAACTTCTCGCTGCGGGTCGATCGTGTTCACTTGCTCTGGCGGCGCATCGGTAACGACCTCGCGTCTGCGGCCCATGCGCTTTCGGTAGTCCGACGCAACCCGCACGCAAATGCCATAGACCCACGTGGTGATCGAGGAGCGCTGCTCAAACTCCGGTAGTTTTCGATGCACCACGATGAAGACCTCCTGGCACACGTCTTCGATGTCTGCCTCTGGCACGCCAAGCCGTCGCAGCACGCGCCAAGCGTAGGGCGCGCACTCCTTGAAAATGCGACCCGTATCGAGCGTATCCGCATCGGCGGTCGGGGATTCGAGGCTCACACAACACTCAGATTCATTGGAAACAAGGGTGAGTGGCCGAGCAGCTCACGCTTTATGACGTTACTCACGGAAAAACGACGCCGAAGCCAACATCCGCGATAGCCGCAACAGGCGACATTTGGAAGGCCTCGATCTCGGCGCCCGTATTGGACGAGTACGTGAACCGATCGCGCATGACCGGAACGAGGAACGAAGCGCCTGCGCGCAGCGAAATAGGCCCGGCGATGCGGACCGTTGCACGCGCTTCGAGAGCGCCTGCAAGGAACAGACTGAAGTTGTCAGCCTTCGGAACAGTAAATCCGGTTGACCGGACGCGCATGAGGCCAATGTGCGCGCTCGCACATCCGTACGCGTGAAAACGCTTCGAGTGGAACGTGAGCGGGCAAAGTCCTCCTGAAAGGCTCAGCAACGAAAAGGTCAGCTTTCCGTTGCCTGCTTGAGTCGTGCCGTCGAACCAAATCGTCCCCGCGCCTTCGAGCGCAAGAAACCGCGGTGGCTCAAGAATACCGCCCGCCGTGACGCCGAAGCCGACGTTCGGCAGAAGACCGAACGCCGCAACGCCGCTCGCAGCAGCATCAAAACGCCATGAAACGACCGCGGGAATCTGTGGTTCTACTGGGAGCGTGTTCGGCGGATCGAGAGGGGGTGCCTTAGGGTCCACTAGTTTCGCATCCGGATCGATCATCACCGCGATGATGAACGCCAGTGGTTCGTGCATCTCGGCGCACGCTCCTGCGTGTACAAGCTCGCGCGTACCAAGGAGCGTGCCTTTGTTGTCTCGAATCGTGATCTCTGCGCGAAATCCTGGCGCGCCTTTCTGCGGCGCGATGTGCCCTTCGACAGACACATCCGCTTGCGACGCAGAAACAAACACGTTGCGCCCAAGGCGCCCTTCAACCTCGCGCGCAAGGTCCTGTGTCGCAACGCAGCTCTCCGCACCTTCGAGGCGAATCCAACTAAGGGACGACGAACGCGCCGCCGTCGGCTCTGCACGCGCAACCGCCGAAAGCAACGCCACGCCCCCTACAAAGGAGAAAGCTCTCACCAAACCAAACACTCGCACGCGAACACACTACCAAGGCACTAGCCCAAAGCGACAATTGCGTGCCGTCCGACACTCCCACGCGAAACCTAAATCCCAGGCACCAGCCAAAGCGATGATTGGGTGGTCACGTCCGACACTCCCACGCGAACCGCGCTCCCCGACTCAATCAAAACGGAATATCGTCGTCACCGCCGCCACCAAAGGTGTCGAACGCGGGTTCTGCAGCTGGAGGTGGGCGCGAGCCTCCGCCCTGGCTGCCACCCGAGCCTCCGCTGGAGCCACCCGACGATCGGGGTGCATCGCTCGCACCATCGCCGCGGCGACCGCCACTGAGGATGATGTTGTCAGCAGTTATCTCGGTGCTGTAACGCTTTTCGCCGTTCTTTTCGTAACTGCTTGTGCGCAATTTACCCTCGATAAAAATGGTCGAACCTTTCGCCAAAATTCTCGAAAGCGCTTCCGCGCGCTTGCCCCAGACGGTGACTGAATGCCACTCGGTGTGGTCGGTCCAGTTACCGGCCTTGTCTTGCCGGCGCTCGGTGGTCGCCAAGCGAAGGCGCATCACGGCCTGCCCACTGGGGAGCATCTTCAATTCGGGGTCTTGCCCGAGATTTCCGAGCAACATGACCTTGTTTAAGCCTTCTGCCATGGGAGCCTCCTTCTCGCGCAATGCGCCGAACCGAATCTTTTACGCGATGGTCCGACGAGAAGCCAGCGCGGGTTTCCTGCTATGAGTTCGAGCTTCGCTCATGCCTTCAATCCGCCCTCTGCACCCCGACGAAATCAACGCTGCCGCAACGACCCTCGCCGCGGCGTTCGACAATGATCCCCTCTTTCGGTTCCTGCTGCCCGACGCGAGCACGCGCCCACAATGGCTTATCTGGATGCATAGCCAGGCGTTGCGTGAGGCGCGAACGGCGCAGGGCGCGTTGACGATCGGCGCAGGGCCAACCGTCGGCGCCATCTGCCTATTTCCGGTCGACACTTGGCCTCCTTCGATGCGGCAAACGATCGGTGCAGTGGGATGGCCACCCGGCGTGCCTTCTCTTCGACTCGCAAGGTGGGGCATGCACATCGAAGGGCAATGCCGCAAGGCGCACCCGAAAGGTAAGCATGTTTACATTCACGTGCTCGGCGTGGCGCCGCAAGAAAAGGGTCGGGGCTTCGGCGGAGGTTTGCTCCGTCACGCGTGTGCGATGGCGGATGAAGCCGGCGCCTTCACCCATCTCGAGACAAGCAACGAAGTAAACCTTTCGCTCTATCAACGATTTGGATTCGAAGTGCAGACAGAACTCACGTCGCACGGAGGGCCACCCGTATGGACGATGACGCGGCCCCGTTCGCAGAGGTGATTCTCAACCTTTTGCGGCAGCGAGCGCGCGCGACCTTCCTGTCGTTGGCCACATGTACGGGAAACCGGAGCGCTCGATCCGCATGCTCCACACGGTCCCCTTGCAAATAAATTCCTTAACCATCGCAGCGGCGCGTCCGGTGAGTGCCCAAGACTTGGGCGTCCCGTCGACGTTCATGGGCTGAATCACGCCGGCTCGCCTGCCAAGGCTGATGCACAAAACGGAGTCGCGCCAATCGAAAGGCGTTTCGGTTCCGCCGGTTAGGCTGGCAACGACATTGTCCGCAACGTGCGCCGCCATCGGCATCGCCGTCTTGCATCCCTCTGGAATCGGAGAACCGATCGGCTCGTTCCACTTTGCCATGTCGCCTGCAACGTAGATGTGCGGCTCCCCGATCGCGCGAAGCATAGGATCGACGAGAACTTTATCAACTTCATTGACCATGAGACCCGCATCGCGTCCAACGGACGACGTTCGAAAGCCCATCGCAACAAGGGTTAAGTCCGACGCGATCGCATCGCCTGACGTCTCTACGGACGTGGGATGAACGGCCGCAACGCGCTCGTTCTCGCGCACCTGCACGCCGAGTCGCACAAGAGTTCCTCTCAAGTATTGGTACGCGGCTTCACTCAACCGTTCACCAACTTGACGACCGGTCACGAGCGTCACTGAAAGTTTCGGATGCACCTCGGCAATCTCGGCTGCAGCTTCAACGCCAGTGAGGCCTCCGCCAACAACGACGACGCTTCCGTTGCGAATCGCGAGCGACTGTAGTTCGGCGCGCAACTTTGATGTCACCCAGGGATCGAGCGCATGCGCGTGCTCTGCGCCAACGATCCTGCTCGTATCGATCCTTGTCCCAGCGGCCAAGACAAGACGCTCGTAAGAGAGGTTCTGCCCACTCTCAAGCGTGGCCGTCTGCGCACCTGGAGCAATTGACGCGACACGACCGTGCACGAAGGTGACACCGTTCACCGCCAGCATCTCAGCGAGAGGATGCGAAATGGATCGGTCGCTCGTAATCGCTTCGTGCAAGCGGACGCGTTCCACAAAGTGATCATCCGCACTTACGAGTGTGATCGGCACCGTGCCGCGCAACTTGCGAGCCATACGCAAAGCTGCGGTGACGCCCGCGTATCCGCCGCCCACGATGAGAACGCCGTTCCGCATGAGCCGCATATGGGACCACACGTGGGCGTCGTCAAGGGTTCATGAGAAGTCGGCAGAGGTTCAGATTCTTGACGACCTCTCGTTCTTGAGGAGTGCCCCTCAAGAGGTGTACCGCGTGCGACCACTAGTGCCTTGACCGGGGCGCATTGATTAATGCGCTCGCTGCTCCGCAGCGGGTCAAGGCACTAGACTTTTTCCTGGGGCGCTGCCCCAAGACCCCGAAACTCGCTCCCGCGAGTTTCCC
>JAHFDZ010000373.1 GCA_023248745.1 Myxococcales bacterium | reverse complement strand
TGACCGAAGCGCGGTCGCTTTCACCGTTGAACTTCCAGGCGGTAAGGCGAGCAAGCGAGCTGCCGGGCGTGTCTCGTGCGATAACTGTCAACTTTCTTGTCGTCTTGGCATTCACAAACCTCGACCAAACATTCACCTTCTTTTGCACCGATGCATTCTCATTCACCAACCTGCAAACCGGCGGGTTACTCGCAGCCGTGGGCGTCGTCGCCGCACTGGTTCAAGGCGGACTCATACGGCCGCTCTCCAAGCGCGTAAGCGATGCTGCGTTCTTGCAAACGGGAACGTTTATGCAGGCCGTTGCGTTTGCACTTATCGTCGCCTCGACACGATTCGGTCTCACCACGCTCTTTCTCGCGATGGGCCTCTTGGCGATCGGAAATGGGTTCACGCAGCCCGCAACCTCTGGCTTCGTTTCGAAGCACACCCCGAGTGACGAACAAGGGAAAATTCTGAGCGTGAACCAATCATTCGCGAGCCTGGCGCGCACGTTTGGACCTGCGTGCGGCGGATTGCTTTACACCTATCGCGGCATGGCATGGCCCTATGCAGCAGGTGCGTTGGGCATGCTCGTGGCCTGCGTTGCAGCGTTTCGCCTGCCCCGAAAGTAAAGGCTAAAGCGCCAGCACCCACACGTCGTAAATCGCGTGCGCCCACACCGCCGTTGCGAATCCGCGGGTCAAATAGATCAGCGTCAGTACAATTCCAAGCACCGCGCGATACAAGAACGAGCGCGCCTCGAACGCCTCGCCAAGTGACCCCACGTAGTGAACACCACTAAACGCAACGGCGCACGCAAGGGCCCATAGCGTAAGAATTAAGATCGACTTGATCCCAATCGCAGGGCGCACACCCGAGATAACGCCCATGGTCGCGCCCGCAAATAGCTTTACCCAAAGCTTCGCGCCGAGGCCAAAGAGGATCACGCGGAATGCGATCTCCTCGTAGAAGCCAGCGCCCAAAGACATCACGACATTCGTAAACATCCCCGCATTGAGCGGACCTGATGCCGCGCCCGCGAACACTCTGCTCACCGCGAAGCCACCCGCAAGTCGCATCACGATCGCGAGCAAGGTGCCTTCCACGATCGCCTGAATGAACCGCGACCCGCGAAACGTGGTGCCCTTACCCGCAAGGCCAAGCACCACAGCGAACGCACCACCCAGCACAAGCGTGAGCCCGACGTAGGCGAGGCGGTCGCCGTTCGCAAATCGCAAGAGTGGACCTGTGACCCAATCCGTTGCGTTGCGTACGTCAAGAAAGACGACCCCAATATGGTACAAAATGAAAATTGGCAACGTGAGCGCGAGCTCGACGATCGGACCTGGCCGACCAAGCGGCGATTGCGCTTCGGGCGCGTCAACAAGCTGCGTCGCCATGGTCACACAAAAGGTAGACCAAACCGGCACGCCGGGCGAATTCAGTCGATCGCGGCATCGCTTGCGGCATCCACTCCGGCGTCGGAGCTCGCGTCGTCCGCAGCGTCGAACGCGCTCACTCCATCGAGCGTAGTCGAACCGTCGAGATCCGAACTTGCGTCCGCCGCGTCGCCAATTGCATCGCTCGTTGCGTCAAGGCCAGCCTCGATCGCGGCCTCAAGCGGTGCGGCATCGGCGTTCGCGTCAGAACCTGTCTCCGTCGCAGCCTCGGCAATCGTCGCGTCGGCATCTGACGGAGCATCCGGTCCTGCGTCCACAAGCACGTCTTTGGCATCGTTCACGTCGGCGACGTCGGCGCGTGCATCGAGCACGTCTGGACGCGCATCATGCGTCGCATCGGGCACGCCATCAGCGTCAACAATCGGGTCACCGTCAACTTCTGGGACTACGGAACCGTCAAGATCCGCATCCGCGACTGCCTCAGGCGCGGAGCCAAGGCGACAGGCCACTGGCACGACGGCAAGCACCGCCACGGCAACAAATTTCCGAAGCATGGCTCATCCAACGGTCAACCGACGGAGGCACTTCAGGCCCCTTTACCTATGCAGCGCGGGACCTGTTGAGATGAATGGTGGTTGCGTCGCCCTGCGCGCCACGGGCTAAACCGTAGATGCTTCCGCGCATCGGCTTTGCGGTACGCCCGTCAAATTCGAGGTCGGCCTCACCACTTTCGACCCAAGCAACCAGAAGCGCGCCTGCGCGAACCGAAGTTTCGACGAGCTCGACACGAACACCCGCTTTGAGTTCTGCACCCGTTACGTTGCGCTGAAACGAACCGAGAGGCCGCTCCGCAGGGCCGGGCACGCCACCGCGAGTCTTTTCGTAGCTGTGGACAATTAGCCGATACCGGTCGCGCGAACCGAGACCTTGTGCGGTCACCTTCGCACGAACCAAGCGAGCCGCTGCACCCAAGGTCGCGTTCGCCAAAAGTGAGAGCCAAGAGCCCCCATTCGATCGATTCCCGTCCGCCATATCGAGGTTAGACGCACGTCTTATGCCAAAGGTTCGTCGATCCTCGCATCATTAAGCAACATCACTGCAGCTCTGCCAATACCCAACGATTTGCGCAGCTCTGCCGATCGCTGGCCCCAGGCGCAACTGTCGTTCGGACGCAACATTGAGGCACGGTTGACCCATGCTGGGTCAACGCAGCCTCATCCGTAGATGACCCGCACGACATCCGACGAGCAAGTCCACCGCCATCTTGTCGCTTGGCCAATCGTCAATTTTGAACGCGCGCACCGAACGTGAGTTCGTCGCCACCGGCGTGATCGACTTGTACGTGCGCCCCAGGCGCGAACTCGCCGCTCAGCACCTTTTTCGCGAGTGGGTCTTCGAGGTATCGCTGAATCGCACGCTTAAGGGGTCGCGCGCCATACTGCGGATCGAAACCCGCCTCGCCCAAGAAATCACGCGCCCTGTCCGTCACGTGCGCCCAAAGATTGCGGCGTGAAAGACGTTCGAGGAATCGTTTCAACTGCACGTCCACGACGCGCCGAAGTTCGGCCTTCGCCAGTCGCGTAAAAATGACGATTTCGTCAAGTCGGTTGAGAAACTCGGGACGGAACAACTTGCGCAACTCTTCGTTCGCCGAGCGACGCACGAGCTCCTTGCGCGTCGCTTCATCGAGATCTTCCTTCTCTTCCACAGCTTGCATTTGCGCCGATGCAACGTTGCTCGTCAGAATAAGAACGGTGTTCTTAAAATCCACCGTGCGGCCCTGACCATCGGTGAGGCGACCATCGTCGAGAACCGCAAGCAGAATATTCCACACGTCAGGATGCGCCTTCTCGACCTCGTCAAAGAGGATGACAGAATACGGCCGACGGCGCACAGGCTCAGTGAGCTGCCCACCCTCGTCATAGCCAATGTAACCAGGCGGTGCGCCAATGAGCCGAGCAACCGAGTGCTTCTCCATGTACTCGCTCATGTCGAGTCGAATCATGGCGCGCTCGTCGTCGAACAAATACTCCGCAAGCGCCTTTGCGAGCTCGGTTTTTCCAACACCCGTAGGCCCCAAAAATAGAAAGCTCCCGATCGGTCGCTTGTCGTCACCAAGACCCGCTCGCGATCGACGCACTGCATTTGCAACCGCAACAATTGCCTCCTCCTGGCCAACAACGCGTTTCTTCAGCTCATCTTCAAGGTGAAGCAGCTTGTCCATCTCCCCCTGCACAATTTTCGCAACGGGAATGCCCGTCCACTTCGCAACGATTGCGGCGATATCGTTCTCTGTAACTTCCTCTTTTAGATATCCACCCTTCTCTTGAACTTGCGCGAACCTCTTTCTCATCTCGTCAAGTTTCTTTTCTATTTCCGGAATGCGGCCATAGGAGAGCTCGGCGGCCTTCCCCAAGTTGCCCTCGCGCTGTGCCTCTTCGGCGAGCGCACGAAGGTGCTCTATCTCTGGCTGTGCCTTTCGAATTTCGGCGATGATCTCCTTTTCGCGCAGCCACTGTGCACGCATCGCGCTGGCCTGCTCTTCGAGCTCGGCAATTTCACGTTTGAGATCAACAATTCGCGCCTTTGAAGCCGGGTCGCGCTCTTTCTTGAGCGCTTCTTCCTCAATCTGCAGCTGCATCAACCGGCGCGTTACCGCGTCGATTTCCGCCGGCATGCTGTCGACCTCCATCTTAATTTTCGCGGCCGCTTCATCGACCAAATCGATTGCCTTATCTGGCAAGAATCTCTCGGTCAGATAGCGATCCGAGAGCGTCGCCGCGGCTACCAACGCGGCGTCCTGAATGCGAATGCCGTGATGGACTTCGTAGCGCTCTTTGAGACCACGCAAGATCGCGATGGTATCGGCAGCCGTGGGCTCAGACACAAATACCGGCGCGAACCTTCGTTCGAGCGCCGGATCTTTTTCGATGCGCTTTCGATACTCATCAAGCGTGGTTGCACCGATGCAGCGAAGTTCTCCGCGAGCGAGCGCTGGCTTTAGCAGGTTCGCCGCATCCATCTGACCTTCCGCAGCACCGGCGCCTACGATCGTGTGAATTTCGTCAATAAATAGGACTATCTGCCCAGAGGCGCCCTCGACTTCTTTCAAGACAGCCTTGAGGCGATCTTCAAACTCACCACGAAATTTTGCGCCTGCGATCAGCGCTCCCATGTCGAGCGAGACGAGTCTCTTGTTCTTCAGCGACTCCGGTACGTCACCGCGAACAATGCGCTGCGCGATGCCTTCGACGATTGCGGTCTTGCCCACGCCCGGCTCGCCGATCAACACGGGATTGTTCTTCGTGCGACGTGAGAGCACCTGCATCACGCGGCGGATCTCTTCGTCGCGACCGATTACGGGATCGCTCTTTCCGCGGCGTGCACCGTCTGTGAGATCGCGGCAGTACTTTTCGAGCGCCTGGAATTTTGC
>JAHFDZ010000372.1 GCA_023248745.1 Myxococcales bacterium | reverse complement strand
GCATACGCCGCAAGAGCTCCCACGACGGCGAGGCCCAACGCAAAAAGCACGACCGACGGTAACCTCGCGTGAACGGCAACAGCAGCGAGCGTGCCAAATGCAGCACCGAGGATCACAAATGAGCCGTAGTGCAACGGCGCGTTCGGCAAATACCACTCGACCCGATACATTTGCACCGAGAGCTCATTGTCAAGGCGGTGAACCTTCACTCCCCGATACCCAAATAGCTGTGGCACGCATGCGAGCTCGGCTTGCCGAACCTGCGAAAGGTACCCGTCCTTCTCGAGCTGCGCTTCGTGCGAAATATGAACACGACCGACCCAGTAGCCAGGTGACGACTCGATCGTCTCCCAACGCGTGGTGCGTCCGAATTCGCTATCGGCCATTTCGAGCCGTCTAAATAGATCGTGCGGCGCTACAGTTCCGCGCAGCATTGGCATCCAAACGCCAAGGTGATCGTTCGCCAAAAGGTGATCCGACATTTCCGCGATCGCACCGGCGCCACAGGTGACAACCAGGGCTCGTGCGCCCGCATCGACAGCGGTTAGCGGTACCGGCTTTGTCTCGTCTTCAAGATCTTCTTTCGTCACGCGCAACTTCGCCAAAAACTCGGTCGTGCCCTGACCATGCTCTTCGAGGACACGCAACATCGCCTTCAGAAGCGCAGCGCGCGCGTGGCCAGTCGGGAAGCTACGACGATTCACTAAGAGGCATGTTAGCAACTATCGTCAATGGATCCGCATTCTCCCGTCATTGCCCAGCGCTTTGATGCGGGAACCGTCGATGGCCGTCTTGTGGTTTTGGTTCGCGCCAGGCAACCCGGGAAAAACCGGTACTTCGTATGGTGCGGCGGCCAGCTTGGTGAAATCACACGCGAAGACGAAAGCGCACTGAGGCACGCCTTGGCCGCCGATCGCAACCCGGCGATGACCCAACAGCTTCGCGCCGCGTGCAACGCCGCGCACGTTCAATGGTCGGGCTCGCTAGTCTTCGAAGGCGACGGCAAGTACTTCACGCTCACGCGGGAGGGATCGCTCAAGCGCATCGAACCACCGAAAGAGCGAGCCGCGCTCGACGACGCAACAGCCCAAGGAACAACCCTTGCCGCAAGGCTGCTCGAGGGTCGCGTCGAAACGCAACGAATGCGCGTCGCGCGTGCTCTCAAGGGTGCACTCGAACGACTCAATCGACGGCTCAAAGCAGTTCGTGGCGACCTCCAAAATATGGACAAGGCAATTGACGAAGCTCATCGCGCCCAAATGTTCGTCGCCGAGGCCGCAAAGGCGCCGCGAGGCACAACGCAGCTCACAACTTATGACTGGGAGACCGGCGCCCCCATCAGTCTGGCAATAGCAGCGAACATCGCCCCAAGAGAGGCTCTCGAACGGATCTTCCGCCGCAAAAAGCGCCTCAAAGAAGGGCGCAAATTAGCCGACGAGCGCATTTCGGCAACCGAATTGACGATCCAATCTCTTACCGAATGCATCAACGCAATCGCCGAAGCTTCCACGCCAGAAGCGATAGACACAATCGTTACGGGCGCACGAAAGGCAGCGCCTCGCGAATTTCGCCTTGGAGAAACGGATCGTCGCAAGTCCGCTGCTCAGACGAAAGCGCTCCCATGCCGGCTCTTCCAAGCTGCGCGTGATAGGCCCATATGGGTTGGTCGCAATGCGATTGGCAACGACGCCTTGCTCCAAATCGCACAGCCTCACGACGTCTGGTTACACGCCAAAGATCAAGCGGGGTCACACGTGATCGTTCCCCTTGCGCGCGGCGAGCATTGTCCACCCGATGTGCTCGTGGAAGCGGCCCATCTTGCCGCGCACTTTTCGGACGCGCGCCAAGAGGCCGTCGTCGACGTTCAGCACACGACGAAGCGCTACCTACGCAAGCCCAAAGGTGCCGCGCCAGGATTTGTCGTCGTGACGCAGGAGAAAGTGCTCGTTTTGCGCATCGAGCCTTTGCGCCTCAAAGCGCTTCTTGATACCGAACGCGCAACCGAGGATCTTTCGGCCCCACCGAGGCAATGACCCATGCGCATTTTTGAACTCATCGAGCGTTGGGCAGGTCGTGTCGAAGTCACGCTGTCTGGCGCCGACCTCGATTTTCGCGAGGCACGAGATGCCCTCAACCGGGGCGAAGGGATGCGTGCGCGTGCAGCCGCGAAGCGTGTGCTCGAACGCACGCCGCAATCGCCTGTTGCGCTTGCCGTTCTGGCCGACGCTTGCGAGCTCGCCGGCCTTGATGCGGAGCTTGCCATGACGCTCGAGGAGCTCGTCGAGCGTTCTCCATCGCAACCAGCGCTCTGGCTAAGACTCGCGCAAGTGTCACGCAAGATTGGCGACCCAGCATCCAAGGTCGAAGAACGTCTCACGACAGCGCTCGGCTTAGCAGAGCCAGGTTCGAGCGAACGCAAGGAAAGCATCCTCGCACTTGGTGCGCTGGCAATGGACCAACAAGAGCCAGAACGCGCAGAGCTCTGGCTCTCACGACTGCCCGAAGACGATGGTCTCGTTTCTTTACGACTTGGCGATGCGCTCCTCGCGCAAGGCCGCGTCGATGAAGCGCTCAAGATCCTGCGTCGAAAAGAACCAGAAGCCGTAGATGCAGAACACAACCGCGCCCTCGGCGAAGCTCTCGCGATCAAGGGAAGTCAAGATTGTTACCCTTATCTTCTGCGCGCAATGGTTCTCGACCACCCGCGCGCTGCAAGCCTCCTCAGCAGCGCTATCGGCTGGGTCGGCGCAGACGAAGCAACGCTCGCAAAAGCACGAGCGATCGTTTCGGCACTTGGTCAAGAAAGTGAACTAAGGTGGCAAGTCGCGTTCGCACGAGCGGAAGGACGCACCCAAGATGCGCGCAAAGCCCTCATCGCCGCAACGCGAGGCGGCGACAAGAGCGCCGCCGAAGTACTGCTCGATCTCGCGATTCACGCCGAAGACGAGGAAGCGCTCGCCATTGCAACCGAGGTTCTCACGAGCGAAAAGGCGACCCAAGGCCGTGCGCTCATCTCGGCGAGTTCCCTTCCAATCGCTGATGCCCTCGCGTCACTCGCCACGATAGGCCATCCTGATCTTAATGCGTGGTCTACGAAGCTCGCCGAGAGAGTCACCGTGGCTTGGCTCGCGTCGAACGCAATTTCGTGGGAAGCGCTCTTCGAACGCATCGCAACGCATGCACGCTCCGTCAATGCACTTGACGAAATGGGCAAATTGTCATCGCTCGCAGCCGAGCAAGTGCGACCCGTTCGCTTGGCCGTCATCGGTGAATTCAACGCGGGTAAGAGCACCTTTATCAACGCGTGGATGGGTGCAGCACACGCCCCAATGGGCATCGTGCCTACAACGGCAACGCTTCACCACCTTCGCTACGCGCGCGATCCAATTGCTCGACTCGTCTTTCACAAAGAGGAATGCACCGCGGATCGCGTGGTTGCCCTCGCTGATTTTCGCGACGCCCTTGCGTCAGCGAGCGCGGGATCGCTCGATCACATCGAGCTCATGCTGCCAATCGCTGCGCTCACACGCGTCGAGTTGCTCGATACGCCAGGCTTCAACGCATTAGACCCCGCGCACGCAGAAGCCGCAAGACGCGCTCTGGGTCAAGCCGATGCAGTTCTCTACCTACTCGATGCCAATCAAGCGCTCCGTGACAGCGATCGACAAGTTCTCGATCTCGTCAATAACCTTGACTTACCCGTTCAAGTCATCGTCAACAAGGCAGACCGCCTCGACCAAGCCGGCCGCACTCGAATCGCCGATCTTGTCACCTCCGGACTGGCCGACCTCAATGTGCGCAGCTTACGCGCGCCCATTTTCGTTTCCGCAAAAGAAGCGCTCGCAGCAAAGCTTGGCAATGCCGACCTCACACAGTCAGGCTGGTTGACTATCGACGCACTTATCGAGGAAGAGTTCGTCGGAAGGAGCCTCGCCATCAAGTCGCGCGCAATTGCTCGCGCCACCACGTCAATCGTAGCGTCACTCCGCAAGCGGCTCGAAGACGCCGAGCGCCAGGAGCGCACTGTCGCCGAGCACGAAGAACGCGAACGTGCCAACGTGCTCGAAGCGCTTCGCAGATGCGAAAGCGATCCGGCGACGCTCGCCGACAGCATTGCGAAAAAACTCGCCGAACCCTACGCACGGTGGACCGCAGAAGCTGCACTCGTCTTCGAGCGCGGTCCCATCGGGCCAGTGGCCTGGCGAGCACGGGCGGTTCACGCATCCAGTTTTCTCACAAGCGCGCTCGAAGATGCCTTTGCAAAAACGCTTGGGTCGCTGCGCGTCGATCCTTCACTCGTCAGCCTAATCGTCAACGGCGTCGTTCAGAGCGCGTCGGCTCCCCCAGCGAATCTCGAAATACTTGCGCTGTCCGCGGCATCGGCTCTCACTGGACTGCTTCGGCTTCATGCGACACCTCGTGCCACGATGTCGAAATTGAGCGCTCAAAGCCGTGAACTTTTGGCAATTGCGGCCGCTCTTCAATTGGGACGCGCGCAGCCTGTTGTCGGTGGTATTGTGTAGGCACGCCTTTTGCGTTCAGCCTTATGTGCTTCTGAGAAAACACCGTTTATGAAGGTTAGCGGGCCGTCCCCTCGTTTTTCACGGTTGGGCCGCTTGAGGTGACAAAGCATGGAGATAAAGCAGCAGCTTCGCTTGAGCCAGCAGCTGGTGATGACCCCGCAGCTCCAGCAGGCCATCAAGCTACTTCAACTATCCCGCCTCGAGCTCATCGACGAAATTCGCAAGGAGCTTGACGGCAATCCCGTTCTTGCAGACGAAGATATCGATCCGCGCGGACGGGGCGCTGCGTCCGCCGATGA
>JAHFDZ010000371.1 GCA_023248745.1 Myxococcales bacterium | reverse complement strand
GGCGTTATCCGCCACACGGTTGGCGCGGCAAGACAATGACATGTCTCATGCGTCATGTACCGTCGTCGCATGATCCGCGAGACGATCACGCTTTGGAGAATCCACCCAGGGCCTGTGGAAATCGTGACCCTTGCGTTACCAGCAACGATCGGCCGGCTTCCTCTCAACCGCATGCAGCTCGTGGACGACGACGTGTCGCGCGAGCACGCGGTCATCGAAGATCGAATCGGCAAACTCACCATCACCGATCGCGGCAGCCGCAATGGCGTCTACGTCAACGGCCGACGCATGGGCGTGTGTTCGCTATCGCCGGGCGCTGTTCTTCGCATGGGACAGACGGTGCTTTGGCAACCCGCAACGAGGACCCAACCTGACATTGAGGCCTTCGTCTCGCAGCACGCCACAACGACAAATCCCTTGACGATTGTCGGAGAAGTGGGGGCCGGAAAACGCACCCTCGCGAAGCGCATTCATCTGCAGAGCCAACGCAAGGGATTGCAGCTCTTCGCCGAATTCGATGCTGACGACGCTCTTCTTCGCGCCGCCTCAAGCGGAACGGTTGTCGTCACGGATCCGATCGACCCACAAGCACTCTTGATGCGCGCGAAGAAGCACCTTGTTCGCATCGTGATGACGGAGCTCAAGGCTTCCAACCGTGCGGACACAGGCACCTTCGAACTGCTTCCGCTGCGCGATCGCGTAAACGAGCTACCCCAATCGCTGAGCAAATTGTTGGGCACCGAACGAACCTGGAACGCCGATTTTCTAGAAGCGCTCGCATGCCACCCCTTCCCCATGAATTTTGCCGAGCTTGTGGTGGTGTGTCGCGGCATGACCGGCAACGCGCATGGGATCGAAGCGCTCCCACACAGCGTGCGCGCGCAGCTCGTCGAAGCTCGTTCCGCTCAAGCGGACGACACTTCACGTGAAGCCCTGCACGACGCGCTCTCGCGCCACAAAGGCAACGTGCGGCGCATCTCTCAAGAACTCGGAATCGCCCGTGGTCATCTTTACCGAATGCTCGCGGCCTTTGGCCTAAACCCCGACGCCTATCGCGCGCAAAGCAGCAACCCCGCCGTTCCCCTGCGTGAAGAAAGGCGAACGCAGCCATGAGCGCGGGCAAACTCGTCAAGATTACTGACGAAGTCAAGCGCACGCAAGTGCGTGGCTTTGCCGGACTCGCCTCGAACCGAGAACAGCGCGACACCCGCGGCTGGGAAGATCCGTCGAAGACGCGAAGCACTGATCTCGTCGGCGCGACCGTAGGAAGCTACGTACTCGCGCGTCTCTTGGGCGAGGGTGGTGTTGGCGCAGTTTACCTCGGCGAACATCCGGTCATTGGATCGCGCGTTGCGGTCAAGGTGCTGCATCACGACTTCGCAACGTCGATCATGATGCTCGATCGATTCATCCAAGAGGCGCGGGCCGCAAACGCGATTCCGAGCCCACACATCGTGCGCGTGTTCGATTTCGGTAAGTTACCTGACGGTCGCCCGTATGCGGTGATGGAGTGTCTTGAAGGCGAGTCACTCGAAGCCGTGCTCGAGAGAGAGCGTGTGCTACCCGTCGCGCGAGCGCTGCGCATCCTTTGCCAAGTCGCCGAAACCATGGTTGCCGCACACGAACGTGGCATCGTTCATCGCGACCTCAAGCCCGAGAACATTTTCATCGAACGAAGCAGGGAGGCCGACTTTGTCCGCATCTTAGACTTCGGCATTGCAAAGCTCTTCGATCCCGAAACCGGCGATCCGAAAGCGACAACGACGGGCTTGGTTGTGGGCACTCCTCTTTATTGCGCGCCTGAACAAGCCGCGGGAACAGGCGTCACGCCAGCGTCAGACACTTATGCGCTCGGCGTTGTTGCTTACGAGATGTTGTCGGGCAGCCTTCCTTATGAAGGCAACGTCGTTCAAGTGCTCATGCAGAAGATGAACGTCGATGTTCCACCGCTGCATCAAGTGCGAAGCGATGTGCCGACGGTCGCTTCCGAGCTTGTGCATCAGATGTTGGAGCGCGACATCAACGCAAGGCCGAGCATGGCCGACGTGGTGCTTCGCCTGCGCGCCGAATTGGGTGTCGAACCCTCCTCGACGCCAGCGCCTCTCGGCGTTCACACGACAAGCACGGAGCACATCGCGTTCGAAGTGCCAAAGCTGAGACTGCCGCGCGTGGTGATGCCACTCGCATTTTTTGCGTGCATGGTGGCCGCATTTTTTTCGGGCCAATTCACGGCAAAGCGAAGCGCACAAGATACGCGGCCGACTGCCGTTGAAACTCCATTGCCTGCCATGGCTCTCCCATCTCAGCCCCCATCTCAGCCAGTTGCGACAGCAGCATCTGCGGCATCGGCATCGGTCGTCGCGATCGAGCCGCCTCCGAACAGCAAGCCAACTGCAGCACCGAAAAAGCCGACCCCATCGAGCCTCAAGCCAACCGGCCCAGCAACCGCGCCACGCGACAAAGGACCGGCCAATGTGAAGGCCGTCGATCCGTTCAAAGATTGAAACGTCACCGAATTGAGAACTCCAATGAAACGAATTCTTTTCTTAAGCATGTTGATTGCGGTCCCCGCGCTCGCCAATCCTGGAGACGAAGCGCGTGCGCGCGAGTTCTTCAAGAAAGGACAAATCGAGCTTCAGGCCGCGCGTTTTGGGGACGCAAAGGCCTCTTTTTCAGCTGGGTATTCGCTATCGAAGAAGCCTGGCTTCCTTTGGAACATGGCCGAATGTGAGCGAGCGCTCGGGCATCGCGTCGAGGCATTGGAGCTGTATCGAAAATACCTTGGTGAGGCTTCGCCCACAGCGACGGAACGCCCTGAAGCGGAGAAACGGATCACAGAACTTGAGCCGACGAAGAGCGCCTCAAGTCCGATTACACCGGCACCACTTGCGCCAGTGCCTTCACCCGCTTCGGCCAATGCTCCTCTTGCGCTTCAACCCGTTGCGCCGACGAGCCCAGGGGCCCCCTCGTTCAACCCGCCGCCGGCACCCGATCAAGTTTCGAAGCCGAACGTTCCAGACAGCGCGAAACCTGTGACCAAGCAGTGGTGGTTCTGGACGGGGGCTGCCGTCGTTGCGGGAGCGGTCATCGGCGGGGTGATCGCAGGCACGACATCGCGATCGGGCAACACCCAAGCGACGCCGGCGACTTACTCCGCGGATTGGAAGTAAAGATGAACTACTTGACGATCGTCAAGCGTATTGCCTATTTCGTGGTGCCCATTGCAACGTTGTCGTCCTGCGTAAGCACGCCCGACGCGACCACCCTCCGTGTCACCGCGACATCCATCGACGCGCGCTGGCACCTCGATCAACTCGAACTCGCCAGCGACGCTCACCGTTCCGTCGTTCCAGCTGAGCCCGGCACCATCGCAAACAACAGCACTGTCGCACTCACGCTGAGCGACAAGCTCGACGGCGAGACCGTCAGCGTCACCGTCTGGGGCTTGCACGACGGCACCCGCGTCGCCTCTGCCGAAGTGTCGGCCACGATCAAAGTCAAGCAAGTGAACGATGCGACCGCAACGCTCACGCGCCTTCCCTGCGGCGCTTGGTGCACCGAAGGGTCGTCCACTTGCTCTGGCGACGCGGTGAAAATTTGCGAACAACGCGACAGCGACGCGTGCTTCGAGTGGAGCAACGCGATCCCCTGTCCAAAAGATGCGCCGTATTGCTCACTCGGTCGCTGCTCCAACACATGCGTCGATGAGTGCGCCAAAGGCGAAACGCGATGTGCGGGACCCACTGGTCTTGAGAAATGCGGCCAAGCCGACAGCGACACTTGCCTCGACTGGCTGCCGGTCGAAAAGTGCGGTGACGGCACGACTTGCCAAGACGGTTCATGCGTCAAGAAGGTTGACGGATGCACAAACGAGTGCACAAAAGGCGACGTCGTGTGCTCGGGCAACGGCACGCGCATTTGCGGACAGTTCGATGCTGACGATTGCCTCGACTGGAGTCCGACGACCAGTTGCGACCTTGGGAAAACGTGTGAGGCCGGCAAGTGCATCGCGGCTTCGGCTTGCACCGACGAGTGCAAAGTGGCGACCACGACGTGCGACGGCAACACGTTTCGCACGTGCGGCAACTACGATCTCGACAGCTGCCTCGAGCTCAGCGCGGGCACAAACTGCGCGCCCGCGAACTCGTGCTTCGAAGGCGCGTGCGACGCAAAGCTTGGGTGCACGAGCGCTCCGAAAGTTTGCAACGCCGCGCCGGGCAACAGTTGTGTGAGCTCGAACACGTTGCGTGTTTACACAGCGCAAGGCACGTGCAGCGGCGGAACGTGCAGCTACGCGTCACAGGATGTGTCTTGCCCGAATTGTCCGAGTTGCGATGCGTGTGCGGGCGTGACTTGCAACTCACCGCCCAACGGCTGCTTCAAAGCGGCGGGCACGTGCAGCAATGGTCAATGTTCTTACTCATATGACAACGGCGCGTCGTGCGACGACGGTAACGCGTGCACTACGGGTGACTCGTGTTCGAGTGGCGCGTGTGCGGGAACCGCGAAGAGTTGCACGACGCCGTCAGCAGCCACGTGCACCAGTGCGACGACATTGCGGACGTACGTGAGTCCGGGAAGTTGCGCGGCGGGGAGTTGCACGTATGGATTTGTGGATCAGAGCTGCGCCAATGGATGCAGTGGCGGCGCGTGCGTGAAGGGTGCGGTTGTCGATACGTGGACGGCCACGACGACGACCAACGCTCCTTCCGCGCGCTACGATCACACAGCGGTGTGGACAGGCAGCGAGATGCTCATCTGGGGCGGCTACGGAGCAACGGGTGGCTTAGCAACTGGCGCACGATACAACCCTCTGTCGGATTCTTG
>JAHFDZ010000370.1 GCA_023248745.1 Myxococcales bacterium | reverse complement strand
TCGGGCACGAAGACCGCGCGCCGCTTGCTGTTGAGGTCGATGAAGCCGAGCCCGTCGCCTCCGGCAGCGATGGCCTCGATCGTGACCTCGCGTTCGACGAGTAAGTGCTTGGGTGTGGTCAACTTCATTTACGGATTGGTGCACGCGAAGACGGCGTAGCCGCCAAGAACGTCGTTTGCTTGAAGCGTCTTGCCCGTTGTCCAAGTGACGATAACGCGCGAATCTGTTGCGGCGATCGCGACTCCGCCGTCTCTGAACTTTCCGACGAATGTCGGAATGCGTGGGTCGCTCGGAAGGTGCACCTCTCGAAGAAACGTTGGGTTCGTCGTAGCGTGATCGTAGACGAGGACGGTGACCGACTTGGGCTGTCCGATCGCGAAAAAAGCACGGTTTTGCGCGAGTGCGAGATCGATCGCTTCGGTTTCGCCGTTGCCGATCGATGTCGACAGTGTGTCGGTGACGACAGCTTTGGTTGAGCCTACGTCGTACGCTTCGAATTCAGCGGCGCGTCCAGGAACGATGCTTTGCCTAACAACGAACAGGCGACCATCTTGCAGCGCCAGCGTTCCGAACTTGCCCGTGGACGCAATCGATTTTGGCAACTTGTCCAGAGCGGTTGTTGCGCTCGTGAACGTGAGCGCGATCCTTGGATCGAGCGAGCCTGCCTCGGCTGTGGCGTCCGCCTTTGCATCGGCGCCTGCATCGACAATTGACGAAGGCGGCACAGACGCCAAGAGCGCAAGGGCAGAACTGCTTCGTGCGATAGACGCTGATGTTGCAGACGTTGCGTAAGTTGCATAAGGAACCGCGGCGTCGTTGTTCGTAAATGTAAGTGCTGCAGTATCAATTTCGGCGACACGGGCTTCTTGGTCGAAGCCGTACGCGAGCATTTGTTTCGAAGAGTTGACGATCGCAAGAGAGTGCCCGGTTAGCGTAATGGTTGCGCTGCCGCTCGCTGTAAACGCACTCTTTACGATGCTTCCGCTGCTGTCTGTGGGGAAGATTTCGAGGCCGCCAACGTTGCCATTTTCACATGGCTTACGACTGATGGCTAAGAGGCCCTGGGCGTTCTCTTTCGAGAACGAAAACGCAATTCCATCGGACTCTTCGACGCCAGCGCATCGATCAGCGAGCGGGTAGTCGTGCAGCGTGCGAATGCCGCCACCCGGATCGATGGGCACAATCGTAAACTTCGCCTGTGCCGACTGGGACAGGTACTCGCGATATGCGATTAAGAAGCCGTCGTTGGTGGCGACAACCGAGGGCGGACTAATCTGGACATCGTCTGACAACGGAGCGCCAAGTGGGCCTGCGCCGACGAGTCGCATTGAGCAGCCGCGCCCCGCGGAGGGGTCTCCGCTGTTGACCGCCGGTACGCACTGCGCGTAGGCGCACGTGATGCCGTCTTCGCAGGTACCTGCAGCGGTGGAGAGTGGCGCAAGCTGAATGTCAACGGACGATTGCCCCGGCAACTGTGCGACCGTGCAGCCCGCGGCTAAAACACCGCAAGAACTGTTGCGAATTGACGCCGCGAAGCCATACGTGCCTTTCGGGAGTCTGCCGAACGCAGGCGGATTCTTTTCGTCGACCGCCATTGCGACACGCGACTGCATGCCTGCGTTTGGCAGAGGACCACTCAACTCTTCGGGGGTCGGGCATCGCTCTGGATAAGCCGCGACTTCGATCCAGCGAGCGCTTGCCTTCACCGCGTCAGGAATCGTTACCGAGAACGCGATTTCTGAACGATTGAAAATGCAACCTTTGAGCGTCACAACGGCAAGTACGCCAAATGCAACACCTGAAAAAATTGGGATGAATCGCCGATGCGCTGTCATGGACGGCTTTCACGCACTTGCGTAATTTTGTCTGCCGTAACGGTGGTGCTCACGAGTTTCCGGCCTGGCGGATCGCTCCACATGAGGTGAAGGCGATGCATGCCGATCGACGCCTTGCGTTTGAGAATCGGTGTCGCGCCCATTTTCTTTCCGTTGTCCGTCACCTGCTCGCAAGCGGGTACGCAAACGATCGTGAGAAAGCCGCCGCCGCCGCCGGTTACTTCCGCGGATGCTGTCGCTGCAGCGCTCGGTATCGCTGATCCGGTCGTCGCTGCCGTTGATGATGGCACGACCTGTGGGACGCCGGTTGGAGCAGCGCTTGGAATCGAGGGAGCTGCCGTGGGTGCGCTTGAGTAGTCAACCGTCGGAACTGTTGTGGCCGTGGGGTCGGGATTGGCGTGTGGACTTTCAAGAGCGCGCGAAAAAGTGCGTCGCGCGTCGCGAAGCGGATCGAGGACTGTCGGCACAGGCCCCGGACGTGGCCAGAGAAGGACAATTCCAACACAGGTCATGAACACGATCATCGACGCCAATGCGACGATCCACACGGGCAACTTTCGTCTGCGCGTGATGGGCATCGTCACCTGCATCGCGCGCGGAGGTCCGAGCTCTGGTGGGAACGTGCTGACGGCCATCGCGGGCGTGAGTGGCGCGTAGTTCGGCGCACGGGCGGGGCCCGCTGCGGTTTGCATCGACGAGTGGGGGTCTCTGGTTGTTTCCTCGTGAACGTGCGCACTTTCTGTAATGCGCGGCACCGTGGCAGGTTGCGCAAAGGGAGCGGTGGGGGCGCTCGGAGGCATGACGGGAATCGCAGGCATCGGTGACGTACGCGACCCAACTGGTGCATCTTGGGTTTTCCGTGGCGAAAGCGCGACGAGTGCTAATGGTTCCGATTCTTGACGAAATGCGGGTGCAACAGGGACGCCTCGTGCTGGCGTGGCCGTGTTGTCGTCGTCTTCGTCGAACGTCTCGGGAAAGTCGAGACGGCTTGTCACCACCGTGTCGTCTTGCGAAGACGAAGGCGGCGGTTCGTCGTCCTGCAAAAACGGGAGCTCGGAGAGCGTCGGGATCTCGTCGGCGTTTCGCTTCTTGCTCGCGCCTGCCGAAGAACGAAGGTGCGGCGGAGGCGCCGCTTCATCTTCGACGACGAACAGCGACGATGCGCTGGCTTCGGCCTGTTGACTCGTCCGCTTTACTTCGACCGTTTGCGTCACCTCGGCGGCCCAACGAAGGTGCGCTTCGCGCTTTTCCATCCGATCGACAAAGATCGATTTCATGAACATACTCACCTCTTCGTTGCCGACGAAGAGGCCCCTTTGCACGAGCACTTGTTGGAGCGCGCGCGAGAGCTCACGCGCTGAGCGGTAGCGTTCGAAGCGGCTCTTTGCGAGTGCCTTCATGACGACGGCCTGAAGGTCCGGCGGGTAGTGCGGATGAATTGAGCTTGGGGGAGCGACCTTGCACTCTTGAACGCGTGCGAGTGTGTCGAGGTCTGTTTCGGCACGAAAGAGCCGATAGCCCGTTGTCAGCTCCCACAGCACGACGCCGAGACCGAAAATGTCGGCCTGGCGATCGACTTGTTCGCCCGAAACGTGCTCTGGCGACATGTAAGCAATCTTGCCTTTGAGGGTGCCCGCTCGTGTTTCGGACATGCGCGATGAGAATTTTGCGATGCCGAAATCGACGACCTTGGTGACGCCTTCGTAGCTGACGAAAAGGTTGTGCGGTGTAACGTCGCGATGCACGAGTTCGAGCTTGATGCCATCGGGGCCCGTCAGTTCGTGCGCGGCGTGAAGTCCTTCGGCGGCGTCGATAATGATGCGGCACGCGATCTCGGGCGGCATCGTGCGGTTCATCTCTTCGAGCCGTCGCATGACTTCGCGCACCGGTTCGCCGTGGAGGTATTCCATTGCGATCCAGTACGTGTCGTCGTCGCTGCCGAGCTCAAAAACCGTTGCGACGTTTGGGTGGGAAATCTGCGCCGCGATTCGTGCCTCATCGAGGAACATATTGACGAATGAATCGTCTTCGACGAGGTGCGGGTGAATGCGTTTGATCGCCACCCACTTCTGAAAACCACCAGGACCATCGACCCGCGCGAGGTGCACACTCGCCATACCGCCGACGCCAATTTCGTCCACGACGCGATAGCGTCCGAGGAAAAATGTACCCGCATAGGTATCGTTTGATTCGGCGTCCGGCGTGGTTTGCGGAGAGCTGTCAGGGGTCGGGAAAAACGGTTTCTGGTGCATCAGTGGCTCCCGAACCATTGCGGGGCCGCGCCAGCACCAACAGGTGCACCGATCACCTTGATGGGCAACGTGTCGACGTCCGGATGACGCGTCGCCACGATGAGGGTGACACCACCAGAGATGAGGAGCGTTCCCGCGATGACGTATGGCCAAGGAGTCGCCCAGAAACTCTTGCCCTTCTTGTGCAAAACCATGGCGGGGCTAACCGTGGCCACGCCGCCTGGCGTGATGGAAACGTTTGCGGTTCGCGAGACGAGCGTGCTCTCGTGATCGTCAAGCGCCCTGACAATGACCTGAAGTTGAGCGCCCTTTGGATAGGCGTCTGCCGTTACTTCCAAGATGAGCTCGGGCTTTGCTTCGAGGACTTGCTTGCCAAGGCGACGCTTGCCGACTTCGAGAGTTAGCTCAACTTTCTTGACGATCGTGAGCGCCTCGCGTCGCATCTTCACGTTGACGCGAACAGGTGCTCCCGCGTTCGCGGATTCGGGCAGCCGAAGTGTGAGGTCGAGTTTGCCTGAGGCACGCGCAGAGACACGTTGCTCGTTTGCAAAATCGTTTGCGTGTCGGCTGGCCTCCGCGGGCAGCAAGAAATTCGGATCCGCCATCGCGGCAAACAAGAAGTGTTGCTTCGCTTGCTCACGTTTGTTGATCGCAAACGCTACCGTTCCAAGGTGTGTGTGCGCTTCGATCCACTCGTCGGCTGTGAGCTTTCCGGCGTCGAGTGCGTTTTGGTAGAGAACCG
>JAHFDZ010000369.1 GCA_023248745.1 Myxococcales bacterium | reverse complement strand
CAAACAAGGCACCTCAAAAACCCGCAGCGACCAAGCACGAGCCCAAAGAAGACAAGGCCGAAAAGCAGGAAGCGGCGCCGGCTCCAAAAAATGCGACAGCGCAAGTTACCATTCACGGACCCCGCATTTTACTTGGCGAAGTGATCCCATTGGCACCAAACGCTGCACAATCGGTCGACCTTGGACCATCACCAGGCCCTGGGCAAAGCCGCACGATTACCGGCGCCGAAATTCGACAAGCGCTTGCCAAAGCCAATGTGACCGATGACGTATCGGTCCCGCTTCAAACACGCGCCGTGCGTGCGACCAAGACTATCTCGATCGCAGAGTTTGCGCTTCTCGCCGAGCCCGAGATCAAGCGCGCACTTCGCCCAGGCGTCGAACTGAAATCGATCATTCCAATGCGCGAAGTGGTGATCCCCGAAGAGGCTTCGTTCAAGACCTTGACGATGCCCGAGCTGCCTCGCCAAAAAGGCGGCTACCGCGCCATGGCGACTGCAGAGTTCTCAGACACAACCGGCACGCTCTTGCGCGTTCCGTTGCCCGTGCAGCTCGACATCAGTGAGCAAGCGTCACACGCCGACGTCGTGAAAGGTTCACGCGTCAGCGCGTCCTACAACGGCAAGGGCCTCCAAATTGAAACGTCTGGCGTTACAATTACTGACGGAAACGTGGGCGACACCATCTCGTTGCAAATCACCGCAACAAAAAAGGTAGTCCGCGCCAAGCTCATCACGGCTGAGACCGCTGAGATATTATAACTGCCGGTGCTACCCATGCGCGAGCGAGGAGCTTCTGAAATGATCTCGACACGAACCAAGCGCGTATTCGGCACGATGGGCGTACTCGCATTTCTCATGGGCTGCGGCCCAAACCACATTCAAGGATTCACACCTCGTCATCGCATCCACAAGCCCGGCGAATATGCGGCCGGCAAAGCTGACGCGCGCCCTACAACGGGCTCGCTCTTCAGTGAAGCCAATGGTGGCCTTCTTCAAGATACGCGCGCACAACGAGTCGGTGACATTGTCATCATCCGCATCGACGAGCAGTCGGACGCAAGAGGCAACGCAACGACGAAACTCACACGCGACAACAAGAAGTCGCTCGGCGTCGAAAACCTCGCCGGTCTCGTTCCTGCGATTAAGCGTTTGAGCCCTGACATGGATCCCGCCAAACTTTTGGCGCTCGCGAGCGCCAGCGAATTCTCAGGTGACGGTGCAACCGCGCGCAAGGGCGCTCTCACCGGAAATATCTCGGTGCGCGTGAAAGACACGATGCCCAACGGCGACCTCTACCTTGAGGGCACGAAGGTCGTGCTCATCAATAACGAAGAATACCACCTCTACGTCTCCGGCCTCGTTCGCCCAGCCGACGTGGGCCAAGACAACAGCGTTTCTTCATCTCGTGTCGCCGATGCACAGATCGAATTCACGGGTCGTGGCGACATCGCTGAGCAACAAGATCGCGGCTGGCTCGCCAAGTTGCTCGACAAGATCAACCCATTTTGATCACCGCAACTTACATTTCGTGCGGAGCCCTTCGCATTTGACGCACCTCGGACGTCTCCGGCCCGTCACTTGCTTCATAGAGAAGTGTGCAACGGAAGGCAGTCCCCATGACCGAACGCGATCGAACACCCATTGGTGCAGGCGGAAGACGATTCGCGATGCGCTTGGCGCCCGCCATGCTCGCGATTGCATCGTGCTTCGCCGCACCCAAGGTCGCACACGCCGATCGCCTTCGTGACCTATGCGACGTCGCAGGCGTCCGCGAAAACCAACTCGTCGGATACGCGATCGTCACCGGTCTTCAAGGCACGGGCGACGACGCGCAAGCGCCGTTCGCCGCGCAGAGCCTTTACGCACTCATGCGTCGATTGGGCATTCAAATTGACGAGCAACTCAGCAAGCAAGTGCGGTTGAAGAACGTCGCCGCCGTTGTCGTCAACACCAACATCCCTGCCTTCGCACGACCCGGCCAAAAGCTCGACGTCACGGTCACATCGGTGGGTAACTCGAAGTCCCTGCGCGGTGGCGTTCTGCTTCAAGGATTGCTCAAGGGTCCTGACCAAAAGGTATACGCTGTTGCGCAAGGGCCACTCGTGCTGGGCGGCTTCGAAGCCAAAGGCGCGTCCGGCAGCTCGTCGCAGACGAACATCACGACCACCGCAAGAATTCCTGGCGGCGCGTTGATCGAACGCGAGATCCCAACCAAGTTTGTCGAGCAAGGGCAAGTCACCCTCAACCTTCGAGAAGCAGACTTCCGCACAGCCCAGCGCGTGGTTATCGCCGTCGATCGCGACTTTGGCAAAGGCGCCGCCATGGCGCTCGACGCAGGGTCGATCAAGATCGCAATCCCGGGTCCCTTCAAAGCCAAGACGGTAGAGTTCCTCGCGAAGCTTCAAGACATCGACGTTGCGCCAGCCTCGGTTGCACGCATCGTCATCAACGAACGCACAGGCACGATCGTCGCTGGCGGCGATGTGCGCCTCTCACCGGTGGCGATCGCGCATGGCGGTCTTTCCATCACGGTAAAAGAAGCGCCCATCGTGTCTCAGCCTACGGCCGGACTTCTGGGCGGCAACGCAGGCACAACCCAGGTCGTGCAGCGTTCCGAGGTGAAGGTCGACGAAGCACCAAGTCCTCCAGTGCGCTTCGTCGAGGGCGCGACAAGCCTCGCAGACGTTGCAAACTCTCTCACCGCGTTGGGCGTTTCAGTACGAGAACTGGCCAGCATTTTGCAAGCTCTTCGAGCAGCCGGCGCACTCCACGCCGAAGTGGTCATCCAATGAACCCAATCGCATCAATCTCCGCAAAGCCAGCCGCAACGGTCACCGAAACCGACGCCCAAAAAGCGCTCGCAGACAAGTCGGCCCGAGAGCGCGCTGCGAGCGAATTCGAGGCGATCTTTCTGCGACAGATGCTCGCAGGTATGCAGAAAACATCCAAAGGCGCGAGCGGTGACACCAAGAGCGGTGGCGCTCAAGGCAATACGGTTTATTCTTCAATGGTCGTCGACGCGATGGCAGACGCCATCACCAAGGGCGGCGGCCTGGGCTTAGCCCGAACAATTTTGGAAGCGCAGGCTAAAGTTCTCGAAGGTGCGGCCGTTCGTCCTCCAACAGAAGGCATTAAGCCCTCTGCACGATGAATCCGGCGAAATTCGCTCTCATGTGCTCGACAAAGGTAGGTCATGTCTAAAGTCGGAAATGCTACTGCGGGTCCAGCTGCATACGTTCGTAACGCAGGGGTCGGTCAGACCTCGGCAACGAAGGCCGTTGGCACTGCAACGAGTAACCACGGGGCTCAATCAACGTCCACCGAAGCGGCGAGCTGTCACTGGTCCAAGGAAGCGCAAAGCGCGCTTGCTGGCAGTGGTGGCAATGAAGCCAAGATCGCGAAGCTGAAAGAAGCCGTTCAGCAGGGTAAGTTCCAAGTCGATTCGAGCCGAGTGGCTGATCGTATGCTCGACGCATTGGGATAATCCGAGTCGATCACGTCTTCGACACCTCTCCTGGGTCCCCTTGCACGTCGGGGGAAGGAGGGGCTTGTCGTCATTTTGTTGACGAAAAATTGCGCTATACTTGTTTTCCACGTCGAACGGAGGAGCCTTCGCCGTTCGTCAGGTAACCTGACAGCCTGCCGAGTCACGGACGAAAGCCCGCAACCGCGTTCGCTTCCAACCCCGCTCGCACTTCTGCGATCACGCGATCCCAGTTTGGCTCGTCCAGCGTTCGCCAGAACAATCGGTGAGACGGATACGAAGCGCACGCCTGCATACCGAGCGTGTCTCCCCATCGCCAATCAGCGCCAGCAAAGAGAAGCACCCACGTCGGACATCCAAGCGCACCCGCTTCGTGAGCCGTTGCCGTATCGACCGTAATCACGAGGTCGAGCTCGGCCTCGAGTGCGGAAGTGTCGCTGAAATCGAAAAGCATGTCTTCGAGCGGAATGATCCCCGCGCGGCAGAGTGGCTCAATCGTGTCGAGCTGCAGCCCCTTTTGCAACGCCACGAAGCAGTAGCGATCGATCAGTCCGTTGACCATTGCGACCACGTTCGCGACATCGATCGAACGCATGCGGTTGTTGCTATTGCCCGCAGCGCCCGACCAGACGAGCCCCACCTTTTTCTTGTTGCCACCCCAGGCTGCGAGTTGCTGCTTCCACAGGCCCCGCTTCGCGGCATCGGGCTGCACGTAAGGGTAGGTCCACGTTCTGCGCGGATCTCCCACGCCGAGCCGATAGGGCAGCGACAACATTGGCGTCCAGTAGTCAAATGTCGCGCGCTGCGCGAATCGTTCGTCCGCGCTCACATGCACCCGAGAAACGCCAGGTGCGGTCTGCAACAGCGATGAGAGCGCCGGTCTGCAGATGAGCTCAACGTTGGCGCCCGCTTGCGCGAGCGGCTCGATAAAGCGAACGAACTGAATCTGATCGCCAAATCCCTGTTCGCCCACCACAAGCACGCGCTTTCCGGAAACACTTTCTCCACGCCATTGCGGCCAGGGCATTGCGTCAAAGCGGACAACATCGTTCGCCTGAAGCGCAACATCGTAGCGGGCTTCGTAGTAAGGCCACGCTTCCTCAAAGCGCCCTTGAGCCAATAGCGCAAGACCGAGATTCGCGCGCACGCGCGGACTTTCGAGGGAAACGTTGCGATAGCTCGCCTCAGCTTCGGCGGCTCGGCGAAGCGCGAGTTGTGCGTTGCCGAGCGCGATCCAAAGCGCGCGATCGGGCATGCGCACAACGGCGGCTTGTGCGAACACGTAGGCTTCCTCTGCCCTGCCCATCGTCAGCAACGCTTGCGCGTAGTCGCCATGAACGGAAGGCTG
>JAHFDZ010000368.1 GCA_023248745.1 Myxococcales bacterium | reverse complement strand
CACCGACGGGGATGTGGTCGCGCAGAATGCCAGTGCGGCGGAAGCCCGCGTACACAAAGGCAGACGCCATCCACGGATCGTCCGTTGGCGAGATTGCGAATGTGGCCACGTAGCCTTGCTCGGTGAGCTTGTCGCAAACGTCGTTGACCATTGCCGCCGTCGCCATCCAATCTTGTTCGGCTTTTGGCGACTGCAGCAATTCGAAAAACACGCACTGAAAGCAGGGTTGTTCTTCGAGCGAGAGGACGACGTCTGCTGCGCCCTTGGACGAGCCGACGAAGTACTCGCGAACGGCATCGCGTCCGAACGGTTCAAAGCCGGTGAGCGCGCGGCCCGAGCGTTGCGCGGCTTGCACCGATTTGCGGGCCGTTGCGGCATCGATGGGGGCGATCTTCATCGCCGGAAGCGATCGCGCTTGCAGCTGTTTGCCGTACTTTTTTGCAACAATGAGCGTCTTTTCGGCGAGGAGGACCGCGGGGTCTTCGACTTGCAGGGCGCCGTCATCGTCATCGTCGTCTTCGACGCTTGCTTCTTCGTCGTGCCTCACGCTGAGGCGCGTTTGGGAAGAGCGCGCGGCGTGCTCTTTCATCGAGAGCCCGATGAGGAACGCGTCTGTGCGCTTGTAGAAGCCGGGAACACTCGCCTCACGGCGGAAGCCCATCTTGACCCAGGTTGAGATCTCGTCGCGTTCGACCAACGTGTAAATCTTCTCGATGCCTTCACGTTCGGCCAAACGGATCACCGCGTCGCGCTTGGCACGCGATGGCCCGGCTCGGAAGTCCACCACGCGCATCGTGCGTGCGCGTCGGTTGAGGAACATACGCAACGAAACCGAGTCGTTGCGCAGGACAATTTCGTCCCCGTTCGGACTTGAACCACTTGCTTGATTGGGTTGTCCCCACGCCTTGGCTGCCATTGACTCGATGCCTCCCCCAGAAAATCTAGGTTTACAACAGCAACTGCATTCGAGCGGCGCGGCGGAACTTGCCCGGAGCCAACTCGACGCATACTTCGCGCGGGACGATGACTTACTACGCGAAAATTCAATTGGTCAATGTTTTGTTACGAAAAAAGTCGTGACAATTCAGCAACTTACATACGGGTTTCAACGGGCACATGAACGCGCGCGCACGTCTGCTCATCAGGTAAGCCCAAGAGTTCGTGGGCTTTCGATACCAAGAGTGATCAGAATTTCAGAAAGGCGATGTGCGGGGAGCGAAACCAAGGTCGGCATTCCTCCTGAAATCGATAGCAAGGAAAGAAAGTTAATTTTGCTATCGAACGGTGCAGCGAGCGTCATGTTGTCGCGATCGATGAGGACCGCGATGTCGGCCTTTTGCTGCCCCAAGAGCAAGAGCAGCGTGCGGTCGTAGTTGGACCCGACCGGCACTTTGAGCACGGCGATGGATTGCCATGGCCTGCTCTTTACGGGGACAACTTGATAGTCACGCGCGTGCTCCTTTGCGCTTGTTTCGAGGGCAATGAGCCCCGCACCGGCGTCGTCTACGGCCTTCCACAGCGACGGA
Organism: Myxococcales bacterium; assembly: GCA_023248745.1. Taxonomy (GTDB): domain Bacteria; phylum Myxococcota_A; class Polyangia; order Polyangiales; family Polyangiaceae; genus JAHFDX01. Next base: position 3,315 of record JAHFDZ010000368.1, on the reverse strand, counting down.
TCGGCGAGCTTGGTCGCGAGGTGTCGCACCAGGAGACCGAGGAGCGCGACGTCGCGAGGACGCGCTCGAATTGCGCGATCGAATCGCTGTCCGGTTGCGCTGGGCGTGCCGATGCGAGTGTCGATTGCACGCGCGTCATCGTCGCTGCCGGGATACGTTTCGTGCCCACCGTTGATCCATTTCGCTGCGCTGCAAAGGCCGTCGAAGTCGGTGTGGCACACGATCGTGTCGATTGTGCCAATGCGCGCGACGAGCTCGGGCGTGACCATTTCGGGACACGCGCCGTGCTGTGCCTTGGTTGCGAGGACGAACCGCGAATCGCTGGCGTACTTTGGGTGCAAATCGTGATCGTGGTGGTCGACCCACGCGGCCAGGCGATCGCCCAACCCTTCGATGAACGGCTTTGTGATCTTGGCAAACCCCCCACTCGACGATTCGGATGCAAAGGCGATATCGAGTACGACGACCCGGCCTTTGAGCTCGCGCGCCTTGGGCAGCTTGCGAGGCGTAGCAAAGGAGAGCTCGGGCCAGACCACCATAGTCCTGTGGCTATAGCGCTTGAGGTCGCGAGTCACCTGGCGTGGCCTTCCGCTGTACCTTTTTCGTCCGGACTCTTCGCAACGAACGATACGATGAGTTTATGGCGACCCGGGTGCTCGTGATCGAGAGCGAAGCGGCCTTTGCAAATGAACTGAGCGCGGAGCTGTCGAAGCTTGGCTGCAGCGTCGAGGTGACTGACGACGGCAACGCAGGTGTGCAAGCTGCGTTGGGCAATCGACCCGATTTGATACTTCTTGCGATCGAATTGCCTCGCATCAATGGGTATTCGATTTGCAACAAGCTACGCAAGGAGGCTGCGCTCAAGGATGTTCCTTTGGTGGTGCTGTCGCATGAATCGAGCGATGAAACGTTCGAGCAACATCGTAAATTGCGCACGCACGCAGATGATTACATCCGCAAGCCCATTCGCTTTGACGCGTTGATGCAGCGGCTCGAGCCACTCAACGTCTTCGGAAGTTCGAACGGACCTAACAGCGACGACTACGTTGTGGTCGACGAACTTGTCGTAACGCAAGACGACGACGACGGAGGCATGACTCAAGTCGCGAACCGCGACGACTTCATGACGCGTCCGAAGTTGAGCTCTGAGGTTGACGACGATATCGACGACATTGCCGAGCGCGCATTCAGTCGACTCGCTTCACCCGACGCCGGAGGCCAGCTTGTGCTTCAGCCTGCGAAGCGCATTTCGACGCGACCACCCAAAGCCGCGCAGGTGCAAATTCCGACGCCGAGTCCCGAAGATCCAGAAGTAGCGCGACTCAAAGCGCGCACCGTCGAACTTGAACGCGAGCTCGACGAAGCGCGAGCGAAGCCCGTTGCTGCAGCTGCAAGCGGTGGAAAGGCTGCGGGCGTTTCGAGCCGCGACTTTTTGGATCTCCGTGAAGCGCTCAACAAGAAGGACAAAGAGATCCTGTCGCTGCGCGAGTCATTGTCGCGAAAGGACAAGGAAATTGTCGAAGCGCAAGATCGCGCCCTTTTGCTCGAGCGGGCGAAAGCTGATCTGGACGACCGCGTCATTGGCATCGAGCGCGAGCTCGCGGACTCTCGTGATCGCGCAGACAGCCTTGCAGCTGACAAAGAACTGAGTCGCAAAGTCGTCGACGACTTGAAGCACCGTCACGAACGCGCCAAGGCCGACCTTGATGCAAAGTTGCGCGAAGTTGGGGAACAAAAGTCGCGCCACGCCGAAGAGCTCGCTGCACTGGAAGCTTCGAAGGCCGCGCAGAAGAGTGATCTCGAAGGCGAGCTTGCACGCGTAAAATCGATCAACGAAAGTAATATTTCGGGTCTAAGCGAAAGTCACACCGCCGAACTTGATCGCAAAGCGGCCGAGCATGGTGACGCGATCGAACAATTGCGCCGTTCGCACGATGCGGACCTGGCCCGAAAGAGTGAGCTTGCAGAGCAGGCGCTGGCGGCCGCTGTTGCGACGCGCGAGGCTGAACTTCGTGCGGATCGAGAAGCAACGCTCGCGGCCTTGCATCGCTCGCACGAAGAGACGCTGCGGCAAAGGCAAGCGGCGAACGATGACGAAGCTGCACGCCTTCGCGCCGAAAACGATGCAGATAGCGAAAGTCGTGATCGCGCGCACGACCACGCTGTTGCTGAATTGCGAGCCGGTCACGAGGCTGCGATCGTCGACCTTCAAACGCGCCATGCACGCGGCCTCGCGCAAGAAGAAGAGCGCCGAACGTCTGAAGTGACTGCGGCGGAGACCGAGGGCCGGAGCAAACTTGAGTCGCGTGAGCGAGAGCTCATCTCACGTTACGAATCCGAGGTGACCTCGCTAAGAGACTCGCACGAAGCGAAGATTGCCTCGCTGGAAAGCAGTCAAGCTTCGGAACTATCAAAGTTGCGTGACGAGCATGCGCGCAAAGTGCGTTCGATCGAAGAGGAGCGTGACGAACGCTTGTCTTCGATGACGCGCGAGCAAGAGAGGCAATTGCTGCAGGCAGCGGAAGGGCGTGCAGAAAGCGAACGCGCCCTTCGGCAAGAGCGCGATGACGAAGTTTTGCGGCTTGGCAATGAACATCGTGAAACGATCGCTTCGCTTGAAAACGATCGCGATGCACGCATTGCGTCGATCGAAGCAAAGAGCGCGCGTGATCTTGAAGAAGCTCGAAGAGCCGCGAGTCAAGAGAAGGTACGTCTCGACGCCGAAATTGCCGAACTCGGACGCGCTTCTCAAGAAGCGCGGGAACGCCTTGCGCTTCACGAAGCCGAAAGTGCGAAGGCGCACGCCGAGACGCTTGCGCAGATTAACTCGCTCGTCGCTGACATTGAACAACTCACCGTCAAGAAGACGTCACTGGAAGAACGGGAAAGCCGCTTGACGAACGACGTTGCTCGGCTCGAAGCGTCGGCTGTGGTGAGCAGCGCGGCTTTGTCGAGCACGAAGGACGAGCTCGGTGCAAGCAAGAGTCAGGTTGACCAGTTGCGAGCGCAGTCGATTCGCGGCCGTGAATCACTCGAAAGAGCGAAAGATGCGCTCGCGGCCGTGCTCGGGTTTATTGAAGAGGGCGAGGCCTAAGCAGGCCCAAGCGGGCGCGTCCACATAAATTGCGCGTAAGGTGGGCGACATCGTTTCGCGCCGTGTCTCTCTCTTTATGAGGCACGAAAATGGGAGCAATTCGATCGATCTTGCGTCCATGGGTTGGCATGGTGATCGCTGGAGTGATGCTGATGAACGGTTGCGCGGCCATCGGAACGAATTTTCATGGACGTGCGATATTGCTCACTCCGTTCCCCGGC
>JAHFDZ010000367.1 GCA_023248745.1 Myxococcales bacterium | reverse complement strand
CATCCCATGGACGGGTCGCCCATTTATCAAGTTACTTGACCAATATCGCAATATGGCCAGCTTTGGCTTTATGATCAAAGACACGTCACGAGGACAAGTCCGCGCGGGGCACGGCTATTCGCCGCTCATTACTTACCACCTCAATCGCGTCGACATCGCGCGCATCCAGCGCGCCACTTGCATCCTCAGCGAGATCTACTTGGAGGCCGGTGCAAGGCGCGTCCTCCCATTCTTACCTGGCGCCGAGGAAGTGCGATCGAGACGCGATCTTGAACGCCTTGCGTCACTTCACCTATCGGCAAGCGATCTCGAGATCACGGCGTACCATCCGCTTGGGACTTGCCGCATTGGCACCGATCCCTCCATGAGCGTCTTGTCACCCGAACACGAAACACACGGCATAGAAGCGCTCTACGTAACGGACGGAAGTGCGGTCCCGAGTTCGCTCGGCGTCAATCCACAGCTCACCATCATGGCAATGGCACACCGCGCAGGCGAGGCTATCGATGCCCGCCTTCACTAGGCTTGTTCTTTGCGCGGCGTTGTTCGGCTGCGGCACTTCCACAGCCGTCGCACCCGATGCAAGTGACTCATCCGTCAACGTTGTTGACGCTTCAAGCGACGCGAGTAGCGGCAGCACCGCTTGGGTCGCGTTCGCGGCGGACTTCGCATCCGGAAAAGGATGCGGCAACGACGTTGGCAACATCGGCTGCGAGATTTTCCGCGCCAAAGTTTCCTTGCCGACTTTCGATCTGCTCTCGCTCGAGAAAATCACCGCAGGCGAAAGGCCCTACAGCTTCCCGACGATCAGCGCCACGGGTGACCGGCTCTACTATCGCGGTGGTGACGGCTCGGGCGAGCGCGCGATTTACGCATGGGTGAACGGCAAAGCCGTCGCAAACCTCATCGGCAAAGGCAGTGCGCCAGCGCTTCTTGCTGACTCGGCGAGCTTCATCTACGTCGACGACCTGAACAATCTTTCGCGCGCGTGGCTGTCAAGTGACGGAACTAAAGTCGAACGAAGCGAAGGTTACGGTCGCACGCCACCGAGGGGCGATCCTGATCTATCGCCGGACGGGAACTTCGTCCTCTTTAACGAGACCGGCGGTGATCACGGAACTTCGCAGGCTCGTATTCTCAACCTTGCATCAAAGGCGGTGGTTGATGTTTCACAGAAAGACGGTTCGGGTCACTGCGCGTTCTCGGCGAGTGGAAAGCTCGCCGTGTGCGACAGCCGATCGGCGGGAGCGTTACGCGCATGGGATTGGAATGGCACGACCGCATCCGGTGAGCGCACGTTCATCGCCGATCCTTCGATCGATGATGTGGGCGACGACTATCGTTCGTGCCGCATAAGGAGCGTCAACTACCCTGCCTTCTGCGGTGATGATCAGCACGTGTTGGTCGTCGTTTCCTGCACCGTCACACTCGACGGTGGAGAATCCGCTTCAGCGTTCTCCAAGCTGTTCCTCGTCGATCTGTCCTCTGGCACGCCGAAGTACAAGCCGTTGAGCGATCAATGGTCAGCACAAGGCGGCGGCAAAGGCACGCGCGCATGGTCGCCGATTTGCCGCGTCAGTTTGTAAGTCAGCGATAGCTTTTCTTGCTCGTCGCGAGGAGCTCGATGTCCTGCTCCTTTTTGAGAAGCACGCCGAGAAAGGGAAGCTCCTTGACCAATCGGTCGAGACCAACGCCGGCTTGCTTGAGCACGCTAATCCAATCGACGAGCTCGCTTGTAGACGGCCTCTTGCGCATGCGCTGCACACCACGCAGTTCGTAGAATGCGACAACGGCTTGATCGATGAGTGTGTCGTCAATTTTGGGATGATGAACGCGAACGATGCGCTTCATCAGCTCTTGATCCGGAAAGTCGATGAAGTGAAAAACGCAACGCCGCAGAAACGCATCCGGCAGCTCTTTCTCATTGTTCGACGTGATGATCACGACAGGTCGCTGCGACGCAACCACCTCTTCGTTCGTTTCGTGAATGAAGAAGCGCATCTTGTCGAGCTCGTGCAGCAAGTCGTTTGGAAACTCGAGATCGGCCTTGTCGACTTCGTCAATAAGAAGGACAACGCGATGGGGCGAAGCGAACGAGCGGCCAAGAGGCCCTAGCTTGATGTACGTGCGAATGTCCTTGACGTTACCGTCGCCGAAGCGCGCATCGTAAAGGCGCTGAACCGTGTCATAGATGTAGAGACCATCTTGAGCGCGCGTCGTTGATTTGACCGGCCAATGAATGATCTCGAGCTCGAGGCTATCGGCAATCGCTTGCGCAAGTAGCGTCTTTCCGGTGCCAGGCTCTCCTTTCACCAAAAGCGGCTTCTCAAGCGCGAGGGCACAGTTGACGGCCGCTTCGAGCGCATCGTTGGTGAGATAGGACGCTGTGCCGGAGAACTTGCGGAAGGGCAACGTGGGTGAAATCACATCGCAATTGATGCCGGGATCTCGCGCGAAGGGCAAGCCCCACTTGCAACTCACGTGAGGAAAAGCACCATCATCAATTCGCCACCAGCAGGGTTACGAGATAACGTGAATGTGTGGTTCTTCAAGCACCAACCGTTCCGGAAATTGCAAAATCGGCCGTGGCGCGCGCCATCATCGATTTGAACGCCGCACTTGGTGGATCGAAAGTTTCGGTCGAGCCCGAAACCTTGGCGCAGTTTGCCAATGACGACAGCGATGTACTCGGAAGAATGCCCGACGTCGTCGTCATCGCGGAATCCGCTCGCGACATTGCAACGACGCTTCGTGTCGCACAACAGACCGGTGTTTACGTCACACCGCGAGCCGCGGGCACAGGCCGCACGGGTGGCGCAACTTGCGTAGGTGGTGGCATCGTGCTCGTGACGACTGGCCTCGCTTCGATCAAATCGATCGATCGACGTAACCTTTTGGCGACCGTCCAACCTGGCGTCATTCTGGCCGACTTGCAACGAGCCGTCGAAGCCGAAGGACTGTTCTATCCACCCGATCCCAGTTCACTCGACACGTGCACCCTTGGCGGCAACGTGGCCGAAAACGCCGGAGGTCCGCGCGCATTCAAATACGGCGTGACGGGCGACTACGTTCTTGGCCTCGACGCGATCGTGATGGACGGCACCGAATTGTCGATAGGGCGAAAAACGCCAAAGGGCGTAACCGGCTACGACATGACATCGCTGCTCGTCGGGAGCGAGGGAACGCTCGCGGCATTTTCTGAGCTGACGTTGCGCCTTCTGCCCAAGCCGGATGAATTAGAAACTGTCGTCGCTACATTTGATTCCGTCCGCGATGCCGCGGCTGGCGTCGCGAGCATTGTTGCCGCAGGTCTCACCCCTCGATGCATCGAGCTACTCGACGATCAAGCATTGGCCTGCGTGCGACGCGACGGCGCGGCAATCGACGCAAGGGCTCGCGCAATGCTGCTCATTGAGATCGATGGAAGTAACATTTCACCGGTCGTCGAACGGATTGGAAACGCACTCTCCTCGATGAGCGGCTGCCGCGAAGTGCTCACGGCCAAAGACGAGGCTGAGCGAGAGCGCTTGTGGAGCGCGCGAAGGCAACTGTCGCGTTCGATACGCAAGACTGCAAAGCACAAACTCTCCGAAGACGTCGTGGTCCCGAGGACAGAAATAGTTCATTTGCTTGAAAAAGTTGAAGCTGCGTGCGGCGCGCTCTCGGTGCGACATCTCGCCTATGGGCACGCGGGAGACGGCAATTTGCACGTCAACTTCCTTTGGGACGACGACAGCGAGCGGCCCAATGTCGACAAGGCCATTGACCAATTGATGCGCGACGCGATTGCGCTCGGCGGTACGCTCAGCGGAGAGCACGGCATCGGCGTATCGAAAGCGCAGTACCTTCCGCTCGAACAGAGCGACGCGCTCATCGCGCTGCAGCGTCGCGTGAAAGATGCGTTTGATCCACGTGGCCTCCTCAATCCGGGGAAGATATTTCCGAGGGTTGGACACACGGGCTGTTAGCGCTAAGGTTCGCCCTTCGGCTCGGTCCTCACGATGAATCAAAACCCCTACGAAGCCCCCCAGGCGTCTGATTCTTTTGGCTACTTACCGGGTGGCGCAAAGCCGCCTCCCAGCAGCAGAGGGCCCTTCGTCCTTGCCGCCATCGGCGCATGGCTCGCGAGTGTGTATTGGGCAGCGCTTACGTTGTTGGTAGGTCTGGGCGCTGCGATTGGAAACGTCTCACCGACCCAACTCATCATGCCGTGCGTGCTCATCGGCCTCTATGCCTTCCGAGGGTTTCAAATCTTCAAAGGCGACGCGAACGCAGCGAAGGCGATTCTTTGGCTTCATGGCATTGGCGCCATCATGGCAGTCCTGCAGATGTTCACCGGAGCCGGCTTGGTGTCGATGGTGCTTCATGGCATCAAGGTGGCCGTGAATGGCTTCGGCGGACTGACGGCCTACCTCGCGTATCGTTCGACGCAAAATTCGTTCTAGTCATTGCGCATGACAAGGCGCTCAAGCGCGGCGTACACACCGAACGTAACTCCCCACGCACCGACGACATCGATGGCGTAGTGAAGGTGCGCAAGAAACACCGACGCGACCACCGCCGCATGCGTCGCCAACGCAAGGAGCCCCAGCCGGCGATGGGCCGCACGACAGTAAAGATAAAGAACGAACGTCGATGATGTGTGCCCAGAGAAGAACAAATCCTGCGTCAGCGACACGTGCGCAACATTGCCAAAGAGCGCCTGCAACGGATTAACGAGACCGAGCCACGCCGCCATCACGTCCGAGCGCGCAAGAGGGGTGCCGAAGACGCCGTCCACAGGTCCGAGCCCCGTCAGCAAGATGCATGCGCCGCGAAGCAGGCTGAGCGCACAACTCGCGTACTGAAGACGAACG
>JAHFDZ010000125.1 GCA_023248745.1 Myxococcales bacterium | reverse complement strand
ATCGAGACTGGGACCAATGGCTGAGCGAACGCGTGCAGCGACGTATGGCGATGTTGTCCGAGTAGCCGAACTACTCGAAAAAGAAGGCGCCGAGTACGCCCTCATTGGAGGCTACGCATTGGCGCTACAGGGCATTGTTCGGCTCACCGAAGACGTGGACGTTCTTGTCGAACCTAGCGCCGAAAATGCACGCCGCTGGGTACGCGCGTTGGCGCAACTTCCCGATGGCGCGGCGGCTGAGCTCAGCGGTGATGAAACATTGCACGATGAACCTTATGCAATCCGCATCAATGATGAGTTCACAGTCGACGTGATGAATTCCGCCTCGGGCTTGAGCTGGAGGGATCTTCTTCCCTACCGGCAGCGCATCGAAGGCATCCAAGTGATATCGCTCCCTGGACTCTTGCGAATGAAAGCAGGCGGCCGTCTCAAGGATCAAGCCGACGCCGAAGCGATTCGTCGTGCGCTGAATCTCGACCCCTCATCGTAACTGCGAACGCTCCGAAATTTGCATGCACGGCAGAGTGATCGAGATCGAGTCTGTTGACAACGGGATGCTTGAACCCGCCGCCAGCGCTACGACCGATCCCGAAATCAAAAAACGGTTCCAATCCTTGACGACTGGCCGTGTCGAGACCGTGCTCGCACAGCCACTGGCATCATTGGACCTACGACCGCGGTCGTGCGCTGATTCGCTCAACGATCCACGCAACGAGCGCCGCAAGATCGACCGGCTTGCCGAAATGCGCTGCAAATCCAGCTTCACGTGAGGCCGCCACCGCGCTTTGTGACGCATGACCGGACAGCGCAATCAGCGTGAGCTGGGGCCGCGCAGAGGCCAGGTCGCGCGCGACAGACAAGCCGCCACCGTCGGGCAGCGTGAGATCGGAAATGAGCGCGTCGAACGCCGTCGACTCAAGCTGCGCTTTGGCGTCACGTACCGTCTGCACCCATGTCACGCACGCACCCCGACGCTCGAGTGAGAGCTTGAGCAGCTCGCCTTCGTCGGCGCTGTCTTCGAGAAGGCAGAGGTGAACGCCTAGCAGTGGTTTCGTCATGGCTCGCGTAACCGCGCGGCATAATACCACATCTGGCCGATATGGCCTCGTCAACACGTTTGACTACTTGCGCGATGTGATTCTGCGCGTCGCGTCGACGACACCGGTGTCGCCTAGATCTTGGCGCGTCGCCACTTGACGCGGAAGCTGCACGGCGACGATGGCTTCGCAATCGCCCATGGTGATCTCTAAGGTGCCTTGGTGCGCCGTGATGACGTCGCGCGCAATCGCGAGGCCCAGGCCGTGCCCCCGACGCTCGCTCGGCTCCCGAAATCGTACAGGTGCGAATGCTCGCGGAGACCGATTGTCGTCCGTGCATTCGATGCGAACGACGAGGTCAGAGACGGCAACACGAACGATCACCCGCGTGCTCGCGTGCCTTAGCGCATTCGAGAAGATTTCGTCTAGAGCCACGGCGAGCCAGCGAGCGTCGATGCTCACGAGACATGGCGCAGACGGCACTTCGATTTCCACAGCAATCATCCGAGGCGCTTCGGCTTCCAGCGCGGCTTGGCGAACCACTCCAATGACATCGCACGGCAAGCGGGTAAACTCGACCTTGCCCTGCTCGAATTGTGCGGTCTCTTCGAGAAGCATCGCCGTACGAAGGACCTGGCGCACACCGCGATCGGCCATCGACAGAAGCGAGCGAAACCTTTCTGCGTCGGGCCCAAGTTCACTCTCGAGCTCGCGAAGCGCACCGTGAATCACGCCGGTCGGCCCTCGGAGCTCGTGGGCTAGTCGAGCGAGAAAGAGCGTTCGGACGTACGCGTCGTCGGGCACGTCGTTGTCATTTTTCAAGGCGGGCCCGCTTTCATCCAGACGCGCTGCTTTCGGGTGCAGCGGCGCCGTCGTATCACGAATCGCCGATTGTGCCCGGGAGCCAGGAGGCGAAAGGTCGTGCCCGTGTCCCCCCCGTTGCTTGCGGCCGACGCTGCGGGCGAGCAAGCGTGCTAAGGGCTCCCAGCCTGCTGGGAGGATTCCGCGCAGGCAAGCCCAATGACTCATCTCCCAGCCGTCAAAGTTCTGCTCGTTGACACTCTCAACGCGAACCTCCTCGCGCTCAGTGCGCTCCTCGGAACCGAGGGAATCGAGCTCCTAAGGGCGCCTTCAGCCCAAGAGGCGATGGCGCTGTTCGGCAAGCACGAAGTTGCACTCGCCATTGTCGACGTCGAGCTGCCAGAGATGGACGGGTTCGAGTTGGCGGAGTGGATGCGGGGCGAAGGCCATGCGCCCGGCGTGCCGATCATCTTCTTGACCACGGGAGCGCGCGACGCCGCGCGCACGTTTCGTGGCTACGAAGCGGGCGCGATCGACTTCCTTCACAAGCCGATTGACCCTGTCCTCCTCGGTCACAAGGCTACGATTTTCATCGATCTCTATCGACAGCGGCTCGAACGCGAGCGCCTGAACGACGAGCTGCGCGAGATGCTGCGGCTCAACGAAATGTTCGTAGCTGCCGTGGGCCATGACCTGCGCGCGCCGCTCTCAACGGTGCTCTTGGGCGCGACGGTTCTGGAAGAAGACCTCGTCGATCCGGTAGCCATCCGCACCCTTGCGCGCATGCGATCGAGCGCTCAGAGCATGGTTCACATGCTTGACCAATTGCACGATCTCGCACGCGCCCGTCTCGGCGGTGGCGTGGCCATCGATCCGCGGAGCATGAACTGCCGAACGCTTGCCGATCGAGTCGCCGACGATCTTCGCTTTGCGCACCCGGAGAGGCAGCTCACCGTGGAGTACGAAGGTGGGTCGACCATTGGCGTTTGGGATGAGACGCGACTTGGCCAGGTCTTGTCGAACGTCATCGGCAACGGCCTCCGCTATGGCACGCGCGAAGCCGGTGTGCGCGTTACCGTTCGCGGCACTGAGGACGCAGTGGCTTTGGAAGTGCACAGCGGCGGCGAGATTGAGGCCGATCTCGTGGCGCACCTGTTCGACCCCTTCCGCCGCGGCGTCACACGCACAGGTGACGGTTTGGGATTAGGCCTTTTCATCGCAGAGCAGATCGTGGTCGCGCATGGTGGAACGGTGGGCGTGCGCTCATCGCGTGATCTCGGCACAACGTTTCGCATTGAACTGCCGAGAGTTGCCGCGAACGCGTCGATGCCCCACTGAGGCGTCGTCGCTCTTGGCTCGATCAAGTCTTACGCGCGCGATCCATTTAACGGCGCCGGTAAAATAGAAATGCCCACTTTTTGTGGGATTTTTGTGGTGCGCGAAGGTGTCCAACACGATGCCCCCAAGCGCCGTGGGGGCATCGTGTTCCGGCTCCCAGTTACTTGGGTTCGACGATGATTTCGACGCGGCGGTTGGCTGCGCGGCCCTCGATGCTTCCGTTTTCGGCGACTGGAGCCGAGGGGCCTTTGCCTTCCGAACGGACGAGGTCTCCGGGGATGCCTTTCGATACGAGGTACTCCTGGACGGCCTTCGCACGCTTTTCTGAGAGGTCTTGGTTGTAGTGACCAGAACCGCCTTGGCTATCGGTGTGCCCGACGATCGCGATCTTTCGCTCCTTGCCGCGAAGCGTTTCTGCAACCTGATCGAGTTTGATCATTGCCGCAGGAAGAAGCTTTGCCTGACCTGTCTTGAAGAGGGCCTCGCCCTGGAAGGTGACGACCATCCCGCGTTGGTCCTCCTTGACAGCTGCGATGCGGGCAAGCGTATCTCGTGCGTCCTTCAAGCGACGCTCGGCGTCCAAGCGCTTCGTGCGTTCGGCATCGGTCACGTCCTTTTCGCGCACAAGTTCTTCGCGCGTCTTTTCGAGCGTGCCGCGTGCCGCAATCAAATTGCCTTTCGCATCACTCAGCTGTTGGCCTTGAACTTCGTGCAGTTGCTGAAGCGTTTGTGCCTTGTTCTGAGCGGCAAGCAGTCGGTTCGCACTTGCGGCTGCGATCTGTGACCGCAGCAAAGCAATCATGCTTAGCTCGCGGGTCTCTGGCGCCTCGGGATCGTCCTTGAAGGCTTCCTCAGCACGTGCCAAGGCGAGGTCCGCATTGTGGACCGCCGCGGGGTCCATTTGCCCTGCAGGTCCCGACTTCGCGCGCACAAGTTCAGCGCGTGCATTTTGCAACTCGGCCGGTGCCGCCATTGCGCCTGCACACCCGGCAAGCGCGAGGAGAATTGGAACCATCGAGATTGAAGTTCTCATACAGATGCTCATTTTTCTTTCGCTTTCCCTAGTTGGTCGATGGTTTGGTTGGCGTCCGCTCGTGCGCTCTCCTGCGTCGCAAGGCTGAACGCGAGCTCGGCTTCCGCCCCAGCTCGTTGGAGCAAAACAGTTGCTCTTCGGTTGTCCTTTTCCATGAACGACTTCGCCTTGCTGATGTTCTCTTGTGCAAGCTGAAGGTGGAGCTTCGCGTCTGGAACGGAGGTCGCTCCGCTCTGCTCGGCGCGCCCGACTTCTTTCTGCGCTGCGGCCATTTGATCGTTGGGTACCGGGTAGCTTGAGGCGCACCCGATCGTGATCGCGCTTAAGAGAATCCAAGTCTTGTTTCTCATTTTTTCTCTCCAATACGTTTGACGATGGTGAGATGGCCCTCCGCAAGATCGGGGCCGTTGTGGTGATTTGGCCAATGAGTGATCTTTCGTACAGAATCACGACTTGGCGGCACGTTGATGGCGAGGCAAAACGCGACGGGTGAGGCGTCGTAGCGCTTGCCACTGTCGGCCGTGAGGCATCCCGATGTGCCCCTCCCCCTGTACGCCCTTCGCGAGTGGGGCATTTGTCCGCAGTGCCCTGGCACGTGTGGCGGTCACGCATGGCCTAAGCCTCCACATAGTGCAGGAAACTCAACTCTTTCTGTTCGGCGTAATTGTTGCGTGCTCGGGCTCCGCCCTGTTGCGGCCTCTTCGCGTCAAGAAGTGGAGCATCTCCCCAGCGCGTCGCCGAAAGAGCCCCAACATGTCGAATACTGCGCCTCCTCCTGTGAATGTGCCGAAGCCCCCCAAGAAGAGCGCCGCGGCTTTGCGAGCGCACAACCACGACGCCGAGCGTGACCTCGAAATCGCGGATCTTCGCGACGCGCTGCGAGCCCTGAAGGCTGGCGACTTTAGCGTTCGCATTCTGCCTGGCGAGCGCCGCGTGACCAAGGAGGTTGCCACCGCGTTCAATGATGTGGCGGCGATGCTCGACGGGACGTCGGTGGAGTTCGTGCGCGTGAGCAAGGTCGTGGGACGCGACGGTGAAATGATGGAGCGTGCGCAGCTCAAAGGGGCGCAAGGCGGGTGGTCGAGCCAGGTCGAGTCGTTCAACGCGCTCATCGGAGATCTCGTCCGACCTTCGACCGAAGTTGCTCGCGTCATCATCGCGGTGGCGGCTGGCGACCTCTCACAAAAGATGGCGCTCGAGATCGAAGGCAAGCCTGTGCGAGGCGAGTTTCTCCGGATCAGCACGTCCGTCAATACGATGGTCGATCAGTTGCGCTCGTTTGCGAGCGACGTGACGCGCGTTGCGAAGGAGGTCGGCACCGAAGGAAAGCTCGGCGGCCAGGCCGAGGTAAAAATGAGCGGCACGTGGAAGGACCTCACCGAGAGCGTGAACCTTCTCGCTGCAAACCTCACCGCGCAGGTGCGAAATATTGCACTCGTAACTACTGCAGTTGCGAATGGAGACCTCTCGCAGAAGATCACGGTGGATGCACGCGGTGAGCTACTCGAATTGAAGAGCACGATCAACACGATGGTCGATCAGCTTAGCTCCCTCGCCAGCGAGGTGATGCGCGTTGCTCAGGAAGTCGGTACCGAGGGAAAGCTCGGCGGCAAGGCCCAGCTCAGAATGAGCGGCACCTGGAAGGACCTCACTGACGGCGTCAACGTGCTCGCCGACAACCTCACGTCGCAAGTGCGAAACATTGCACTCGTCACGACCGCGGTGGCCAACGGAGACCTCTCGCAAAAAATCGCCGTTGATGCGCGCGGTGAGCTGCTCGAGCTGAAAACCACGGTTAACAAGATGGTTGACCAACTCAGCTCCTTCGCCGGAGAGGTGACGCGCGTTGCCAAGGAAGTCGGCACCGAGGGAAAACTCGGCGGCCAGGCCCAAGTGAAGATGAGCGGCACCTGGAAGGACCTCGCCGAAAACGTAAACCGCCTTGCCTGGAACCTCACCGCGCAGGTTCGAAACATCGCGCTGGTCACGACTGCGGTGGCCAACGGAGACCTCTCGCAAAAAATCGACGTCGAGGCCCGGGGCGAGCTGCTCGAGCTGAAGAGCACGGTCAACAAGATGGTCGACCAACTCAGCTCCTTCGCGAGCGAGGTGACGCGCGTCGCGAAGGAAGTGGGTGTGGACGGGAAGCTCGGCGGTCAGGCCAACGTGCCTGTCGCTGCGGGCACCTGGCGCGACCTTACCGATAATGTCAACCAACTTGCCAATAACCTCACCGGCCAAGTGCGCGCCATCATGGAGGTCTCGATCGCGGTGACCCAGGGCGATCTGACGCGCTCAATTGGCGTCGAAGCCCAGGGAGAGGTCCTCGCGCTCCGAGGCAACCTCAACCAAATGATCGCGAACTTGCGCGACACGACGCTCCGGAATGAGGAGCAAGATTGGCTGAAGACCAACCTCGCAAAATTCAGCGGAATGATGCAGGGGCAAAAAACCCTCGAGGTCGTTTCGCGCCTCATTATGAGCGAACTCACTCCGCTCGTGTCAGCACATCACGGCGCGTTCTTCATCGCCTCGGGCGAGGGCACCGCGGCAGAATTGCGGCTCTGCGCGAGCTACGCGTACCAAACGCGCAAGAACGTGAGCAATTGCTTCAAGCTTGGTGAAGGGTTGGTCGGACAGAGTGCGCTCGAGAAGAAAGAGATCCTGCTCACCAATGTTCCCAGCGACTACGTGCAGATCAACTCGGGGCTCGGGCAAGCGTCGCCGCTCAACATCCTCGTGGTCCCCGTTCTCTTTGAAGACGAGGTGAGCGCAGTCATTGAGCTCGCAAGCTTCCAACCGTTCAGCCAGATTCACCGGCTGTTCCTCGAGCAGCTCACGTCCATCATCGGCGTCGTGCTCAACATGATCGGCGCCAACATGCGTACGGTCGAGGCCCTCGCCCAATCGCAGTCGCTCACAGAAGAGCTCCAGACGCAATCGATGGAGCTCCAGACGCAACAATACGAGCTGAAGAAGTCCAACCAAGAGCTTGGGGCGCAGGCTCAATCACTCAAGGTGAGCGAGGATCGGCTCACGGATCAGCGCGAAGAGCTCCAGAAGGTCAACGATCAACTTGAGGAGAAGGCGGCGCTTTTGGTGGCGCAGAACAAGGAAGTAGAGCTGGCGCGGATGGCTCTCGAAGAGAAGGCCGAGCAACTTGCGCTTTCGTCGAAGTACAAGTCCGAGTTCCTCGCCAACATGTCGCATGAGTTGCGCACGCCACTCAATAGCCTGCTCATCCTCGCGCAGCTTCTCGCGGACAATCCCGACGGCAACCTTGAGGCAAAGCAGGTCGAATTTGCGACCACCATCCATTCTGCCGGCGCGGATCTGCTCACGCTCATCAACGACATTCTCGATCTCTCGAAGATCGAATCGGGGACGATGACGGTAGACGTGGAGGCGTTTGAGCTTGCGAGCTTGCCCGAGTACATGGAGCGCAATTTTGGAGAATTGTCGCGCCACAAGGGGCTGGCATTCGAGACGACGGTCTCGTCCGATCTGCCGCTCTCGATGTCCACCGATCCACGGCTGCTGCTGCAGGTGCTGAAGAACCTGCTTTCCAATGCGTTCAAGTTCACCGAAGCGGGCAAGGTCTCATTCGACGTCGCGGTGGTTACGTCTGGATGGTCGCCCGATCACCCGACACTCGCGAGCGCCGCGACTGTGCTCGCGTTCTCGGTGAGTGACACGGGTATCGGCATCGCGACCGAGCACCAGAAGATCATCTTCCAGGCGTTCCAGCAGGCCGACGGAACCACGAGCCGTAAGTACGGCGGCACGGGACTCGGCCTCTCGATCAGCCGCGAGATCGTCTTGCTCCTCGACGGCGAGATTGGTGTCTCATCCACACTTGGCGAGGGCAGTACGTTTACCTGCTACCTCCCAGCGATCTATGCGCCGACGCCTTCGGTCTCGGGGAGGTCACCTCAACCCAAGGGTTCCGGTCGGGGGTTTGTGCCGCCTGTTTTCGAAGGCCCGACTGACGAGTTGAACCGCGGTTCCATTGCCGCGCCTGTCGGCGATGCCGTCATCGATCCTTCGGCAGACCCGCGCGACGAGGCGGCGTTGCGACCGCAGTTGGTATCCGACGATCGGGCCAACATCACGCCAACGGATCGCCTGCTCCTCGTCATCGAGGACGATCTGACGTTCGCGCAGGTCCTGCTCGAGTTTGCGCGACGCATGGGGTTCAAGGGACTCATCGCGATGACCGGTGAAGCGGGGCTTGCCTTCGCAGAGGAGTACGAGCCTGACGCGATCACACTCGACCTCGGACTCCCCGGTGTCGATGGATGGCTCGTCCTCGATCGCTTGAAGCATGCCGTGGTCACCCGTCACATCCCAGTCTTTGTAGTGTCTGGCGACGACGCCGGCAGGCAGCGCAGCCTTCAGCTCGGCGCAGTGGACTTTCTCAGAAAGCCAGTCACAAGCGACGCGTTTGCGCTCGCACTCGGTGGCGTGAAAGGGCGCGGCGAAACGCGCCTGGGCCGCCTCCTCATCGTCGAAGACAACGCTATCGAGCGACACGCCATCGTCGATCTGATCGGCAACCACGACGTTGCGACGACTGCTGTTGCCGGCGGGGAAGAAGCGCTGAGCGTCCTCGAAAGCCAAGAGCGATTCGATTGCATGGTGCTTGACCTCGGACTTCCGGGGATCTCTGGCTTCGACCTTATCGACAGGATTCAGTCCGATCCTCGCCTAAAGGCGCTTCCGATCGTCGTCTACACCGGCCGCGAACTCACGGCTGAAGAGATGGATAGACTGTCTCTGCACACCGAAGCGGTCATCGTCAAAGATGTCCATGCAATGGATCACTTACTTGACCAAACATCGCTCTTCCTTCATCGCAAGGAGGCAAGTCTTCCGGCCACGAAGCGCAAGTTGCTGAAGCAAGTGCGCGACTCTGACCCTGCGTTTGCGGGCAAGACCGTTCTCGTCGTGGACGATGACGTCCGCAACCTCTTCGCCGTCGCCAGCATCCTGGAGCGCCACAAGATCACCGTGCTCTTCGCGGAGAACGGCCGCAAGGGCCTGGAGGTACTCGAGCAGAACCCCGCAGTGCAGCTCGTGCTCATGGACGTGATGATGCCCGAGATGGATGGCTACGAAACCACGCGCACCATCCGCCGCTTTGCGAGGTATGCAACCTTGCCGATTGTTGCGCTCACCGCAAAGGCGATGAAGGACGACCGCCGACGGTGCATTGACGCCGGTGCGTCGGATTACATCGCGAAGCCGGTCGAAGCCCAGCGGCTGCTTTCGGTGTTGCGAGTCTGGTTGTACTGATGGGTGGCCCAAGCCTTCCGTCGCTGCACATCAACACCAAGGTCGACATTCTCATCGCGGACGACAACTCCGCTAACCTCCTTGCGCTCGAGGCGATGCTTGCGCCGCTCGGTCAGAACATCGTGCGGGCAGAGTCGGGGACTCACGCGCTGCGGCACCTCCTCGATCGCGATTTCGCTCTCGCGTTGCTCGACATTCAGATGCCTGGCCTGGACGGCTTTCAGACGGCGCAGCTCATCCGTGAACGTGAGCGTTCGCGCCACATGCCGATCATTTTTCTGACTGCGTTCAGTCGAGACGAGGTGCAGATTTCGCAGGCGTATGCTCTCGGAGCGGTCGACTTTTTGTGGAAGCCGATCGTTCCCTTCATCTTGCAATCGAAGGTCCGAGTGTTCGTCGATCTCTACCGCAAGACGCAAGAGATCGAGCGCCAGGCACTTCGTTTGAGAGAGAGTGAGCGTCACGCGCATGAGGCCCGGCTTGCGGAAGCCTCAGAGCGGTGGGAAGCAACGCGCCTCCGCGACGAGATGACGAAGGAACGTGTTGTTGCGCTAGAGGGTGCAACCCTCATCGGAGAGTTGTCGCTCCGCAACGAGGAGCTCGGCACCGCGGACCGCCGAAAGGACGAGTTTCTGGCGATGCTCTCACACGAACTACGCAACCCGATGGCGCCCATCGTCAACGCACTTCAACTGCTGCGGACGCCCGAGGTGTCAGCAGTTGTGGCAAGCCGTGCGCTCGACGTGCTCGATCGCCAGGTCTCGCACATGGTCGCTTTAGTTGACGATATGCTTGATCTCTCGCGGATCACGACGGGCAAGATCGAACTCCACCGTGAGGTTGTCACGATCGCGTCAATCGTGGAGCACGCCATTCAGACCAGCGCGCCCTTGATGGAACAATGGGGGCACCACTTCACCTCGTCGCTGCCCTCAGAAGACGTGACGTTGTATGGGGACGCCACGCGTCTCACTCAGGTGCTCGCGAACTTGCTCAACAACGCGGCCAAGTATTCGCCTCCGGGGAGCAAGATTGACCTGGTCGTTGAGCGGCAGGGCGAAGACATCGTCATTTGCGTCCGAGACAACGGAATCGGTATCAAGCCCGAAATGCTTCAGGAGGTGTTCGGGCTGTTCGTGCAATCGGACCGAACGTCAGCGCGCTCCCAAGGGGGACTCGGCATCGGACTTACATTGGTCAAGACACTTGTCGAACTACACAAAGGCTCCGTCATTGCGACCAGCGCGGGGCTGAACAAGGGAAGCGCGTTCTCGGTGCGCCTCCCAACCGGGACCGCGGGTGCGAACCCGATCGCGCCTATCGCGGCAGCGCGCCGATACAGTCAGCCCGCCCCCAGGGAGGCCGACGACGTCTGCGTAGTTCGTGTCATGGTCATCGAAGACAACGACGACATTCGCGAAACGATGAAGGACATCATCGTTTCGCGGGGACACAGCGTGACGACTGCAAGCGACGGCCTCAGCGGCGTGGAGGCGGTTCTCGCGAACTCCCCAGACGTTGCGTTCATCGACATCGGACTCCCGGGTCTTGACGGGTACGAGGTCGTCCAAGCACTGCGGACGCGCTCGCCCAAGCTCACGACACGTCTAGTTGCGGTGACTGGATACGGGCGACCGGAAGATCGCGCGCGCGCACTGGCGGCGGGGTTTGACGATCACGTTGTGAAGCCGATGACAACCAAGCAGTTGATGGCGCTCATTGAACAGTGAATGGCCCTTGTCGGGATGCGGCTCCCTGCGGGGACTGACACAGCAAGGGCGCCACAGTGCGGCGCTACGGGCCGATGCCATCGATGCCCGCGCATTCTCTGCGGCCCCGGCACCCTGGACTTTTTCAAGAGCCACTGTGTTTTCAATGTGCTGGCACCGGTCCTGCAGTGCTTACAGGGCGAGGCATCCCATGAACACACCCACTACATTGCACAGCGATCAAAAGGCTATCATCAAGACGCTCAATCGCTGCATCGAGATCTGCACCGACGGCGAGAAGAGCTATGCGATATCCGCCGCGGATGCGCGCGCCCCAGCGCTCAAGTCGCTCTTCCAAGGGAAGGCAAAGGAGCGAGCAGATTTCGTTCTCGCTCTCCAAGCGGCGATTGCGAAGCTCGGCGGGTTTCCTGAGAACGAGGGAACCGTGAAGGGAATGCTGCGTCGCAGCTTGATGGAAGCGCGTCTGGTCCTCGAGAGTCGGAGCGACCGGGTGATCATCGAGGAATGGGCGCGCAGCGAACACGCGGCGCTCAACGACTATGCGAACTCGCTCCTCCACGCGCCCCGCGACGCGATGCCGGAGGAGGTCCGCGCAATGACCCAGCGCCAGTATGCGACGATTGAGTCGTCTCTTGACGAAGCGCGCAGTTACCTGGCACGACCGGCGCATCAGTCGACATTGCCGGCCTGAGCTGCGGCGGCTGTCATCCTGAACGAAGGCAAGGCTCTCCGTGAGGTTCGTAGCTTCAGCGGTGCTCAGCGATCAGAGAGCCCCGAGCTGCATCGACCTGTCGGCGAAGCGCGAAATTGATCGAGCATTGTTGCGAGAACTCACGTCGTGCCGATGGATCGCCGAACGTGCGACCGCGTGCTGCACAGCGCCCACAGGTCTCTTTGAAGGGCCCTTCAGCCCCAAGGGTAATCAACCGCGCGTCGTTCCAACTCGAACACGCGCGGTTTTCGTTTTGTCTTACCCCTTGAGAACGGCGAGTGGCTCGAGCCTCCGCCGTCGCTTTACGAGATCCCGTTGATCGTCAAGCACCTGAACGATATCCCGATAGGCCGCCGGCGCTTCTTCGACCAATTGAGCCGTAAGGTCCTCGGGATACACCACGTGCTTCATCATGCGTTTGAGCGATCTCGATTCAATGCGCGTGCGTGCTTCACGTCGCGTCATCACACGACCGGCGCCGTGCGAGCACGATCCAAATGAAGCTTCACATCCGAGCCCTTCGACAACATAACTTGCTGTCGCCATCGAACCTGGAACGAGCGCAAAACTACCTACCGGAGCGGCAACTGCACCCTTGCGATGAATCAAGAGATCACGGCCGAACCAATGTTCCCGCGCGACAAAGTTGTGGTGAACGTCAATGACACCCTCGTCGATCGCAAGCGCACCAAAGCAATCGACAGCGACTGCAACGGCGCGCTCGAGAATCAGTTTTCGATTTTCATGAGCGAACAGAAGTGCCCATTCGAGGTCGGCGAGATAAGCAGCACCATCCTCGGCGCGCGTATCTAACCCGGCAAGTGAAGCTGCTCCCGCTGCTTTCGCATGATGCGCAGCGATAGCCGCGCCGAGACCACGCGAACCTGAGTGCACCAGCAACCACAGATTGCCATCAGCATCTTGATCGAGCTCGACGAAGTGGTTACCTCCTCCGAGCGTTCCCAAATGCCGAGCCGCAAGTGCAGCTCGTGTGTGTTCAAGTGATCGCGTTGAAAGCCCAGACGCAAACAACGCGTCTGGAACGAGCACTCCTTTTCGATGAACGTTGCTGCCAGTCGGCACGACGCTGCGAAGCGAACGCACGAAGCACTCAAGGGCGCTTCGTGCGATCTCGCCTTTGTCGATCGTTATCTTGGCCGCCGACACCCCGCACCCAAGGTCGCCCCCAAGCGCAGACGGCACGACCGTGTGCTCGGTGGCGAACACAGTTCCGACTGCAACGGATTGCGAAACATGTGCGTCCGCCATCGCCGCAACATGCTCGACGACGTATGGCGTCGACGCGATCTGTTGCAGCTGCGCGATCGTTTCATGAGCGACTTGACTCGCCCATACGTAGAGTGGAACGCGCTGACCTTTCTCGGGTTCGAAGACAATGCGCATTAGAGGTCCTCCTCGACAAGAATTCCGTCGAAGACGAACCGGAGGTCTGGCACGCGCTTCAGATCGAGCGCAATTGCCAACTGTGCGCGCAGAAAAGATGTCGCGCGAATGAGTGCGGATTCAATATTTTTTCGATTGTCAATTTCCTTACCTTTTGTCGCGACGACGCCGAAATGAATGCGGACATGTCGAAAGTCGACGGACAAGGCGATGTTTGTAAATCGCACCGACCCGAGTGCCGGGTCAGTGATGTCATCGCGCAACAATGCGCGAAGCTCTTGAAAAATGAGACCTTCGAGTCGTGCGTGGCGATAGCCAGCACCTTCTTCTCGCTTCATGAAAACTCCGTGAAGATTCGCTCGTGAGCCGAGCGCAAACCAACAGCCAGAGCTCGTTTCCGAAGGCGCGTGCGCACGAGAGCATGCAGATGCACGCCCGCGTTTAGATCAAAGCAACGATCAATCGTGCGATTGAAGTGCGATCACGCGCTGCAACGAAAGGAGCAACCAGAGAACCAGCTCGAAACACGGAATTGAGCAATCGGTGACACGGTAAACCTCCTTCTACCCACGAGAAAGTCGCAGGGCGTACGCACTATGACCTCGAGCGTTTGCTTGGTCAAGGCGAAGGCGCCTCCAGATTGAGAGCGTCACGATTGTTCGCTCGGTCGAGTCGCTGCGTGTCGTCAAGCAACGGAAAGAAGTCGTCATCACCAGCGGACTATGGAAAGCGGTCGAGCGCTCTCTCCTCGTGTTCGGCAGGGGCAACGCTTACCGCATCGATCTCGGCATCGCCATCATGCCACTTCCATCCAATGAATATTGGAGTTGCAGTGGCCAGGGTATCAATGGCGGAACCTGCGGGGGCTGCTACTACGAACGCCGTTCTCGCACTTACTTCGGAAGTGCGGGCGAGATGAACTTCATCGTCTCCGAGGGCGGACGCTACGTTTGGTTCGACAGCGCGGCGTTCACCGGCAAGACAAACCTCTTTTCATCTTATTATAAGCAATTGCGGTGGCTCAAAGACCTGGTGCGACGACCAATCATCGATGTTCTTGCACGATCGCTACTCCAACATCTTTGACGTGCAAACGGGAGCGCTTCGATCGATCGCGGCGCCTGCTGACTCGGTCAACGGAACTCAGTTCGTCGCTGCGCAGCAACCCATCCCCCAGGTCTTTGACGACGGTGCGATGTGGTTTGACGCAGTTGGATACTACCCAGGAGGGATCGTTTCGCTTGCGGGCCCCATCTATGCGGTTGAAAAGATGAAATACTACCATGGGGCATATGGCGTTTTCGATGGGACAACCTTGACCGATCAGGTCCTCGTCCTCCAAGGGAACTCCATGCCGCCGTATGCGTCGGGTCTTGCCACCGCGACTTGCGCGGATGACGCTTCTTTACCGGAGTAAGCTGCGCGAGTACCTTGTTGGTCAAGCCATTGATTTCTGCGCCGCTGACGAAGATCGCAAAGCAAGTGCGCACTTGGGCCGTGCGAGTGAATGTTAATCCGATCGGCGCCAAGATGATTGCGCTTCGCATTCAATGACTCCGACGCCCGCGCTGGGCACCACCGCGCGCCTCGCGACGATCGTGGTTGGGGCGGGCCCCGCTGGGCTGATGTTCACGATTCTTGGTCGCCTGTTAGCCGATCGCGCGCATGGCAGCGCGGGGCCGACGCTCTGGCCGATTCGCGTTTACGACAAGCGCGCTACGTATGCGCGCACGCATCGCTTGCGCATGGCACCCGAGGCCTACCGCGATCTTCAACGATCGATCGATGACCCACGGTTTGATGATTTGATAAATTTCCTTGACGAGGAGGATTTCGCTCCCGAAGTAAACGTTCTTGAGGAGCATCTTCTTGAGCTCCTTCGGCGTGTCGGCTGCGAGAGGGAAATCGCGACGATCGGAAATTCTGCGGGCGAGATATCCGTTGCCACACTCCGTGAGAGACTTCGTCTCCAAGGGATTGTCGATGAGAACACGGCTCTGACTGTGGTCGCCGCCGATTCAGTACACAGCGGCATTCGTGAATGGGTCCGCGGTGAAGTGCGGCCGATGCGTCATGCGCACGAGCAACTCGCGCGTATTCGTGTAGTGGGCGAAGGCCTCCCGTACCGCCTTACGCCAGCGGACAAAATTCGCCTGTCGAAGGTGCTCGGGTCGATCGTCGATTACCGCCTAAATCGAAATGGATTCGCCGAGGTTGATCTGTTTCTCACGCCGGACGAGTTCCAAATCGTTGAACAGCTTAGGGCAACACCTCGCAAGCCGGTTCCTCTACGTCATGAGCTCCTCAGTCAGCTTCGTGCGCCGCTCTTTCGCGCTCTCGTCGCACACCTCGAAAGTGGTCCGGCTCCGCGCGAAGTTCTTGTTCAGTCCACGTTCCGCCTTGAGCACTCGGTGATGCCGAAGTTGACGTTCGAGCGCGCAGAAGTCCCTTGCCATGCATTCCTTCTCGGCGATGCGGGCATTTCGCTACCGTTTCAGCGGGGCATGTCATGCCTTGCGCGATGTGCGCTATCGCTCGCAAAGGTGCACATCGCGATGGTCTCTGAGCCTGATGCCGATGTTCGTAAATGTCTCATGGTGAGTTACGAAAAAGAGGCTTCCGCGGTTGTAAAGAGCGAGCTCGCCGTTGTTCGCAACCGTGCTCAAGTCGTGCGCGCACTTCGCGAGATCGTTCGAGTAAGTGCGCTGCTGCCATTTCCTATCCAATCGTGGTGGTTGCGCGCGCAAGATTCGATAAGCATCGGCGATAGACTATCGGTCTGGTTCTTTCTCAACTTGATTGTCGCGACGCTTGCGCTTGCGGCAAGTGGTGCTGCCTGGGTGCGCGGCTCCCATTGGCCGCTTGCGGCAGCTTTTGCACTGCAGACGATGGGTGGCGCGACCTACCACGCCGCTCTCGCATTTGACGGCGGGTCGCATCGCCTTGTGCGACGCATTTGGGAGATCCAAATTGCGGCGATCTTGGTCGCGGGCTTCGTCGTCACCCTACAAGCGCGCGCGGTCACACTCGGCCTGATCTGGTGGCTGGCACTTGGTGGTGCATTTGTTATTGGACTCTACGCGTTCGAGCAAATCGTGACTCGATGGTTCAAGCGCGCGGGACTCACGTTCGATTAGGCGCTTCAGCGGCAACGAGGCGGTCGAAATCGGTGCGTAACAAGTCAAGCGGAACCAATCAAGTGCACTCGAGGTTGTGCTTCCGAGCGGGGCGGTTCTACGGGTGACCGAAGGTGATGAAACGCTCCTGTGCAACGTTGTGCGAGCACGTGGTGAATCGCGGTGATCCCTCCGTCGGTTTCGATCGGGTGCGCACGAGATCCGCTTGACATGCGTCGTTCGTTTGATGCGCTCAGTGCGTGCATTCGCGATCAACTGCAAAGCGATCCGATGAGCGGGTCAGCAG
>JAHFDZ010000366.1 GCA_023248745.1 Myxococcales bacterium | reverse complement strand
TCATGCTCGACGGACATCACTTGGTCGAAAATCGTGGCCGGTCGGCTGCAGGCTGGTTGTTCAACTTTTCGGGCACCGGCGGCATGTGGCGTCGCGATGCGATTGACGACGCAGGTGGCTGGCAGCACGACACGCTCACCGAAGACCTCGATCTGTCCTATCGTGCGCAGCTCAAAGGTTGGACGTTCGCGTACCGTGACGACGTGGTGAGCCCTGCAGAGTTGCCCGAGGACATCAGTGCATTCCGCGCGCAGCAGTATCGCTGGGCAAAGGGAACCGTGCAGACTGCACGTAAGCTGCTCGGTCGCGTGCTCAAGTCTGACCTGACGTACAGCCAGCGACTCGAGGCGTTCTTTCACCTAACGCCGCACTTTGCCTATCCGCTCATGGTGCTGTTGAGCGTGCTGCTCTTGCCCGCCCTCATCCTCATGCCCGCAACAAGCCCAACGACGATGTTGCTCATCGACCTGCCGCTTTGCATTGGCACCACAGGCTCGCTTGCCGCGTTTTACTCAATGGCCGAAGTTGCCCAAGGTCGTCGTGCTCGCGATGCGTGGAAGGTCATGCCCGCGCTCATTGCGCTCGGCGCGGGCCTTGCGCCTCACTTGTCAAAGGCAGTCTTCGAAGGGTTCGGCTCGATGGCGGGCGAGTTTGTGCGAACTCCCAAGAAGGGCAATTTGCAAGGTCGGTACCATGCGCGTGCGGATCTGCCGATCACTGAGATTGGCCTCGCGCTCGTTTCATTGGTGTCGACCATCGCTTCGATCCAAACGGGTCACTGGTTCGCAACACCATTCGCCGCGATGTTTCTCGGCGGCTACAGTTACGTGGCGTATCACGTGATGGCAGAGCAAACCTTGCGTCGAAAGGCAACCGACCTTGCAGTTGTCACAGAACTTCCGCAGGCGTCTGAAGAAGGTGTGAGCGAATTGGCTGCATAAGACACCGGTCCACTGGTCGGTAAGCGCCAAGGCAGCTATGGACTCTGGCGAACCTTCAGTGGAGATTCTTATGAAGCTCGCTCGATTCGCCGTCGCTTTCGTATTAGTTGCATCATGCACGAACGCATCGCCCTCACGATTTGGTGACGCCGGCGGCGATAGTTCGGTCGTGACCCATAGCGATACTGGTCCGTCGTTCGGCGACAGCGGCGTGCCGGGGGTTGGCACGTCCTGTTCAAGCGACTTGCACCATGTATTGGATAGCGAGGGCAACGTGATCAAGACGTGCCCGCCCGATCTTGGATGCGCAGGGGGCGAGTGCGTTCCGGCGTGCGATAGTGCCAAGGCCAACAAGAGCACCATTGGCTGCGACTACTATGCCGTAGCGCCCGACGTCATTGAGATTGGTCGGGGTGCGTGTTTTGCGGCTTTCATCGCCAACACTTGGGAAAGTGCCGTCACGCTCACCGTTGAGCGCGCGGGACAGGCGCTCAACGTTGCGGGAATGGCACGCATCCCTTCAGGCTCGGGTCAATCCATCACCTACAAGTCGCTCACAAACGGCGAGCTTCCACCCGGCGAAGTGGCGATCGTGTTCCTCAGCCGAAGCGGAACTAGCCTCACCAGCTGCCCAAGTGGCGTTACCCCTGGATACACCGCGGGATTGTCGAGCGTCACCGGCACAGGTCTCGGCGAAGGTTTCCACATCACATCGAGCGCGCCCGTCGTCGCTTACGACATCTACCCCTACGGAGGCGGTGCGAGTGCGGCGACAAGTGCAACTTTGCTGCTGCCCACCAGCGCATGGGGCGTCAACTACGTGGGGGTAAACGCGTATCGCAAGAGCACGGCGGTGACCGATGCGGACCCTTTTCTTTCGGTCGTTGCGGCCGAAGACGGCACTAACGTAACGCTCAATCCGAAGGCGGCTATCGTGGGTGGTGCCGGCGTCGCGGGTGGCGCCAAGGGCGTTCCAACGACGTACAGTCTTCGACGCGGACAGGTGATTCAGTTTACGCAGCCGACCGAGCTCACGGGTTCTGCTATCGAATCCGACAAACCTGTCGGCGTCTTCGGCGGCAATACTTGCTTGTCGATCGACATCGGTGCGTTCGCATGCGATTCGGCCCATCAGCAACTTCCGCCAGTTGACGCACTCGGTTCTGAGTATGTTGCGGTTCGTTATCGCAACCGCTTCGACAATCAAGAAGAGTCGCCACCGTGGCGCATCGTGGGCGCGGTAGACGGCACGATCCTTACCTACGAACCGTCTCGACCTCTGCTTGCGCCGCAGACTCTCGCTTTCGGAGAGGTGGCGGAGTTCAATTCGTCAGGCGGGTTTACTGTCAAGAGCCAGGACGATAAGCATCCGTTCTACATGTCAGCGCACATGACGGGTTGTGCCACGTTGACGACGAGCGATTGCCGAGGCGATCCAGAGTTCGTCAACGTCATTCCCTCGGCGCAATACCTGCGGTCTTACGTATTCTTTACCGATCCCACCTACCCAGAAACCAATCTCGTCCTGGTGCGCCAAAAGACCGCGACAGGCTTCAAGGACGTGGATCTCGATTGCCTCGGTGTCGTTCCTGATTGGAAATCGATCACCGCCGATTACGAGTATGCTCGCGTCGATCTCGTGCGAGGCAACTTTCAGAAGCAGGGGAGTTGCGACAACGGCCGTCACAAAATCCAAAGCGAGGGCACGTTCGGTCTCACCGTGTGGGGCTGGGGCTCGTCGGCTTCAGGGTCGTTCACAAGCCAAGCCGTGAGCTACGCGTATCCTGCAGGCGCGAGCGTGAAGCCCATCAATACGGTGGTCGTGACGGCGGGGCCTCGATAGGCGAGCGCGATTTGCTTTCGAAAGGCGGCGCGATTTCGAGAGGTTGACGAAAGGCCTTACCGGCGCGCCGGGCTTATTGCGCCGCTCGCGTCGGTTTCGAACGATAGGATGCCTTTGTCACTTGCTTTGATCCCTTTTCCGCCTGTGACGTGAAAGGACTGCGCGCTGCCAGATGCATTCGCCGTGATCGCATACTCGGCGTTTGGTTTCATGGATGTGATCACATGCAACGTTTTGCCAAGCGGCAAGCTGTAGCTCACGTCTGCGAATGTGTCGGTGAGTTTTCCGGCGCTGGAGAGGACAGCGTAGTTCTGTGCCTTCTTTTGGAGCAACACGCCGCTCGTCTTGCGATCGGGTGAAGCTTTGTCGGTCGCCGCAAAGAGTGCGGCCTTGCCTGCGCTCGACGCATCGTTTGCGGCGTCGAAGATCGTGAGCCAGCGTTGCTCGGCGGCCTTGTCGGCTGGACGCAATTCGAGACGGAACACTTTGTTCTTCTTGAACACGTTGACGATACTGGTGCTTGCGCCTTGTGGCAGCAGCGAAATAACACTCCCAGCGTAAGTCTTTCCGTCGCCGACTTCGTATCGCTTGCCAGCCTCTTGGCGCACTTCTCGAAGAGCGTCAGCGAAGTGGAACGCTTGCCATTGGTCTGTTGCGCTCGGGTTTGTCTCCGTTCGATCGTCGACGACGAAAAGCTCGGGACGCAGGTAAACAATTTGGCGCGACCACGATTGGATTGGACGCTTGTCACCGTCGATTGCGCGATACATTTCTTCGAGCTTGTCACCGCGCATTGCAACGTAAGCGCCTGCGTCTTCGAATAGGCCGACGTGGGTGTGCACTTCAGGCGCTTCGGCGGAGATCTGTCCGTAGTGCGCCGTCTTTGCGTAGAAGATGTTGTAAATCGTTCGGTTGCCAAGCTCGCGGTTGGCGTCGTTGTTGCCGAAGAGATCGTTGTAGAGCGGTTCGTTCGCGCTCTCTCCATCGGTTGTTCCGGGCGTGTGTCTATTCATGGCGCCGCCCGTGTTGCAGAGCAACGGCCTACCGCCTCGTACGATCGCCAAGCTTCCTTGATCGAACGACATCTCGCCGGAGCCGGGATAGTTCACGTGTGTGCCTGACGTGAAGGTCGCCCATACCGCGTCGCGATTCCATGTTGAGCGCGCCTCGATGGTTTGCATGCCGCGCGCGTAGAAGGACAAGGGCTGCGTTCGGTAGTCGGCTTCGATCGCTTTTGAATTCCAGAAAACGAAGAGCTGCCATGGCGGAACGTCATCGAGCTTGTGTAGGTCGATCACTTCTTGCGTGAAGCGATGAAAACTTGGCGCGAGTGGATCGCTCAGCAACTCGAGGACGCCGGCGAAAAATGTGAAAACGCTTGGCTGCGTGCGCGATGGATTGGCGTTGCCATAGAGCGTTCCGCGATCGTCGAGCGTTGCGCGATTTGGCCAACTGTAGTGGAGAAGGTTCGCAGCTTGCTCGATTGGAAATCGGAACGGCGCCTTGGCGTCGTTCACGAGATCGAGTCCCTTTGCGGTGCGCGCGCCGAGGATGGGAAGTACCATGTTGATTGAGGCGAGCGGTCCGTAGTTCCAGCCTTCGGGCCAGCCTCCGCCTGCCATGTATTGTGCATAGAAAGGCAGCACCATTTTTCCATGAAGGCGCGAGAGCCAATCTTTCCATTGCGCTTCGGCGTGTGGATTGTCGCCCTCTGTCGCGAGCGCTGCGAGGCCCTTTGCGGCGTAGTAGCCTGCAAAGTAGTTGCCTTGCGCGTGCTCGCGACCGAACCCGTCTTTATCGAACGCGTCGATCCAACGATTGAGTTCGAGGTACACGCGTTTTTTTTCAGCTGCGCTGAGCAGTGGATAGGCCCAGTCGTAGCCGAGGGCCATTCCGATTCCGAAGTTGCGAATGCCGTAACCGTGATCGCGCAGTGGGCTGACGGAATGCGGGCCGGTCGACTCGCTCATCTTGTTGAGGATGTCGACGACCTTCTTGCCGTAGGGATCGGCCTTCGAAGGGTCGAGCGCTTTTTGAACTTGGTAGCAAACGCCAAGGTTGACGATCGCATCGATGTAGCCGCTGCCTTGATAGCCATGGCCAATGTGG
>JAHFDZ010000365.1 GCA_023248745.1 Myxococcales bacterium | reverse complement strand
TGAACTCTTTGAGTTCGCATACAAAGTGAGCG
This sequence comes from Myxococcales bacterium, assembly GCA_023248745.1. Classification (GTDB taxonomy): domain Bacteria; phylum Myxococcota_A; class Polyangia; order Polyangiales; family Polyangiaceae; genus JAHFDX01. Next base: position 4,864 of record JAHFDZ010000365.1, on the reverse strand, counting down.
GCACGGGCGAAGAGATTATCGTTGCGACGACACGTCCTGAGACGATACTCGGCGACACGGCAGTGGCGGTGCATCCCGATGATCCCCGGTATGCGCACCTACACGGCAAGTTTCTTGACCATCCGTTTGTCGACCGAAGGATACCGATCATCACCGATGCCATTTTGGTCGATCCGAAGTTCGGCACCGGCGCGGTCAAGGTCACGCCGGCCCACGACTTCAACGACTTTGCGACAGGCAAGCGTCATAACTTGCCCGAGATCAACATCTTCAACCTCGACGTCACGGTGAACGAAAACGGCGGCGAAGCCTTCAAAGGCCTCGAACGCAAGCGCGCGCGCACCGCCGTCAAGAAAGCGCGCGACGACAAGGGTCTCGTTCGCGGAACGAAGCCTCACATCCTCACGCTGCCCAAGTGCCAGCGATCGGGCGGTGTGGTCGAGCCGATGATCTCGACGCAGTGGTTTTGCAAGATGGCCGAGATGGCCGCTTCCCCCCCGGTGGACGTGTGTCCGATGCTCAAAATTGGGCGTGAAGTGCCTCGGTGGCTGGGGCTCGACCCTGGGTTCAACGGCTCAATAGGCTGCCCGAGCCGACCGAAAGTGCCCTTGGCCCAGCTGTTCGCGTCGAGCTTGCTGGCTGGAAGGGGGCTTCTTTTACCTACGCGCCCGGCCCTACGAACGTCGAAAGCCAAGATCGGTCCGTCGCGTCCGTTCCGCGGTAACTCGAAGGGAAATTCGCGTAAACGGGATGTGCGTCACCACCCGCGGCGGCCGATGCTCATCGCGAAGCGGCGTTGGATTGACTATGCTCCCCCTGTGCCTGCCCGCCGATTCACTCGCTTGCGGGCGTAAGGTTCACAAGCTCAGTCACAAAATAGGGAATGCCATTTGGAAGAATCTCCTCGCCGATGACGCGCAGGCGAGTGCTTGGCGATCCAAATTCGAGCTCTCGTAGCCAGGCTGGGTTGCTGACACTGTCGGCACGCACAGTGAGCGCTATCGATTCCCAATTTTTGTCGAACCAAAAGATGCCGTCGGCCTTGCGCCAGGATGTCTTGTCACGAACAAATTCATTTCCGCTCGCGGCGTCTAAGCTTGGCCCGAACTTCTTCGCGATGGACGTTTCGACGTTGAGTAGTTCGATGACGGGAAAACCCTTGTCAAAGCGCACGACCCAAAAGGTGACCTTCGGGCAATCGTTGCGCGTGACTTCACGTAGCCGCGACACATCTCTTTGACGTTCGAGGCGCGGGCGCAGCTTGATGATGGAAGCCTCGCAACTGGTTAGCTCAGCAACGCCTCGATCTTCTGAGTCAAAGCTTGAGTCAAAGCTCAACCGCGCCGTGAAAGTCTTGCCAACGGCGCCCTTACCGGCGCGCATCGCCGCGAAGAGTTCACCCTGCTGCCTTGAGCCGTTCGTGGCTTTCACGATTTCAAACGCGTCGACGACTACCTTCATGCCGTGTTCGTCGAAGCCCGCATGGTGCGCGTTCGCACGAAGTGCCGGTGGACGATTGCCTGCGAACGCACCTCGGCTGCTGAGTTCTTCTAGCGTGCGTATCGCTGCGGGCGAGAGGCTGAGCCTTCGGCGGTACACGACGGCTTCACCGACGGTGCCCCACCATCGGTGAATTTCGAGCGGAAAGGTGCCGCGTCCATCGCGCGCGGAAATGGCCGAACCCGCGTCTTCCCAGCGACTGGTAATGTCGTGGTATTCGTCAGGTGCGACGAACGCGGGGGTGGGCGATCCAGGATCGTCGACGGACGCGAGCGACGTTCTGACTTTGAATTCCCAACCGCGCTCTATTTCAATGTCCTCGACGCGGACGGTGACCTGTCCTGGTCGCTCGTGACCCGTTGTGATTCCGAAGTAACTGCGCATGAGGCGTTGTGGGATCACAAAGTCTTTTTGCGAAAGGAGGGCTCGAACTATGGGCAGGCTGCGCGTTCGCCCCTTAGATTTCGGCCAATCGAGGCCCACGCTCCGTTCCCAAAGAGCATCGCTACGCGCTCTTTCAACATCAAAGCCTGGAAGGTTCTTAAACCGGTCGGATGCACTTTCCTCCGCAGGCGCGTTGCTATGTGTGCACGGCGCCACCGTTTGCAAATCTCCTGATACGAGCGTCATGAGGGACTGACCATGGCGCTGTACCTCGAACGGTCGCGTGATAGTGAAGCGCACAAACGCGCATTTCCACCCGTATTCGCGCATCGCTGCGACATGCTCTTGCTTCATGCGAAGTTCAACTTCGCCATCAGGAACTCCCCATCCGGCGCGTAGCACTAGCCCTTTGAAGCTTGGATGCGCAAGTGGCCGCTCGACCTCAATCCCAACGGGTGACTTGGCGAGTCGCCCGGCCGCAAAAGGTTCGTGCGCAAGGTGTGTATCGGGCTTCCTCGTGACGCCAAAGGTGGTGGCTTCGGTCACACTCACAATGTCAGCGAACTCCATATCGTGACTATTGCTTTGATCCTGGACCTCGATTTCCTTGCGGGCTTCGAGCCGTCCTCGAACGTGGATACAAGGCGGCGGCGCTACGAGATCTCCGTCCTTGACGGTCAGCCAAAGTAGAAAATTTTCATCGTCAACTATCTTGACTGGATGAGATGCACCGGTGCATTGTTCCCAGCCCTTAAGCCCAAAACGCAGATCGAGTTCAATCGGTGAGCCCGATGGGGCGCGCGCGAGTTGATCGCGAAGGGCGATGGCGCCTTCGGGGAGTGCATCCGTATCGACGTCCACGAGCTCATAGCGTCGATGGAGTGCTCGCGGACGCTCTTTGACACGCAAGAGAAAATCGACTCGCGCACCGGTCGTCGCGGCGCTGAGGATGCGCGCTCGCATCGCGTCGGGGTAGTCGGTGATGACGGCGATCTCTCTTTTCGACAACTTGCCGCCCTGTACAACGGGCTCGTCATCAGCGTCTGTGTGCGTTCGATCGGTCGTCTCGACATTGAGTCGCATAAACGCACCGCGTACCCACTCGACATATCCGATGGCTCGAACGTGCGCGCCTGGGGGCGGCGGATCGGATTGGGAAAATGGTGTCGCTGACGGCCAAGACTTTTGTCTGCTCACCGAAGCGAGCGGTGGAACGACTGCGGGCGACTTGTTCGCGCTTCTTGATGGCTTGCTTGAAGGTGCACAGGCCAAGGAAAGCGTCAGGCTCGCGTAGCCGACACCGCGCAGGAGGATGGTCATTCGGCGATGCTAGTGGATGCGCAGCTACCTATCGGCCTTCGAAGTCGTTAATGTGCGGGATGACCGTCAACCGAACGCCAAGATCGGTCCGGCGCGTCCGTTCCGCGGTAACTCGAAGGGAAATTCGCGTAAACGGGATGTGCGTCACCACCCGCGGCGGCCGATGCTCATCGCGAAGCGGCGTTGGATTGAATATGCCCCAAGGTGACCGTGGACGATGGCGCGCGCGAGGGCATCTCGTGTACGTCATTCGTCAAAGGGCCTGGGTGCGCGTCATTGTGAAGCAACAGAGGCACGACGTCGAAGTGTCCTTCGCCGGCCGCATGTGTCAGCGCCGTCCAACCGCAAACGTCAGGTTGGTTGACGTTTGGGGGCCGTGCCAGAATCGCTTCGGCTATTTCGAGGTCACCATTCAGCTGGGTATGCGGGTTGCACACGAGCCTCTACATGAAGCAACAATTCGTTCCAGCTTTGGCGGTCGTCGTCATTTCGGGTCGTGCGGCCCCACGAGATGACGTCGGTCAAGATACGCAGGCATTTTCGAACAACCTCACGATCACCCGATCTGATCGCACAAAGTGCGAACAAACCCACGGGTCAGATGGTGCGCCGGCCCTGCTCTCGCAAGTGGGCATACTTGTGGAGGACGGGATCGTCGTGCAGTGGCGCGAGTTATCTTCCGTGAGTGCGCGGCTCTGGACACGCTCGACGCATCGGTCACCGGTCACGCACGAAGCTGACGTCGTGCCTCAACAAGCGCAAAGCCAAGCAGGCTGAGCCCTCGCCACTGCATGGGATCACGCGCACGTTCATCGCTCGCAGCGAGACCAATTCCCCAAATGGTGTCGGTGGGACTGGCCTCCGCCGGAATCTTCTCTCCGGTCTCGAGAAGAAACGTCCGAAGGCGATCGTTCTGTCCGAACTTCGCGATGCTGCCACGCACGACGACGTCGAATCGCGCTGCACTCCACTGCGCGTCGTCATAGTGAACGATGACGCGTCCGAGTGCTTTAGCCGCACCGGATGATGGCGCCGCCAAGATCTTTTCGAGCGTCGCCGCATCACCGAAGAGTCGCGCCTTTTCCGCCATCATGAAGTGCTCAGCGGTTGAATACCGAACTCCATCGATCACGAATGGAGCAGGAAACCATTGACTGAAACAGGCCGCGTCGATCGAGCCCGGAACCTTGGGTGTCTCTCGCCAGAACAACATGAACTCGGGGGCGCTGCCCGGCAAGCCATTGCTCACGAAGCGCATCAAGTTGGGTAGGCATTGTGTGAGGGTTCAACGGTAGGGCCCCCGAGATTCTTGATGACTGCGGTCAAAATTGCGACTGCAAGAGATCTTGTTTTTCGTTCCATTGGCCGGTCTGCGAGTGCTTGCGCCGTAAAGACGAGCCTCGGCAAATCAGAATGTCGCATCCTTCTGCCATGAAGAGATTCGATCACAACCCCATCCACCGAAGTGAAAAAAACTATCAGCAACCGACAACGTCAACCCTGAACGGCCGCAGCTCCGATTCCAACCCCCCCCGCGCGCCCCGTCCCTGCTACATGGCCACGCGATGCCCGTACTTACCGCCCACGCGATTACGAAGGCCTATGGCCTCCGCCCCCTTTTTGACAAGGCCACGTTCACAATTCTCCGAGGCGAGAAGGT
>JAHFDZ010000364.1 GCA_023248745.1 Myxococcales bacterium | reverse complement strand
GTGGCCGCTCCGTTTCACAAGAGACCGGTGTCCCTTACGACGACAACCTCATTTACGAACAAGACGCCGGCGACGACCGCTACACCGTCACGTTCAGCCGCACACACGATTTGTACACGATGAACTTTGGCCCGGTGGGCGCCTACATTCGCTTCGGCGGAACGGCGTCGCTTGAGCGCCGACAGCACGGCAAGCTCATCGAAACAGGAAGCGCTCCCGCGATTTGGGAGCTCCTGCACTTCGGGGACCGTTCGACGGCCTCGTGAGCGGCACCCTCGACGAACATTTCTCGGGTGCTCTGATTCGGGCTTAAGCTCACAGCGTGTCGCTCAAACACGCCATCGTTGGCTTCCTGATCGAACGGCCGATGCACGGCTATGAGCTCAAGCGCGCGCTGTCACCTGCGCTGAGTCGCGGTGGCCTGGTCAACGATGGCATTCTTTACCCAATTCTAAACAAGCTCGTGGCCGACGGCTTGCTCAAGAAGAGGGTCGAGAAAATGGAGAGCGGCCCGAACCGGCACGTCATGTTTCCCACCGCGAAAGGCGAAAAGTGGTTTCGCGAGTGGCTCGCGGGCGACAGCGGCGAAGAAGACGAAGTCGCCTACGACTTCTTTCTCTCCAATCCGTTTTTGGCAAAATGCGTCTTCTTCGACACGCTCAGCGCGGGCGAGATCGCACAAAAATTTGAACATCAACTCCACACAGCAAAGGCGAAGCTCAAGGCTTTCAGGGCCGTTCGCGAAAAGCTCATTGCGCGCAACGTGAGTGCGCATCGCGTTGCCGTTCTCGATCTCGGCATCATGCAGCAAAGGCAGAAGGTCAAGTGGCTTACCGAGCAGGTAGACGAAGCAAAGGCGCGCGCTACTTAACCGCAGCTTGCAAACCCCACACGGCAAGCGTGGTGGCAAACGAGCGCAACTCCATCGCGCGAGAAGGAAGTAGTCGCTGGCGTCACACGCCGAGGACTATCCCAACGCGACAATTGCCTTTGCAACCGCGAAGAGCGTCGCACCGTGCACATCGGGGGTGGCGCGCTTTTCCACTGCCAGAACGCCGGCTCGGAGCGGGCAGAGCTCGCACCTCGTTTCGGCAAAGATGAGGCCCGTGCGCATCCCGGCAGCTTGGCCCGCTAAAATGTCACCCGCGCTGTCACCAATCATCCACGATTGCGACGCGTCGAAACCAAGGGACGCTCGCAGGTCGAGGAGCATGCCGGGTTTCGGCTTGCGGCACGCGCAATCGAACGTCAGTGCGGGATCGCCTGACGGAGCGCCAACGGGGTGATGCCAGCATGCTGCGACTTCGGCAATCGTGACGCCTTCGTTCGAAAGGAGCGCGACAAGCGCATCGTTCGTCTTCTTGACGGCCTCAACGGAATAGTAGCCTTTTGCGGGGCCTGGCTGATTCGTCGCAATCGCAAGTACAAATTGATGCGACGCAAGGAGTCGCAGTCCCTCGACAACGCCGGGAAGCAGCCGAAGGTGCGACGGGTGGAACGCCGTGTTGATCGTCCCTGTTTCTTCGTCGCGCACCAGATCGATCAGCGTAGCGTCGCGATCGAGCACGGCAGCGCGAACGATAGTCAACTTACTTCACCGACTCCCATTTGGTCGCCGAGCGCTGAAGTACGGGGTGACTGACCAAGAGGTGCCACACGACAGCGCACATTCCTTCGGTGTGTGGGGTAATGCGATCGCTCGACGCGGTCGGGATGATGACGCACGCATTCGCGGCTTGCTTCGTGAACCCGCCGTCTCGACCGACGATGCCAAACACGCTCGCGCCGACTTCTTTCGCAAGTTCAAGTGACTTGACCAAATTGACCGACACGTTCTTCTCGCGGTTGCCACCACCCACCGAGAACACGAGGACGCCGTCGCCCTTGCGCAGCCGCGAACCCTTGAGCCACTCGGAGAAGCATGTATCCCAACCTTCGTCGTTCACGCGCGCGGTGAGTTCAGACACGTTGTCGGTGGGTGCGTAGGCCTCAAAACCGCACAGTTTGCGAAAATCGTTAACGGCGTGACCCGCGTGGCCAGCCGAGCCGCCGACGCCGAGAATGAACAGCCGTCCACCGCCATCGCGCACGGCGGCGAGCCCCTTCGCGGTGGCTTCGATTGTAGCGGCGTCGAGCTGCCCAATGATGGCAACGCTCTCTTGCAAAAACTGTTCGGTAAATGTCATTGACTATTCTCTCGGAAGGTTCGGTGAAAATTCGCCATGATGCGCGCACCGTCAAAGTCAAAGCGAAAGGGCATTGGGCGAAGTCCACGGGAAACCAACGCATCATAGACGCGTCGCTTGTCGGCTTGGCGAACGTAAAACATGAAGAAGCCGCCACCGCCCGCGCCCATCAACTTACCTCCGATGGCGCCGGCTTTGCGAGCGGCTTCATAGTGCTCGTCGATCTCGCTGGAAGCCATCTTGGTGGCGAGCTTGCGCTTGTTGCTCCAGTGTTCGTGCAGAAGGTCGCCGTAAGCGTCGGTGTTGCCGCTCAAGAGAATCTTCTTGGTTTCGTACCCAAGCGCTTTGATCCGGTGCATGCGCTCTAAGGCGCTGTCTTTGTTGCTCGTGATCACTTGCGCTTGCTCTTTGAGTACTTCAGATGCCGAGCGCTCGACGCCTGAGTAGAAGATGAGCAAGTTGCTTTCCAATTCGTCGACGACGTCGGCTGGCAACGCGAGCGGTTCAACTTCGACGCTTCCGTCACGATTGAACGTGAATGCAGTGATGCCGCCGTAAGCCGCGATGTACTGATCTTGCTTACCGATTGGCTCTTTGAGGATGTCGATCTCGATCTTGCACGCCTCATCGGCGAGTTGTGCAGTCGAAACGTACTCGCGCTTGAAAGCGTGAAGGCCGTTGAGCAGCGCAACGGTAAATGTACTCGACGAGCCGAGTCCGGAGTTTGCAGGAACGTCCGCGAGACTGTGCAGCTCGAGTCCACCGCGAAGATCGGTGTAGCGGAGTGCTTCGCGAAAAATGCGGTGTTCGATGTCGTCGATCGAATCGACGTGTTCGGTCTTCGAATACGCGAGACGAATATCGCGATAGAAGCGCTTGGAAACGACGACGAAGACGTACTTGTCGATCGACGCGGCAACGAGGAAACCGCCATGCTCGCGGGCGTAACTGGGAAGGTCAGTGCCACCGCCACCAAGCGAGAAACGAACGGGCGCGCGCGAAACGATCATCGACTGTTACCTTTTTCCTCAAGCAACGCTGACAGTTCATGCCAGCCGTCTGGCGAGCCTATCTCATAGAAGCGTTCTTCTGCCACCAGCGCTCGGAGCTTTCGCGCCATCGCAAGCTGCGATTGAAGCACCTCAAGGCCAAGCACGACGCCGCTGCCCAGAGGCTCAAACACACGTCGTCGAAGCGCGAGACAACCGTAGTCGATGTGGTCAAATTGATCGTCGGTTGATCCCTTTTCGTACGCCGCAATCCACTGACGATCAGGCGACAACTGCACGTTGGATGAATCCCACTTTCCGCGGTTACAATAAGCGGCCATCACACCGTCGCAATCATCGTGGTCGACAAGCATCGCCAACGGGGACGCGTAATCGAACGGCAAGTAGCTATCGCCATAGGTGACCACGAATGCATCGTCGAGTTGCGCAAGCGCCGCACGTACGGCCCCAGCAGTGCCGAGCAAGCGTGGACCCTCGTCGGCGTATTCGACGCGAAGCCCGAACCGACTGCCGTCACCCACATGCGATCGCACCTGTTCACCCAGGTACGCAACGCACAAAAGCACACGGGAGAATCCACACCTCGCAAGCTTCTCGAGCTGCCACTCGACAAATGGCCTTCCGGCGACTTCGAGCAGCACTTTCGGAACAGTTTCCGTGTGCGGCCGCATCCGCGTTGCAAGACCGCCTGCGAGAACAACGGCTTGCATAGTCGCTACTTCGTCGCTTTCACGAAACCTCTGCACGTTCCGAGCTGATCGGGTTTGTCCGCAAGCTTCCACGCCTCGGCTTGCTTGAACCCCGCACTAAGCGCCATGTGCGCAAGGCACGCAAGCGACGGAACCCACCAATTGGACGTGTTGTTGCCGTACTCAGCGCCGGGATAAAACTCGGCGACCATTTGCCCCGCATACCCGTGACCAAGGCCGCCACGGTACGGACTGAAGTCATCGAGAATCGCAGACTCGACGTACATCTCTGACGTGCAAACCGCCGAGAGCTTGTCGAGCGCAAGAAGCGGATGACGCAAGTGGTAGATCGTACCGAACAAGAAGACGACGTCGAACGCGCCACCAAGCTTTTCGGCAGTCACGTCGTAGACGCTCATGTCGATGCGCTTGCATCGTTCGTGATCGTAGCCAAATGAATCACGGCAAAGGTCGAACGTTTCCCAGGCTTTGCGATCTTTGTTTTCGAGATGGCCGAGGTAGTCCGAGAAATCGTCAATCGCGATGAATTCTTTCGCACCACGCTTCAACGCTTCGAACGTCCAGTATCCATCCCAAGCGCCAACATCAAGAACGCGCTTCCCCGCAAGGTCCGCAGGCACCCGATAAGAGTCCCTCGAGATAGGTGCCCACCCAGGCGTCACAACGCCAAACGGCAACTCAATCCGATGATACCAAAACGGAAACGCACCCACGCGAGCTTCAAGAGCATCCTTACTCATAGGGCCCGCCAGCATAAACGCAGCTCAACCCCATTGCGCGACCTTTGCGCCACAAAGACAGTCGCCCGCAACCTCCGATCTGAACCCGCCAAGCAGCACCACCCGACCCACAACCTAGCGACCGAGCACGCTCTTTAGCGTGCGTAGGGAAGCGATCCAGGTGGACACCAGGGTAGTCAAGCGCCCAGATGCACGAATCATCTCAACGTAGTGAAAGGAAGCTGGGGGTTTGGGGGCGAAACCTCGGTTTCGGCCCCCAAATAGCC
>JAHFDZ010000124.1 GCA_023248745.1 Myxococcales bacterium | reverse complement strand
GCAGCCTGCTACCTGTCCCGTCGTTACGCACGGCTTGGTGTCCCAGACGTTGCCTTGCGTTCGCGTACAAAACGTCTGCGCGTCGCTCAGAGCTTGTGTTGCTGTCGTCGACCCATACTCGATGCAGAGACGGACGCCACCAGGTCCGGCGGTTGGTTGGTCGCAGCTTGCGAGTATCGAATTGCAGCCGGCAGGATTGAGGTCGCCTGCGTCATTGCCCGTGGTGTTGGTGCGCGGTGAACACCCAACGAGCATAAAAAGTAACATCGATAGTGACGATGTAGTGTGCCTTCGCATGCGGCGAGATGAGCCGATCGCAAGGGGTCGGTCAAGCAACTGTCGCTAGCGCGAGTTGCGCGTGCGCTAGAGATGGTCAACCATCTTGCGCAACTCGAGCATGCCTCGCTCGAATTCGAGCTCGGGAGTGAGCAGGCTCACAACGAAGTAGGGTTCGTCGAGAAAGTCGAAGAAGTGCCCTGGGTGTACAAACACGCCGTGTTCTTCGAGGAATTGTAGCGCTAAATTCGTTTCGGTATCGACGCGCGGCAAACGAATGACTGCGTACCATCCCCCTTCGGCGTCGAGCACCGTGGCCGCCGAGTTCGCGAGCGCCAAAACTGCGCGGTGGTAGTTCGTGCGAATGCGGGTGCGAATGACGCTGCGTGTCGTTTCGCCTACACGGATGAGGCGAGACAAGGCGTGCTGCACCGGCGTGCCGACTGAAAGGTAACTATCGAGTAACATTTCAAGCCGCGACAGCGTTTCTTCGACGCGTGCACTCCGGCCTGTGACCGCCATCCACCCGGCCTTCATTTGCGGCATGCCGCACAGTTTGGATAGACCGTTCAGCGCAAACATCAATTCGCCGTCGACTTCGATTGCGGATCGCACGCGACCGGGAACATCGCGCAAGTTGTATTCCGCAAAGACTTCGTCGCTAATGATCGGTAGTCCGTGCTCGGCGATTGCGTGGAGTTCGTCACGCTTGACATAGTTGCCGGTCGGATTGTTCGGGCTAACGACGACAATCGCTTTTGTGCGAGGTCCAATTGCGCGCCGTATTGAATCGAGTTCGACGTGCCAAGCACCGTCATAGAGAAGTCGATAGGGCACAATACGAACGCTCTCGAACTGCGCGAGCTGTTCGAAGAGAGGGTAACTCGGCTCGGGGATCAGAACGTCGTCGTCGGGATCACAAAGTAACTTGAATAGTAGCGAATAGGCTTCGCTCGTGCTTGTCGTGAGTACGACTTGCGATGCGGGTGCGCCGAGTGTCGCTGCCGCAGCCGAGCGTGCGTGGGGCAACCCGAAAGGTTCCGGCTCGTATCGCAGTGAGCGACGATCCGCGAGCGCAGCGAGAATTGCCTCCTCATTGTACGGAAGCTCGAGATCAGTTGGATTGGCAACGGTGAGCGACAAGAAGAAGGGATTGGTTTCAGTGGAGTGTGCCGTGCGGCGCGACAGCATGGGAATGTGACCTCACGATACTGCAAGTGAAAGGTGCGGCCCCAATTGCTGAACTCTATGTTGGCTCGTAGCCGAGGTTTTGGCGGAGCCAGCTCTCTGCTTCAGCGAGCGGTTGCCCCATTCGGTTTGCGTAGTCTTCGGCTTGCTCACGATCGATGCGCCCTACATTGAAGTACTTGGTTGCGGGGTGAGCGAGGTAGAGTCCGCTCACGCTCGCAGCGGGCCAGATGGCACAGGACTCGGTGAGCGACAACCCCACCTCCGTCGGAGTCAGAAGCTCGAAGAGTCTACGCTTGAGCTGGTGATCGGGACACGCAGGGTAGCCAAACGCGGGTCGAATGCCACGGTAGGATTCTGCGATGAGCTCGTCTGGCGCGAAGGTTTCTGAATTTCCGTAGCCCCATTCTCTGCGTACGCGCTGATGAAGCATTTCGGCGAATGCCTCTGCGAGGCGATCGGCAAGGGCCTTGACAATAATCGCGCTGTAGTCGTCTAAGGCTTTTTCGAATTTCGAAGCGAGCTCGTCGGTTCCGATGCCTGCCGTGACTGCGAAAGCGCCGACATAGTCCTGTAACTTGTTCTCTTTGGGCGCAACGAAGTCGGCGAGCGAAAGGTAGGGCGCGTCGTCGGTTTTGACGATCTGCTGACGCAGCATCGGGAATCGCAAGAGCTCGGCCTCTCGTGACTCGTCCCTGAAGAGCACGATGTCTTCGCGATCGCTCGCGGCCGGCCAGAAGCCGTACACACCGCGCGCCTTGAGCGAGCCGTCCTTCTCGATTTGATCGAGAAGGACTGTTGCATTTTCGAAGAGGTCGCGAGCGGCCGCACCCTGCTCCGGGTGCTCGAGGATTGCGGGGTACTTGCCCACGAGTTCCCAGGCCGTGAAAAAGAACGTCCAGTCGATGTAAGGACGAAGCTCCTTTACCGACGCTTCGATGACGCGACGTCCGGTGAAACTGGGCTTGGCGATGTCTTCGGCCGTCCACTCGATGGCCTTCTTGTTCTCGATTGCGGTGCCAAGAGGCAAGAGCGCGCGATCGCGTTTGTTGGCGTAAAGGCGGCGTAGCTTTGCTTGCTCTTCGCGTGTGCGCTCAACGAAGGCGACATTCTGCCTTGTGTCGCGCAGTGATGCGACGACACCGACCGCGCGCGAAGCGTCAAGCACGTGAACGGTCGGACCTGAGTACGCAGGGGCGATGCGAACAGCCGTGTGCTGACGGCTTGTTGTGGCGCCGCCGATGAGGAGCGGTATTTGTAACTTTCGTTTCTCCATTTCGCTTGCGACGAAAACCATCTCGTCGAGCGAAGGTGTGATCAGGCCCGAGAGACCAATGAAGTCCGCTCCTTCGGCTGCGGCGGTGTCGAGAATTTTGTTCGCTGCCACCATCACGCCCATGTCGACTACGTCGTAGTCGTTGCACCCGAGGACAACGCCAACGATATTTTTGCCGATGTCGTGAACGTCGCCTTTGACGGTAGCGAGCAGGATCTTGCCCTTCTTTTGCTTGGTTTCGCCCTCTCCTGGCTCCATGAACGGAAGGAGATAGGCGACGGCGCGTTTCATGGCGCGCGCGCTCTTGACGACCTGCGGAAGGAACATTTTGCCGGCGCCGAAAAGATCGCCCACGACCTTCATCCCGTTCATCAACGGACCTTCGATGATCTCGAGAGGGAGCGCGTACTTTTGGCGCGCTTCTTCGACGTCGGCCTCGATGAATTCGACTACGCCATGAACGAGCGCGTGTGAAAGCCGCTGCTCGACGGGGCCTTCGCGCCACGCGGAGTCGACTTCGCGCTTCTTGCCGCTGCCCTTGACCGAGTCTGCGAAAGTGACAAGCCGCTCGGTTGCATCGGCGCGCCTGTTGAACAGAACGTCCTCGACGCGCTCGAGAAGATCCTTTGGAATGTCCTCGTAGACGACGAGCTGGCCGGCGTTGACGATGCCCATGTCGAGGCCCGCCGCGATTGCGTGGTAGAGGAACGCCGAGTGCATCGCTTCGCGAACGACTTGGTTGCCGCGGAACGAAAAGCTCAAATTGCTGATGCCGCCGCTGATCTTCGCGCCCGGGCAGCGCTGCTTGATCATGCGCGCGGCTTCGATGAAGTTTTTGGCAAACTCGGCGTGTTCTTCGATGCCTGTGGCGACCGCAAGAACGTTGGGGTCGAAGATGATGTCTTCGGCAAGAAAGTTGACTTCCTCCGTAAGGAGCCGAAACGCACGTTCGCAAATCTCGACCTTGCGTTCGACCGTTTCAGCTTGGCCTTGCTCGTCGAATGCCATAACGACGACGCCCGCTCCGAACTTGCGCACAACCCGCGCCTTTTCGAGAAAGTCGGCTTCGCCTTCTTTGAGGCTGATCGAGTTGACGACCGCCTTGCCTTGGATGCACTTAATTCCCGAGTAAAGTACCGACCACTTTGAGCTGTCGACGACGAACGGGATCTTCGCGACGTCGGGCTCTGTCGCCAAGTAGTTAAGAAACGTGACCATAGCGCGCTCGGAGTCGAGCATGCCTTCATCCATATTGATGTCGAGGAGGTTCGCACCGCTGTTCACCTGCTGCACGGCGACACTGACAGCTTCGGTGTAGTTTCCTTCTTTGATGAGCTGCGCAAACTTGGCGCTGCCAGTGACGTTGGTGCGTTCGCCAATCATCATGAAGTTGGCATCGCGTTCGATGGTGAGTGTCTCGAGGCCGGAGTAACGGGTAGCGTGCACAGGCTTGGGCTTGGGGCGCGTCGTTTTCTTTTCGAACGCTTTTGCGATGGCCTCAATGTGCGATGGCGTGGTGCCGCAGCAACCGCCAACCAAGTTGACCAAGCCTTCGTCCGCAAACTCTGCGAGCAATTTGGCCGTGGTCTCTGGCTGTTCGTCGTATTCGCCAAACGCGTTGGGAAGGCCAGCGTTTGGGTAACAGCTGATGAAGGTCGACGCGATTTTGGAAAGCTCAATCAGGTAGGGGCGCATCTCGCTGGCGCCGAGAGCACAATTGATGCCGACGCTGAGTGGCTTTGCGTGCGCGACACTCGTCCAGAAGGCCTCGACCGTTTGACCCGAGAGTGTTCGTCCGCTGCGGTCTGTAATTGTGACGGAGATCAAAATCGGAAGACGCATGCCGCGTTGCTCGAACACGTCTTCGATTGCAACCAGAGCGGCCTTTGCGTTGAGCGTGTCGAAGATCGTTTCAACGAGCAGAACATCGACCCCGCCATCAATTAGGCCCTCGATTTGCTCTTTGTAAGATCCATGGACCTGATCAAACGTGACCGATCGAAAGGACGGATCGCCGACGTCGGGTGAGAGGGACAGTGCGCGATTCAGTGGACCGAGCGCTCCGGCGACGAAGCGTGGCTTGTCTGGATTCTGTCGTGTGTAGAATTCTGCGCGGTCCTTTGCAATTTGAGCCGCGGCGACGTTCATGTCCCGCACAACCGCTTCGGTGGCGTAGTCGCCTTGGGCAATGCTCGTTGCACTGAATGTATTCGTTTCGATGATATCGGCGCCTGCAGCCAGATATTCGTCGTGAATGCTCGCGATGACATCAGGGCGCGTGAGCACCAAGAGGTCGTTGTCGCCTTTGAGATCGTGCGAATGGGTCTTGAAACGCTCGCCGCGATAGTCGCTCTCGCTCAGCTTGTATCGCTGAATCATGGTGCCCATCGCGCCGTCGAGGATGGCGATCCGGGTCTCGAGGAGTTGTGACAATGAGTGCGTCGGCATGGCGATTTCGCGCAGAGTAGCCGAAGTTGGCTCTTTTCAGGCAGGTCGCAGCCCAACGACGCCACGTCCCTCGCAAAACACGTTCTTTCGGAGCGCGATTCACGTTACCCTCGAGCCTTCATTGAGGAGGCTTTGCGGTGACGACCAAGAACGGACCCCCGAGCGAACGACCCGCTCCGAAAACTGATGGGCGCAAGCAGAGTCTATATTTCCCCGAAGCGATGCTCTCGGAGATGAAGCTCGAAGCGCATCGCCTCAACCGCTCACTTTCGTGGGTTGTGCAGCGCGCGTGGCGGACTGCAAAGCGCGACGTGAAGAAGATTCCGGGCGTTAACGATATTGAAGGATGACGCTCATCGCGGCGGCGCAAAGTTCTTGCACGCCGCATCGAACGTTTGAAGCGCCTTGGTGAGCGCGCCCGACAAATCACCGTCGCAAATTGAACTGAACACGCCGGTTTTTCCGACCTTGGCCACAAAGGTCTTGAGGCGTTTTGCTTCGTTCGCATCGCCAAAAGCGGATTTGCATTCGCTCGGTCCTGCGATGACGGCAGTCGCCCAGCGCTCGTGGCCTTTTTTGAGATCGTCAAAGTACTTGATGAAGTTGGCCGGGTCTTCTGAGATCTCAGCGCATGTCTGCGTTCCGCCGAGCTTCGCGCTCGATGTGCCTACGGAGCAGTCTTCCTCGTCGGTGAGATAGATCATGCCGAGGAGCGCGTCGTCCCGAACGAAGCCCTTGTTGCTGTCGCTGAGTCGTTCGCGCAGCGCAAGCCTTCCGGCCTGAAGCGGCATCTCCCAGCCTGGGCCGTTCGTGCCCACCGCGGCGATGCTTGAGAATGTAGCGGCCATGTTGGCGTCATCGCGTTCGAGCCAACTGCGCGACATGCTCGAGTTCGATCGGAACTTTCCGTTATCGCCTTTTTGGGTTTGGCTCGGCACGACGATGCCAAAAATCTCCTGCGAGATGGTGAGGTCGACGCCGGTTGTGGTGATGGCAATGCGGTAGTCGATCGGTGCGCCATTCTTTGTCTTGAACTTATTGAGCACGTCGATGAACTTCGGAAAGTTCGCTGCGAGGTTTGCCTGCTCCTCCTCCATTGATCCCGAATCGTCGACGACGAATACGAGGTCCATCTTCTTGCAAGCGGTGTCTTCGTCCCCCGCGTCGCTCGAGCCGAGTGTGCTCCCGTCGCCGCGGCCTGCTGCGCCGTCGCCTTGAATCGGCAGAATGCCGGCGTCCGCAAAGCGCCCGTCGCTACCCGCTGTGCCACACGCGAGCAGAGCTGCACCGGTGAGCGATGCCAAGACGAATCCTTGCATGAATATCCGCATGGCGCGGAGTATGGCTTCCCTCACGCCGTTCTGGCAACGCCTGTCGCGAGGATGCGACATTGAGACGGAACTAAACGGTAAGCAACGCGGGTATTGGGTGAGCTCTATCAGGGGCTCAGTGCATGAGCGTCTTATCGTCAAGTTCCTTGCCTTTGGTTTCGGGCACCAGGGCGAAGATCAGAATGATCGCGAGAACAAGGCCGATCGGCGTGACGGCGACGACGGGGCCAACCTTGCCCACGTGAGTGGGGCCGGCGAGCCATCCAACCACCAGCGGTGCAATCACGTAGCCGATGCGACCGATCAAATTGTTGCACCACGCGTACGCATCCGCTCGAAGTTCTGTTGGAAAGAGCTCAGCCGTAATCGCGTTCATGACTGAAAGAACGGCTGTCGCTCCGAAAATCGCAAATACAAGTACGAACGTGAGGGAACCCTGCCCGTGAAGGGAGTAGGCCGCTGCGATGCCACCAGCACCTGCGATGTAGATCACGGCTCCGCCGATGCGTCGCCCTAGAACGTCAATGATCTTACCTGCCACAAACACGAGCGGCATCGAAGCGAGCGCTGCAATCGTGATCGCCTGGCCTACTTGCGCTTCGGTCAGACCGCGCTCACCCATGGCGAATTCTTTCCAATACGTAACCGCTGTCGATGACCCAACGTAGGTGAGAAACCATAGCAGCGAGACTTTGAGCATCCAGCTGCGCGTCGATGCATTTTTCCAAATGCGAAACATGTCTGCGGGTTGGTCGATCACGCCTTCGGCCTTGCGCGCTTCGAAACGGGTTGTCTCCCGCAAGTCACGTCGAAGGTACGCAATGAGCGCGAGCGGTACGATTGCCGAGAGATAGACGAATCGCCATTTGAACGGATCTGGGAAGAAAGGGTTCTTGAGCAGAAGCGGAACAATTCCTGCGCAAACGATGCCGCCCAAACTCGTCGTGGCTTGGATGACGCCGATGACCATCCCGCGCCGCTCGGCCGGAAATTCTTCAGCCGCGTAGACCATGCTGATCGCCCACTCTCCTATCAAGAACACGCGCGCTGCAAGTTGAGCAATCGCAAATAAGACCGCATTGGGTGCGAGACCCGTTGCAAATGTGCACAACGAGTAACCAATGATCGTGACGGTCATCAGGGGCTTGCGACCCCACCGATCGCCTTTGCGTACGAGGAGATACGCGAGCATCGTGCCAAAGTTCACGACCGTGAGCATCGCCCCGCCTTCAAAATGCGACAGGTTGAAACTCTTGCGAATGTTCGGGAGCAACTGTGAGAGCGCGAAGAAGTCGTAGCCTTCGAAGAAGCAGGCGACACCGAGAAAGAGAAACAGCTTTTTCTGGTACGACGTGAAAGGAACAGGAGTTGCCATCGCGGCGGAGCGTACCCCCGTTGGCGTCATACTTCTTCGCGGATTCGTATCGCTTTGCGCAAGCGCTCCGACAGTTCGGCGGGGGTGTACGGCTTGAGTAAGAAACCGTTTGGCGGTGCGTCGCTGAAGTTGGCCTCGACATCGTTGTAGCCGCTCGAAACAAGAACGACCGCTTCGGGATCGAGCGCACGTATCTGGCGAAGAGCTTCGTCGCCGCTCATTTCGGGCATCGTCATGTCAAGGATGACGGCGCTGATGTCGTCTGCGTGAGCTGCGAACACTTCGACGGCCTCGCGACCGTTGGTGGCTTCGAGCGTTGCGAATCCCATGCGTTGCAAGATGCGTCGCGCGGCGGATCGAACGACGCTTTCATCGTCGACGATCAAAATGACGCCGCTGCCTTGAAAGTTCACGGGTGGCTGTGAACGCGCGCGCTCAGCAGGTTGATCGCTTGCGGGTAGCAGTGCGCGGAAAGTCGTTCCTTCGCCGAGCGTACTCTCGAGGCGAATCAATCCACGGTGGCCGCGCACGGCTCCGAGCACAGCGGCAAGGCCAAGCCCGCGACCCGAAAACTTCGTGGTGAAAAAAGGATCGAACACTTTGGCTCGGGTTTCGTCGGACATCCCGATGCCGTTGTCTCGGACTTCGACGTAAGCGTAACGGCCGGGTGTGAAGGTGTTGGGGTCGACGAAGGCGTCGTTTGGTGGCGCAACTACGACTTCATCGCCCGTGCGGACGGTGACAACACCCGCGCGAGAGCCGATGGCTTCGGCTGCGTTGATCACCAAGTTCATGACGATCTGCTGCAGTTGTGCGACGTCCACTTCGACGCTGAGCGTTTCTTCTGAAAGCTCGAGCTTTACCTCGACCTTCTTGGGGATCGTCGCTTCAAGCAGATGGGCAATTTCTTTTACCTGTTGGGATAGGTCAACGTTCTTGACTTCGAAGTGACCCTTGCCCGAATACGCGAGCATCTGCCGGGAGAGCGTTGCTGCGCGTCTGCTCGTGAGCAGAATATCTTGGAGCGTCGCACGAACGGAGCTGTCTTCCGGGAGCTCGAGCTGAGCCAATGTGGCGTTGCCGATGATCGCGGTGAGCAAGTTGTTGAAGTCGTGGGCGATGCCGCCTGCGAGTACGCCGAGACTCTCGAGCTTCTGCATTTGGAGCAGCTTCGATTGCATTTCGGTGGCGGCGGCCTGGTGTTCGAATGCGGCCGTTACATCCATTCCGAGGCAGGCCGCGCCTTGCGCCTTGCTCTCGCCGTTGTTCGTACGCCGGAACGACGCGATGTATCGCCGCTCGCCGAGGACGAGGGCCTTGTCTCCTTCTTGAAACGCAAGAGCGTCTCGAAGGCCTTCGGCGATCGGATTCCCGTCGTACGAGGCAAAGATGTTCTCGCCAACTTGAGGAATCATCGCGGTAGCGGCGCCGCCTTCGCACACCAAGATGTCGCCTCGCTCATTGACGCCGACGACGACGAGCGGCTCAACCTTGAGCGCAGTGGCCATGAGAGACACGCGCGCTTCTGCGTCGCGATAGCGGTCTGTGGCTTTGCGTTCGTGCTTCTGATCACGTGAAATATCACGCGCCGTGATCAGAATTCCGTCGGTCTTTCCCTCGTCGTTGAAGATCGGCGCGACATCTGAAGTGACCACGCGCGTTCTGCCGTCGTTGAGGTAAAGCTCAACCGCTTCAAGGTGGAGCGCGACGCTTGTATCGAGCACGCTGGCGATGCGTTGCACCGTTTCGGCTCGATTCGGAAAATCGATCGCGCTTGTGCCGAACGTTGAGCCGACGGGATCGTCACACCCGAGCAAGGTCTTCCACGCTTCGTTTGCGTACTCGTACCGAAGGTCACGTCCACGAAGAACCGCTACGGCGAAAGGCACGTTTCCGAGATCGCGCAGCAGCCTGTTCGCACCATCGGCGCGCAGCACGTTGCTTGTCACTTCACCGAAATAGGGCTTCTCAGCGTTCATGCGCTTGGCGTCACGGTAACACGGCGCTTTTGTGTGCTGCGCACGCTAGCGATCCACTGCGCGTGGTTTTGGAAGACTTCGTGTGGGCCGCGACTACATGAGCGTCGAGGCGGGTTTAGAACTGCTGCTGGGTACCCATTTGCCTGTAAAGTGCGTTGACAAGTTCGTCCTTGGCGCGTTGCACTTGGAACATCATGATCGTCCACGTAATGGGGGCGATCACGATGTTCGGGCATGGCAGGAGCTGCATGATTGGGCACACGATTCCCCACGCCTCTGGCACTCGGCGTGTGTTTGTGCGCTCGGCGCCGATGTTGATCGCGCGGATCAGATCGATGCTCACCACGAACATCCAATACAGATTGAAGTAGGGGATCAGAAGATAGAGCGCAGAGCTCGTTGGCGAGTGCACGCGCTTATAGTTTGCTCGCAACTCGTACGGCAACGAATCCCACATCGTGTAAACCCAAACCAATGAGATGATCATCGATGCGAACATCGCGAAGTAACCGCCGACGAGCATGAGGACGCCGAGCATGGCGAATATTTCATCGTGGGCCGCGAGTGTGGAGACTATGAACCCGGCGGGCATACCGAAAATCCCCATTGCGGCGAACGCTGCCTTCACCCACACGAGCATCGCTCCGCGTGATGATGGCGCTGCGCCCTGAGGATATCCCGCACGATAAGGATCGTAAGCGTGCCCCTGGGCGGGCGGCTGATAGGGGTTGTGCTGCATCCGAAGCACTATAGACACCGTTGTCATCGATCCATTCACAGAAAGCTCGCGAGACCACGCGCAGAACCAGCTTGCATGGCGTGACGATGTGAGCAAAATCGTGCGGAATGGACCTCGAAATTCGTCGCGTTACGCAATCAGACTGGTTGGCGCTCGCGACGCTTGTGTGCAATTTGCGTCCTCATCTCGATACCGCCGGGTTTCTTGAGCGCGCCGCATTTCAACACAGATACGGTTACGAATTGCACGCGGCGTACGAGGGCGATGTACCCGTGGGCCTCATGGGAGTCCGTGCATGCTGCACGCTTGCGCGCGGACCGTTCTTGCAGATTGATGATCTCGTCGTGTCCGAGTTGCGGCGAGGCGCAGGCATCGGTCGGCACTTGATGGACTACGCCGAGGCATACGCTCGCACGCTGGGGCTAGGCGCTTTGTATCTTGAGGCGCGGCCAACGGCGATCGGCTTCTACGAAACGCTAGGCCTCACGCATCATCCGAGCCCCGTGATGCGCAAAGTGTTCGAGTGACCTTCGTCCTTCAACTCGCTACCGAACGGCGCTAGTGATGCGCCCATGAGAAGTTCGCTCGCGCTAGGCGTGTTGGTGGTTTCGGCGGGTTGTGGTGCAGGCCAAGATCGCGAACACGTGTTGACGAAGGTTCCTCGGCCGACGAGTGAGATTCCCATCACAATTTCGAGCGGCGACTTGCATGTGGTGCCGTTGCCTGGTGCGACTGCATCCTTCTACGCAGAGCCCACTGTTGCGGTGCGTTTCGAAAATCCGGGCGGTATGTGGATGCCGCACCAAATTTTGAAGCACCAAGAAAAACTCAAGTCACTCGGGCTCGAGCTGGACCCCCACTTGCTTGCGGAACCGACGTCATCGGTTCTTGGTGCGGTGGTGAGCCTAGGCGGGTGCTCGGCGTCATTTGTTTCTGCAGACGGTCTGATCGTAACCAACCATCACTGTGCGACCGGTGCTCTTCAGTACAACTCGACGGCCACAACGAATTTGCTGCGCGATGGTTACTTGGCAAGGACCCACGAAGAAGAAAAGTCGAACGGTCCCACCGCGCGCGTATTTGTAACGAAGTCAGTGACCGACGTGACGCACAGAGTGCTCGCGGGCAGCGAAGCCATCAAAGATGACGTGAGACGTTACAAAGTCGTCGAGCGCCGTCAAAAAGAGCTCACCGAGAGTTGCGAAAAGGGCAAGACCGGCATCCGCTGCACGATTGCGCGCTTCAATGACGGCGCCCAGTTCTTTGAGATCGAGCAGCTCGAAATTCGCGACGTACGCCTCGTGCTTGCGCCGCCCGCAAGCGTCGGCAACTACGGCGGCGAGATCGACAACTGGCGGTGGCCAAGGCACACGGGCGACTTCACATTCTTTCGTGCGTACGTCGGCAAGGACGGCGTGCCCGCGGACTATTCGAAAGACAACGTTCCGTTCAAGCCTGCGCACACGCTCAAGCTCGCATCGAGTGCGCTCAAAGAAGGCGATCTCGTCTTCGTGGCGGGTTATCCCGGGCGCACGAACTTGTACAAATCATCAGAAGAGTTGCGCGATGCCATCGAGTGGTTCTATCCGCGCCGCATCAAGCAATTCGAGTCGTACATCAAGGTGATCGAAGACGTGGGCGGCAAGGATCCCGACGCGAAGATCAAGGGTGCGAGCCTCTGGCGCGGAATGGCAAACTACTTGACCAATACCAAGGGCCAGCTCGAGGGCCTTGCGCGTACAGGCTTGCTCGAGAAGCGCGCCGCTTCAGATCGCAAGTACGAGTCCTTCTCCCGCACGCGGGCAGACACAGGCGTTGAAGAGAGGCTCGAGAAGGAAGCGCTGCAGGCGAAGAAGGCCGTGAACGACTTCGTGATTGCGATGCGCCCTCATCGCGAGAAGGACGCTGCGCTGCGCGAGCTGTCGTCGATGCCGCGGTTGCTTTCTGCGGCCACAACGATTGTACGCATGGCCGAAGAGCGCGCGAAAGCAGACAAGGATAGGCATCCTGACTACCAGGCGCGCAATTGGAAGCGTCTCGAGCAAGGGCTCGTCGCGATCGACAAGAGCTACAATAAGGCGCTCGATGAGGCGCTGATGGCCCATGCGCTGGGCCGAATGCTCGCGACCGAATCACACGATCGAAGTGAGGCGCTTCTTCTTGCTGTAGGCAAGAACGTTGACGATGTGAAAATTCATGAGATCGTAAAGCACGCGTTTGGTGAGACTCAGCTCGGTGAAAGCGCCAAGCGCGTCGAGCTCTTTCTAAAGGCGACGACGGCCGATCTGAGAAAGAGCAAAGACCCTCTGATTGGAATCGCTCTCAAGTTGCGACCTCTCCTCGCCGCGGCTGAGGATCGCGAGGATAAAGTGTCTGGGCGATTTGCGCTCTTGAAGCCCAAGTACCTCGAAGCACTCGGCGGTAGTTCGCTTCCGCCAGACGCGAACAGCACGCTGCGCATCACCTATGGAACCGTACGCGGCTATAAGGCGAGTGCAGACAAGCCGCTTTACCGTCCATTTACTTTACTATCGCAAGTGGTCGCAAAAGCGACAGGGAAGGAGCCCTTTGATGCTCCACAAGGTTTGATCGATGCCTACCTTGCGCGGAAGACGGGTCCTTATGTGGACAACGCGTTTGGCGAAGTGCCGGTCAACTTTCTTTCCGATTTGCACATTACAGGTGGCAATTCGGGTTCAGCGACGTTGAACGCGAAGGGTGAACTTGCAGGCCTCGTGTTCGACGGCAACTACGAAGCGATGTCGTCCGACTGGCAGTTTCAACCCCAGATCACGCGCAGCATTCACGTCGATCTTCGCTACGTCTTGTGGACGCTCGATGCAGTGCTTGGTGCGCGCGAGCTCCTCACGGAGCTTGGGGTCAAGCCCGCGTTTGCACACTGACGGGAAGAGGAGGCGATTGCGAGTCAGCGCTTGGTGCGACGTTCGCGTTCTTCTGCTCTTTTTGCTTCTAGTTCGGCTTGCTCTTGGGCCGCCCTCATGTATCTGAAGGGATCGAGGCCGACCGCTTTCGGACGTGCGCTTGGACGGGAGCTGAATAGGTAGTGCTCGTCGCCACACATTGCGGTGGCCCAAACCGTAGAACCCGCTATCGCAAGGGGCCCCGTTCCTCGAAACGATTTCTCAAACGAGCACACATCATCTTTGTGCGGCGGCTTGAAAGTCGCAAATTCATGCCACTTGCCAGCACCATCGGCGGGCGAGATCCAAACGGCATTCTTGTACATGCGGTAGAGTGAACCGTCGGCCCCGAGCCAGACGTCTGCGTGGTATTGGCCTTCGCGCTCAGAGGTCCAGCATGCGTCGCGCGTCCACTTGGAACCATCGTATCGAATGAACGACGTGTGCTTGTCGTTGCCGAGCGTCGCGGTGATGGACTTCCCTTGGGTGACAACCTTGGAGACTTCTTCACCGGCGAAGTCACCTGTTGGCAAGCTCAGCCACGTGATGCCTTTTGTGGTCCACTTCATAATCTGCGGCTTGCGCTCCTCTCCCACCGAGGCAGCGAAGAGCACGCTTCCGTCTGACATGGGCACGGGCCCCGAAGTGAACGACGTCCCCTCGGGTACGTCTGGCAGTCCGCGGAGTTTCTTCGTTTCTGGATAGTCGGTTGGCCGTCCAAACGGCGCGACGATCGCCTTCTCAATTTCTTTGTTGTCACCCGTGTAGCTCGTTCCAAACTCCCCGAATGGGGTGCGGTAAACGGCGTAATCGCTAAAGTACACTGAAGGCAAGGCTCCGTCGCCGACCCAACGGCCACCCACGCGTTTTTCGAAGGAGTAGCAACCGCTGCGGCATTCCGCATTGGACCAATAAGCGACATAGTCGGGGTCGAGCACCACAGCGTGACCCGCTAGATGCGCGTCGACCACTCCTTTGGGCGTGAGAATGGCCGTGTACTCGCTGCCCGAAACGTGAGTCTTGCCTCGAACTGTCTCCAACTCGAACTCTCCTCCGTAGGCGGCTCGAAGCGTTGGATACAGTGTCGCCTTCTTCGCTGTGGGTGCGTCTTCAGTGCATTCGTCGAAGAATGTTCCTGCGGGTTCCGGAGGGGGCGTGGGCAGTTCGACGGCAGGTGTAGTGATGGGTGCGGGTGTGGTGATGTCGGTTGCGCGCGGTGCGAGGCCTTCGCTTGGTGTGGCGGCTGCCGCAACACGGACGATCGGAATCGATTTTGGGGGGCTCGCGCTTTGCGTGTGCTCGTGTGCGCAGCCTGCGACAAGTAACGTGAATAGAGCAATTCGCATGTGATCCTCCCCACAAAACGCCGCAGCCCCAAACGCGATTCCGCGCTCGGGTGCGTAAGTGCTTCGACGATGCAGTGCTTACGGCTGGATCTCGATTGAAACTAAGAAGCTCTGCCGACAGTCGTTTGCAGGGCTTCATCGAGCGCAAGGGCGGCGCGAAAGCCGAACGCATGTCTGAATGCGGTGTCGTCGATGATGCACGGATGCTTCAGGAAGTTGACCAGGTAAGGAGGTTGACGAAACACCGTGGGCAAAATGCGGCGTGACAGCGCGCTCGGGAGTGGGAAGCCCATCGCGCCGCAGATCGCGAGTGCGGTTCGCCATGGCACTGCGTCATTGCCGGCGATGTTGAACACACCGCGCACGCTGCCCGATACCGCGGCGATGATCGCTCCGGCGAGATCGTCCTCGTGCAAGAACTGCATCATCGGGTTGAACCCAGCGATGTAGGGGACGCGTGGCTGGCGCAAGAGTGTGCACATCGTATTTTGAATATTGGGTCCGACGACGTGCGTGGGCCGCAGCACGACGGTGCGCACTTCGGGGTGCTGGTACATCCACGCGCCAGCCATGTTGTCGAGCTGAATGGCATCGGCGATCTGAGGGAACTCGAAGCCCGCGCGCAACGCTTCGTCTTCGGCGATCGGGGTTGGGTTGCGTGCATCGGCTCCGTAGATGTGGAACGTCGAAAGCACGATCAACGAGCGCACTTTGTGCTGCACGCAAAGGTGCATCACCTTTTGCGATCCAAGGACGTTGAGCTCGAAACGCTTTCCTGCTGATTCGGCAAGGTTACCCACGCGGCCGAGATGAAGTACGGCGTCAAAGGTGTGCCGACGGAAGACGTCCTCGAAGGCGCTCTTATTGTAACTCGCCCTGTACACAGGAATGCGTGCAATGTCGCCCGAGAGCTCTACGTCTTGCCGATAGTCGACGCCGATGACGTCGTGCCCCGAGCCAAGGAGTCGAGCCGCGACACGCTGCGCGAGCCCGCCGGCAATGCCAGTGACGAGAATCAAACGATGGTCCTTTCGGCTGCGTTAGTAGAAGACACTTTTGCGCTCCGCGAGTCCGTGCTCAATGAGTTTGGAGATCTGGCTCTTTATGACGTCGGCCTTTTCGTTGATGACCGAGTCCTCGTCGTCGTATCGTCCCGAAAAGGTAAGCGGCTTGCCGAAATGGATCCGAAACTTGACGGGTAGTGGCATGTATCCGAACGGTCCCAAGAACGGCGTGAAGGGTGTGATGGGGAAGTACGGAACGCCGGTCCACTTCGCGAGTGTCTTCGCGTTGTAGAGGCTCACGATGGACTCTTCCCCACCGATGATTGCGCAAGGCACGATCGGCGTGTCGGTTTGGAGGGCAAGACGCATGAAGCCGCGACCAAATTCGGCGAGCTGATAGCGCTTCTTCCAGGTCTTGCTGCTGCCGCGGACGCCTTCGGGGAAGACGAGAATAGACTGCTCGTCGAGCAAAAGGTTCCGACAGTTGACGGGATCGCCGAGCACCGCGCCGCATCGAAAGAGAAAGTCGCTGATGAAAGGAACGTTTGGAAACCAGCGTTCCACCATCGCGCGGACAAGGCGTGGCGGCTTGCCATTGAGGAGGCACGCAAGCGCGACGATGGCTCCGTCGATTGGCACCTGCCCCGAGTGATTGCCGACGATCATGACGCGTCCAGGCGGTAGGTTCTCGATCCCGGTAACGGTCGGCCTGAAATAGGGGAGAAAGACTCGCTTGCCAAAGGTATAGCCACGCTTGGCGACGGCTGGAGAGAAGCCCCAAGCGTCGTATCCGTATGCGTTCGTACGATTCTCGAGAGCGTCGATTGCCTGATCGACGTCGCGATCGACCGTGAGCATGTCCGTGAAGTTCACCATTGCGACACTATCTGAGGCGACTCGAGCTGTCAGGGCGCGTGAACAGCTTCGAAGAATGCACAAAGTTCTTCGTGACGTGCGCGCGCGTCGCGATATCCGAGATCGATAAGGCTCGATGCAAATTCACCGTCGAACAATACGTAACTCAGCAAGTCCGATTCGCTCTGAGCATCGGTGTCGGCGAGCGCGCTGATGACAC
>JAHFDZ010000363.1 GCA_023248745.1 Myxococcales bacterium | reverse complement strand
TTCCCACTGGATCGGTTCTCTCGCTGCGCCGTCGCATGGACCTTCTCGCATGGGCGAACCGACGCGCCGCCTACATCGTTGAGGACGACTACGACAGTGAGTTGCGCTACGCAGGCCGTCCACTCGAATCGCTCCAAGCCCTCGATCAGCAGGGCAGGGTGATCTACGTTGGCACCTTCTCGAAGGTGCTGTTTCCCGGACTCCGCATTGGGTATGTCGTTGCGCCACCCGAGCTCATGCCCGTCTTCCGCTCCGCGAAGTGGATCGCCGATTGGTGCACGCCCACGCTCGAGCAGGGAACGATTGCCGACTTCATGCGAGAAGGACATTTCGACCGGCACTTGCGCCGACTCCGCGCGAGGTACGCGATACGCCATGCGTCCCTTCGCAACGCGTTACGAGTCCACTTTGGCGACGCGGTGTCGGTCGCGGACTCTCACGCGGGGCTCCACATGGTGGCTTGGTTCGACGGCGTCACGTCGCAAGTGCTCGAAGCGGTGGTGAAGCAAGCGCGCGCGCAAGACGTCGGCGTCCACTCGGTTGCGCCTTACTATCTTGGCGAGCCGGACCGCTGCGGCCTTCTGCTTGGCTACACGTTGGTGGACGACAGGGGTATCCGTGAAGGCGTTCGTCGCCTTGCAGCAGCGTTTGCGCGCGTGCGGGGGAAGAAGCACGTATCGCGCCCACGTACGTCGTAGAAGTGGACCCTATGTTCTGCAAAAAAGTGGATCTTTTCGATCCACTTTTTCCGATGCAAGTTCGTAGCCGATGTTGATCAAAGAGTGGACGTGGGGTCGCGCTTGGTTCGTTGCGATGGCGGCGATAACGAACTTCATTCTTGCGGCGGTCGTGCTGCGATACGTCGGAACCTCCGAAGAAGGTGTCAAGCTCGCCCTTCGGGCTACTGCACGCGTTGCGTTTTTGTGGTTCGTCGTCGCTTTCTCCGCTTCATCGCTTCATATACTCTGGCCAGGGAAGGTTACGGCGTGGTTGCTTTCCCGCCGGCAATTCATCGGAGCCGCGTTTCCTGCGGCATTCTTGACTCACGTCACACTTATCTTCGCCGTGTATCGCGCCGCACCGATTATCGACGCTGATCACCCCGTTCCTCTTTTCGAGATCATCGGCGGCATCCCAGGGATCCTTCTCGTGTACGCGATGCTCGCGACGTCGTTTCGTTGGGCCGCTCGCGTCATTGGGCGCACCTGGTGGGAACGCCTGCACCGATATGGCAGCTACTATGTCATGGGCGTGTTCATCTATTGCTTTTGCGAGTCGTTCAGTCGCCCGTACGAAGAGCTCGTCTCGGAGGCGGTGGCCGGCATTCCTCCGGCGATTTACTACTGGCCGTTCCTCGTTCTGAGCGTCGGTGCCGCTGCATTTCGCGTCGCTGCATTTGTGGCGAAGCGACGCAAGGGACCTGGATCTGAACCTCCTGCAGGGGGATTGTTGGCGCAATGAACCTGTGACTAACCTTGTAGGGAATGGGCCGCATACCGCACCTCCTGCCACGCTCGGGTAAAACCATGAAGTCAAGAGAGTTGATCGAATCGCAATGACTGCTGCAGCCGACGGTCGCGTCCACTTGCGTCTCATTCAGCAGAGGTATGCCGCCTCTGTGAAGACAATCCAAACGAGCGCGGATGAGCGACCGGCGGCTCTCCGCTTCGTTGTGCGCGCGCTGTCACCTCTCTACCGCATCCTCGGGCACGCGCTTGCTCCACTGGCTCGATCGGCGGTGTCTCGCCCGGCGCTATCGGCGTTCCTTCGAGTAAGCGCACGCTTCGCGGCTCGGCGCAAATCACCATTGGACAGGGAGATGATCGAACGTTTCGGCGGCGAGTTTGAAGTCATTCGAAATCGCACAGAGCCCGGCTCGCCCACGTGCCCTTCGCGTGCGCGCGAAGGCGTCTGAGGGCTAGCCGGGCTTACCCGCTCGAAGGCTCCGTGACCTTCCCGCGGATCGTCGTAACAAGAAGAGTCCCGCGACAAGCATTGGCCACGCGCCTCCGCGGACGGGTGTCGCCGCTACACCGCACCCCGTGCTTGCCGCAGGGACGTTAGCGGTCGGGTCTGACGCAGGCGGCTCTTCCGCGGGTGGTTCCTCTGCGGGTGGATCTGTCGGGCCGGCATCTGGGACAGCAGCCGGATCGCACTTGCTCGCGCACTTCGTGCTCTGACACTTGAGCATCGCTTGGCGCTTGGTATTGGTCGCGCAACTGCTCGCTTGATCCTTCGACTTCCAGCAGGCGTAACACTCGCCATCGGCTGTGCAGTCGAGACCTTCTTTGCAACAACTGCTCTCGAGGCAACTGTTACAGCTCGCAGCCTTGCCATAGGAATGGCCACACTTGGGTACGCCACCGCAGCTGGTGCTGCATTCGGTCGTGCACCCTTGCTCGCAAGAGCAGTACGCCGCATAGACGAACGGGCCTTCGGCCTTCGGATACTTGGCATAGCAAGCGTCGAGGCAGGCGGACGTAGATGCACACCCGACGACGCAATCGTAGAGTGCCTTGCACTCTGTATTCTGCTCGCACGTGCGATACGCAACCGCACATACCTGGTTGCCAGACACCGTCGTTTTCTTGCACACGTCGCACGAGGCGGCAGGTGCTGCGAGTGCGAGTCGTCCTTCGATCCAAGTCAAGTGTGGTGTGACGCGAACGCTGTAACCTGTACCCGAGCCTTCGCCGGTGCATCCGCCCGAAACGTACGAGTGCACCGCAACCACGCGCTCGGTGGTGCCTGTTTTGAATAGGACAGGACCGCCACTGTCGCCTTGGCAGATGCCGCTTCCCGCGAGCGAGTACCCAACATGCGTTGTCGATACCGAGCTCAACGTTTTGTTAATGTAGTGGCGGTCTTCGTTTGGATTTTGTTCGGTGGATATTTCCGTTCGTCCGTACCCAACGCTTGTGACACTTGAGCCAACCACAAGGTTATCGGGAGACGTAGTCAACGATATTGACGGTGTCGACGCATCGACGCCAACGACGCGGATGATCGCGATGTCGTTGGCCGAGCTCGTTTGGCCGTCATAGTTGGGGTGTGCCAGGTAATCGAGAACCGAGTACTGTAGCGTGCTTGAGGCGCTGATGTTTGCGCCCTCCATGACCACGAGCGGCGGTACGGCGACGCAATGGGCAGCGGTGAGCACCCAACCAATTTTGGTCGCAGGATCAGTCTTGATGATCGTACCGGTGCAGGCTGCGCCGCTGCCTTTGCCCTGCGTTCCGTAAACAAATACGGTGGCTCCGTGGGTTGTGTCCTTGGATCCATTGATGATGGGCGCCGAAACGGACGCAACATCTTCTTGAGGCGAAGTTGCCGAACAAGCCGCGATAAGGGTCGCACCACCCACAAGACCCCCAAGCCGCATCCTCCTCGTAGTAGCGCGACCCTTTGCGGCGCGCCACGCGTAGGCGAAGGCCGCGGATGACAGGGAGCTGTCTTTTTACGCCGCGGCTGCGTCGGCTTGCTCGAGCGCTCTCAAGAGTGCGGCAAGGTTCTTCGCGAGGGCTTCTCGGACGTTTGCAGGAACGGCGCCGTCTCCCGCGGTTTCGCTAAGTAGTTCAGAAAGGCGAGTCGCGACGTTGCGCAGGCCGGCCGTCGCTCGTTTGGCGCGAACTTCAGGATCGATGGGGGTTACGATCTCGCGCACTTCGCGCGGAATCCGATGAACCGGTGCGCCTTCGTCGACCACCATGCGCCGCACCTCTTCCTTGGTGGCGGCTGGCAAGTTCGACTCTTCGGCGCGTCGCAGCCAGTCGACCGCTTGATAGCTTGGCAATTTGGTCTCGAGTGTCGGATTTTCGAGCATTTTCGGTGCCCTTCGCTGCAAGAACGCAAACGATCCGGTGAGTTTTTCCATCGTTTCGCGCCGCATGTGGAGTTCGATACGGCCATAGTCCTCAAACGATTCGAAGCCCCATCGTTTCCAGGTGCGCTCTCGTTTGACACGGCTTAGCTCAGCCGCGAGCTCGACCCAGCTGGACTTAAACCGCCTCGCGCACGCGATGACCGACGCGCGTTCGGGGTCGTTTTCAAAGCGTTCTTCGCTTGAGGCGAGCTGTTCTGTCACGCTGTGCGCCGCGCGCTTGGGCTTCATGAACCGTTCGCTAAGCGGTGGGGCTAGCGAACGCAAGCATTGCAATCGTTCCGAGACGAACGCCTCGCAGGATGTGCGTGCTACACTGCAATCGACATGCGAATCACCTGCGATTCCTGCGGCGCGAAGTACAACGTGGCGGACGAGAAGGTCCAAGGCAAAACCGTTAAGATTCGTTGCAAGAAGTGCAGCAACGTCATCTTGGTCAACGGAAAAACCGAGTCGTCTGTGATGGGTTCATCCCCACCGGCAAACGATCTCAACGCGCAAGCGGGTGGATTGCCGCTACAACCCGAAGCGCTCTACCACGTGAACGTTGCCGAAAACGATCAACGAGAGTTGCGAATGGACGAGGTCGTTGAGGGCTATCGCGCCGGGTGGATCACGGGCGACATGTTCGTGTGGACAGAAGGCATGTCCGATTGGGCGCCGCTCGCGCAGGTAGACGCGGTTGCAGGCGCGCTTCGCCAAGACGCTCCACTCGTGTCGGTGATGCCTTCGGCCGAGTCGCTATCAAATTCGCTATCAAATTCATTGGCAAGTTCATTGGCGTCGGCCGCGAGCTCGTCTGGGCATTTGTCCTCGCAAGCGTCGCCAGCCGCGGCTCCGGTTGCATCGCGCCCCAACGTGTCCTCTCCTTTCGGCGATCCGTCATTGGGTTCGCCAAGTCCTTCCGCTCCTGCCGGTTTCGGTCCAGGCTCGTTTGCGCCCGCCGCTTCGGTACAGGGCGCCGAAGGAGCGCCAGTCGAAGCGCGTCGTGTTCGCCGCGACGACGCGCGCGAAGGTCGCGATCTATTCGCAGCGCCGGTCGGCAGCGATCCATTCT
>JAHFDZ010000362.1 GCA_023248745.1 Myxococcales bacterium | reverse complement strand
GGAGCCAGACTTTCGCTTGGCGCATTGGTTCGCTTTAAGCGCATCGACTTCGCGTCGCAGATCTTCGATTGCTTTGCCTTGGGTCTGAATGGCGGCAACCGCCGTGCTCACGTACCCATAAAGATCCACGCGATCGCGCGACGTCGAAACGGCCGGGCTTCCGAGCGGTTGGTCGTCGATGATGAAACCAAGGTGTGGATCGCGATCAGCTATGCCCTGGCGATAGGTATAGGTCGTGAGTCGAATGGCGAGCAGCTGTCGGGCGAGCTCTTCTACTTCCTTCGTTTCCAAATAGTGAATGTTCTCTTTGTATCGCGCTTGCGACGCGGGGCAGCCGAAACGAGGCCACGTCCACTTGCCAGCGCGGCACACCAGATCCGTTTCTTCACACTGCTCGGCGTGTGCTTCTGAAATGCGACACGTTTCGGCTTCCGTGCTGCACGCTTCGCCGAGTCGTGGGCGCGGCGTCGCACAAAGCGGGGTCGATTTGGGAGCAATGCCGCAACGCCAATCGATACCGGCGTCGTGGCATTGTACTATCGGATACTTGGTGCACTCAGGTCCACACGCGCAAAGCGTGTCGCCATAAGCGCAACCGATCGTTCCGCTGCACGCGCCCGATGGTTGCGATGCAGGGCACGCGTCTGGGTTTGGCGGCACGCGATCGACCGGCGGCCCGCTCGTTGGGCACGTAACGCCGCCGCCAGGACCAACGATCTGCCCCGCCCATTTGCCAGAGGAGCACACGAGTTGCTCGTTGCAGCGCGGATCATAGTCGTCGCCAAATTCGCATTCGAGCCCGTTGATCGTGCAAGGGCTACCCTGCACGGGTGTAACGAGCGGACACAACGCGAGCTGCCCGCGCACTTTGGCGCCGGTTGCCGAGTCCGACAAGTTTGCGGAATCGCCCGATGCGTCAGCGGAACCGGCATCGTCTAATTTGCCGCACGCGGCGAGGGCCGTGCTCATGGCGATCAAGGTTACGTAACTTCGTGGTGTGGGACTCATGCGCGCGCATCGAGCACAATTCGTGCCTTCGAGCGAACCCGCGCGAAACCGTTCCTTTGTCGGCCTTGCGAGTTACGAAGCCAATGCCAACTTGTGCCAGACCACGCAAAGAGTTTCGCCAAGCAGCCGCTGTCGCAAGACAATCAATGAGCACGCACCCGACATTGTCGGACCAATTCATCGACTATTCCTAATCCACGTGAAGCTCGTTCCTCACTGCGAAGCGGGGAACACAAACGGCAATGCAACGGGCAAGCGTGCGCGCCAGAATTCCTCATTGTGTTGATGGCCGATGCCCACGTAGTGCTTCAGATCGACGTTGAGTTGCCAGCCCTTCTCGACGAGCACGTTGCGCAGAAATTCGGTGCGCGTTCGGCTGTCATCGCCGGATGCTCCGTCGAACGTCGTTCCACTGTCGAGGTAGATGCGCAGCGTCTTGCGCTCCTTGACGAGCGCCTGAAAATTGTACGCGTACGCGGGCGACATCGCCATGATGCGCGCGTAAACGGTCGGCCTCGTCCACGATCCGTAGAGTGAGATGAGCGCACCGAAAGATGATCCGCCAAGCGCGCGGTGTGGAGCGTCTGCGACCGTGCGAAAATTTGCGTCGACAAAAGGGATAATGTCTCGCTCCAAGAAATTCAGGTAGGCATCGGCCTTTGAACCTCCCGAAAATTCTGGAATGAACTCAGCGTTGCGCTCTTTCGAGCTGTCGACCATGGCAACGATCACCTTTGCCATCCGACCACGCGCGATGAGATCGTAAAGAACGGTGTGCATTTGCCAACCGCCGTGGCCGAAGCCATCGTGAGCGAGGCAGTTCTGCCCGTCTTGCATGTAGAGCACTGGATAGTGCGCGGTTGTATCGATGTCGTAGCCTGGAGGCACAAGCACGGTTAGCGTTCGTGACGCAATGCCGGTGATCGTCGACTTCATGTCCCATGTCATGAGTCGACCTTCCCAGCCAGCAATGGGCGTTCTGTGCGTCGGGGCTTGCGGCGCGTCCGGTGGCGATTGCACTTCCGGTACATCGGCATCGCCAACAGCAACGATTGGAGGGTCAGGTGCGGCTTCGGCCGGCGCGCAGGCGGTGGGCACGACCGCAATCAAGATGCGCCGCAACAATGTTCGCGCGCGCGTAACCCTGCCAAAGCACTTCATTGAACCCCCCGATGTGCGCGTCATGTTCGCGGGCTGGGTGTTCGATCGAGTGAATTTTTGTCTTCCCATACACCTCGGCACGCCGTTAATTCCCTTCGCGCCACTTTGTGCGTTGATGCAAACTAAGCGGCGAAGCGTTGCGCTCACGGCGTCGAAGAAATCGACGAAACCAGCCCTCAAGGGCACCCGCAAAAATCGGCGCGCAGACGGACCAAGACTCGCGTGAACAATTTGAACTCGAAGGTGGCGAGATAACGTCATGGCCTATAGCGAAAATTCTGCGAGTCGGATTCGCTCGCTCCTTTTTGATCGAGACGACGTCGTCGAGAAGAAGATGTTCGGCGGGATCGCGTTCATGGTGTCCGGAAGCATGGCATGCGGCATCATCGGAGAAGACCTCATGGTGCGCGTTCGCGAAGAGGACTATGAAGAAGCGCTCACCCGACCGCACGCACGCCTCATGGATTTCACGGGCCGCCCGCTTCGTGGGTTTGTGCTCGTCGAGCCCGAGGGCGTGCGCACTACTTCGTTGCTTAAGAAGTGGCTCGTCGAGGCGATCAATTTTGCCACGTCGCCCGAGCAGATGAAGAAAGCGAGCGCTGCGCGTTCACGAAAGAAGTAGACCGTATCGGAAACGTCAACTTCCGGAACGACACGCCTAGAGCGGACGGTCCGATGACCGATTGCATCCCACGAGCTCGGCGCGCAAGAATCGAAGACACCACCCATCCCGTTGGTCCGATTTTCTTCGCAAAACTGAATCGCTTGAGGAACTCGGCGTTGACAATCGTATCGTGGAGGCATGGCAGCGCGCGTTTACTACTTCGTAAAGAGAGACGGGCACGTAACGACGTACTACTCACGATATGGCGCGAATAGCGTTCCATGGGAGTTTTTGTACGGATATGTCAAGCTCGAACGCAGCGAACAACTCATTACGGAAGACAGCGAGGAGCGCTACGTAGGCGGTGACGCAGAGGTGCTGATCGATGTCGACAAAAGGCGCATCCTTTTTTTCGGATACGACTTTGGCTACGTGAGTTTCCCATGGCAACGACGTGTGCTGTTGAAACTCATGGGCGCCACCTTGAAAGGGCAGAGCCCGCACAATCCATGGACAATCCACTGGGCTCCCGAGGCATGCTGGAACCTTGGGGAAGCGGCTGGCCTCTTTTCTCGCGAGGCTTCAATGGTCTGTTTCGATCTTCATCCTGACAATCGATCGCTGCACGATCTGATGCTCGCGGACGATGGCCCGTGCATCTTTACGTTGCAAAACAAGGATGGATCGCTGCGTGACGTTAGTCTCGCCAAGCTGCCTTGGCAGCGGGGCTTCGATCTTCTTGTCGAAGTTCTCGTGCACGGAGAGAAGGGCCTTTGCCTGCTTGCTTCACGCTCCGCGCTGCCTGCGCTGCCGTCGGAGCGTGATGTGCACGGTGGCGCATTCATCGACGAGCGAGCGCGTCACATTTCGATCTGGATGAACTCCGAGTGTCCGAGGGATCTATGGCATGTCATCAGCACCATGTGGCCGGGCTGGACGGTGGGCGTTCAGGACGAGGGCTTCCCACGGCAAGTGAGCGAATCGGGGCGAGACGCCGAGCGAGTGACTGTCCCACCCCCGGTTGCCTTCGACGAAATGCGGATCGCGATCGAAGCGTCACAAGGCGATGAATTTTACGATCTTATTGGCAAGATACTTTACGACGCAGGCTGGGCAGACACTCCTGGCTATGTGTGGTCACGCGAACAGGACGCGTTGCTTGAATGGAACTTTCCTTTGCGGACGATCGAAACACGACGCGCTCATGCCATCGCACTCATGCACCGCGCGGTTAGTGGCGAATCCGCTCGATGGCCTCACCACCTTTGCATGGGCATACTTGCAGACGTCGAGATTGATAGCCTTGCGGTCCTCAAGATTGTGCTCGCACTGATGGCGGAGGGCGTCGAACAAATGGTGGCTGCACCGTCGTGGCTAACAGAGGCAAAGCAGCATTGGCGGTCGTACGCAGAGCTCGAGTGCATGCCGTTCCATGAAGAGCGCGGAGCGATACCAAAGGTAGCCGAATTGGCCGAAGGCACTGCCGAACATCGCCAACTCGTTCTCGAAGCGGCACGCTATGCGGCGCGGTGGTTCGAGAGCTTTGGGCCCGCGGTTCCATACTCGGAATTGGTTCGCCTGGGCACCAATCAGAAACATCATCCTTTTACGTCCGATCAGCCCGCAGAGATTTTTATGAGACCCGCACGCGCATTAATCGCTTTGCTCAGCGAGCCGAACCTTTGACGCTACTACGCTTGTGCTCATTCTACGCAGCGACCTACCACGAGTAGCCGGAGCGTGCCTTCTTCCCGTCGAACTTCAGGGCAAGTGTGAGCCCCCGATGGTTGAGATGCGCGCGTCGTTCGAGCGGTCGCGCTGCAACGTGGCGGTGTCGCCGTTAACCGGTGGCTACTTGGCTGCGCGCGCCGGCGACTCGGTAAACAAACCGACGTCCTCCCAATGAGAGGCAGAAGGGCACGACGGTCGTCCCCAAATGCTTCACGTCGGGGAACTTGGGGAGGCGTGTCATGAAAATCGCATCGAGTTTGGTTGTGTTCGCAGTGACCATATTTTCGGCGGCTTGTAGCGGCGCAGGGGCCGAAGACAATGTGTCTTCGTCAGAGGAAGCGCTCACGAGCAAAACCACGTATTTCTCGAAAACCTCGGCGACGAGCGCGGTCATCAGCCTCACCAATTGTCAGATCCCCGGCCAACCACTCTC
>JAHFDZ010000123.1 GCA_023248745.1 Myxococcales bacterium | reverse complement strand
TGACGAGCCACAGTGAAATTCGGGACACAACGATGAACGTCAGTGAGCAAATGGAGCGCATGACGCCCTTCGTTAGCAGCCTTGCTCCTAACCCCACCATTCGTATGTTCGCCTTTGGGGTAGACGATCACTCGTCCCAAAAAAATGTCTTCGCCTCTTCGATTGCGCGAAGAAGGTCGCGCCGCGACAGGGTCTTCTTTGAAACCATCGATCGCTTCGCCGAGTTTATTCTCGTTCGGTAGATCAGCTTCGGAGCGATGAAAAACTATTGACGTTCGTCATACGCAAAAGCTGACGAGCCACTGTTGAATCGTAAGGATGTGCTTACCGTCTAAGGGTGATGCGAAACGCAGCATTGATGCTCTTTGCGCTTTTTGCGGCAGGCTGCACGAAGTCCGATGTCGTCGGCTATCTAATGCACACAGCGCATCGACCTGACGTGACGCACGTGCCGATCTCGAGCCGCGAGAATTACACGCTCCTTGCGGGTGACCTCCACTGTCATGTGAGCCCGCCTGATCATCCGTCGCATGTGAGCCGCGATCTCTACGAAACGGTGCGCCTTGCACAACGCGAGGGGCTCGACTTCGTTGTGCTCACGCCGCACGTGTGGTCACGCTTTCACCAGAGCGAAGAACTGCGCACGGCTCACCTCGAGAACCAACGCATTTTGCGCGATGCGATTCGCAAGCAATCTCGAGACGTGCTGTTGATCGCGGGCGCCGAGTATACCGATCACGAATATGGCCACGTCGGTATGGCGTTCGCCAATGTTGAAGAAGTGCTGAAGGCTTCGCCACTCGAAGACGCGCGGTACAATCCCGAGCATTTCATCGAAGAGTGGGTCCGAAGAGGCGGCACGCTGGTGGTGAACCATCCCTTCATGACACCTGTCGATTCGATCTTTTCGGCGGCGAGAGCCAACCTGTCGTGGCGCCTCTTCATCGATCCCGCGGCGATCGTGCCAGGAGATATCGCCGCAGTGCATCGCCTCGCACACGGATACGAGGCTTACAACATGATGGTCAGCCAGCTGCGCGATGGCTGGGTGCTTGGCGATCGCGCAAAGTCAATTTGGGATACGGTCAACTTTCTTGATAAAGAGGCGAAGCGGCAAGAACGTCGCATGACGCCGGTGGGTGGCAGTGATAGCCATGACAGCTTCTTGCGTGCCACCACATTTGTCCTCGCTTCGCAGCGCACCGAAGAGGGGATCGCCGACGGCATTCGCAAAGGGCGAACGTGTGTCCGCGATCCTCATGCATGTACGCTGCGCGCCCGGTCGGGAGAACGTGAAGTCAACGTGGGTGGTTCGTTGTCGAACGCGACCGAGGTCGCGGTTACTGCAGAGGGGCGCGAAGCTTATGTTTTCCTTGACGGAAAATTGGTCGCGAAGCCCGAGGACGGTCGATTTGTGAGCGTGAAAGTGGACAGCAAGTGTTCCGTTTTGCGTGCGTACGTTGACCGCGGATTTTCGGCGCCCATTTACGTCAACTGCGCTTGGGCGAAGTGATCGCGCGGCGCGGTCGTGGCAAAGTTGATCCGGTTCTCGCGTCATCCTTCTGAACGAGCGAAGCAGCTTAGAGGTTCACCTGCGATGAAGAAAATAACACCGACATTTGCATGTGCACTTTTGGTTGCCACGTTGCTTGCGTGTTCAACACGTCCAAGAGCGCCCCTCACTGGTGTCGCTCCTTGCGTGTCGACCAACGCGCCAGCGGTTCAAGCGAGCGTCGGCACGAAAGCGCTAAGTTTGCTTACCTGCACCTTCGATGTGCATGCGCGGTCGCTTGGGCCTAAAGGGGCGCACTATCCCACTGCGCCTGTTTGGGTGGGCGACGCGTTTCTTGCGGCCTATTTGCAAACCACGCCACACGCGCTTTGGGTACACCGCATTGAAATTGACGGAACGGTCGGCCCCGGGCACAAGGTTCGCGAGGGTGCGAGATTGAGTGCGCCACGACTCGCGGCGTACGGCGATGACATTGTGCTCACTGTCGCCGACGAGAACAAGACGGAGGGCATCTACCTCAATCGCGACGGCACCCCAAATGCGACTCGGCCGCCCATCGCGATGCCTGAATCGATCGAAGATCTGAGCGTCGGACCCCGAGGGCCACTCGTTACCTATGCCGCGTCGGAAGAGCGCTTGATCGTTCGTGAAATGAAGCGAACGCCGTCACTCGTCTCGCACGCCGCGCCGCCACCGTGGATGCCCGAGCCTCAAGAGCAGCTGATCGCGAGCGGCGAAGAAGCCGACGTCGCGTTGGCACCCTCGGCGCACGAAACCAAGCTTCTTGCATTTGCGCCTGGCGCATCAAAGCCTTCGAGTGAAGATGCAATCGTGACGGATAAGTCGCCGGTCGAAGCCAGTGTCGCAGCGGGCAAACTGGGCTTCCTCGTCGCAAGCACGGAGTGGAACATTATCACATTGCACCGATTCGATACGCGCGGTGTGACCCTAGGATCGCCAGTCTCGTTCGGCACTTTGCCCACGGTGCGCTACCCCCGTGTTGGATCGATTCCGTCGGGATGGGTCGTCACGTATTGGGATGGCATTGGGCCTTCAATCGTGCGTTTCGACGAAGCTGGGCATGCCGTTCATCGACCCATGCCTCTGCGAACAGGTGATGAACGAGGGGGTCATACCGATGCGCGCATTGCTGTGGGCACCTCGTCGCTCGCCGTGACGTGGTACGTGGGCCCTCCGGCAATGGGCCACGGCAAAGCCATAGAAGAGCCAACGCATCCAGGGCCACGCGTCGCGGTGTTGACCTGCGAGGGCTCGCCGTAGCGCGCCCAAATTACACGAGCTGGTGGCCGTTCGCGCAGGCATGTCTTCCACCCGCTGGAGCGAACCGAATGGGCAAGCGCAAGCGCGGCCGCAGAGCATTGTTTCCGTTCCCACCTCGTTGCCAGAGTCAACGCACTTGGGGCCTTTTTCTCGTGTCGACGCGCGTACGCCGCCCTGCGGTCCGCATGATGGAACGTACACGAACGCTGATCATTGGCGCGTGCGTCAGTCCAGACGCGGGCATGCGCGCCACGGCCTGTGTGAAGCGTTGACTGCACTTGTTCTCGGACAACCGAAAGGAGCGTGCTGCGTTCGCCGTAGACGGAAAAGTTTTGGGGACGAGTTGCGTCGAACGCGCTCAGATGGGGATGCTCATCGCGACGTGGCGTTGGAGCTATCTCTTTGCGGCAACGATCACGTCAGTGATTTGTTCACCCGCGGAGATCGCGTCGGATGGCGCCGAGTTCGTGTCGCCTGCATCCGCGTCCCTGATACTCGCGTTCGGTGACACTTGCATCGACATCCGGCGAACGTTTGGCGCTTGTTCCACATGCGGCATGTGGGTCGCGAAAAGCGTGCGATTTTGCATTTTAGACTTCGACCTTGAAAACGGGCGGAGTGCGTGGCGCCATACAGAGATAATTTGGTCGCATCGGGTTTACTTGGCGGTCTCTTATCGACTGCCCACGTTCGCGATGCGTTTCGGCACGGTTGGGAGGGTGGCGCGATTTGCATGTCGCGAGCGTCGCGTCCTCGCCGTGAGGAGCAGCGTTCCATCCGCTGTCACTCTCAATTCTCACGACTTGCGACTCAGTCGTCAGCTGACAACGGTCGGGTCGAACGAGCGACCCCAACGGTGCAGCTTTCCCAAAGGAAAGTCGCCGGCATGCGATTGCCACCAGTCGTCGATCGCCGTGATCTCTCGCGGAGAGGGCGGATATCCCGACAGGCCGTCATGAAAGCATGCGGCGCCCGTCCGGATTCGTAGCTCGAACCGGAGGTCCTCTCCCTCCTGGGTGAGCCGCCGGACCAGCTCTCCGATGTCGGTCGGCCTGCCCGAACGAAAACAGGTCCCCGGCGGATACCGACCGGCCTCGGCCAGCCACCATCGGCGGACATCCTCGCCCCTTACCGGTCGATCCCCGGCGAACGTCGATCCGGACCAGCTCTCGAGGCACGAGAGGGCCTCCCTCCCGACGACCCCTCCCTTCGCGATGCGCTTGAGCCAGACCTCCACCTCGTCTGGCCGGCCCAAGTACAGCGTGCCGAGCAGCGCCGCGCGCGCGGCGTCGGCATCGCGATCCAACGCCGCCGCATGCAGCGCGCTGGCCACTCCCGGCGCGGTCACGTACCGGAGGGCGGCCGCGGCCGCGGCTCGCACCAGGTTCGCGTCTTCTATCTCCCCGGGGTGTCGCAACGTCGCAAGGCGGATCGCAACGGGCGCGAGCGTCTCATCCCCGAGCTTCGCCATCGCGGCTGCCACCTTCGCGACCACCCGCAGGTCCATGCAACTGTATTCCCACGTGAGCAAGTCCCCCGTGGGCAGCATCGAGCCGTCCGACCCGACGTACTCGGCAACGAGGCCGAGCAATGGCACGCGGGCCTCCGTCCGGCCGAGGTTACCGAGGGCCTCACTCGCGACGAAGCGGCTGGTCGGCAGCGCCGCGACGAGAATCGGTAGAGCACCTGGATCGCCGGAGTCGCCGAGCGCGCGCAGCGCCGCGTTCCGGACCTCGTCGCCGTCAGCCAGCAGTGGGGCCAAGTCGCGCACCGGATCGGCGAGCGGAAGCGCCGACAGTAGGGCCGTCAGTTGAGGGACGCCCCGTCCCTCCTTCAGCGCCGCGACGAGCGCCGCGATCGCCTCCGCTCCGAGGGCGAGGATGCCGTCGATCGCGACGGACGAGTCCATCCCCTCGTCTGTTAAGAGTTGCTCGATCATCTTATGCGGGGTCATTTCATGCATCCGAAGAGCGCTTGTGCGCACGCGCCGGAGGATTTCATGCTCGGCTACTAGCATGCGAGCGAGAGGACGCATTGGGTTCGCGTGCCTTTCACTGAACCGTCCGCGCCACTCTTCGTGACTTGGTGGAACTTGTTCTTCGTCCATTTGACTTCGCTCGCAAACGGTTGTCGTGCGGCGCGCCGTCACTCCACACAATACGTGTTCGTTGCGCGTACTTGCCCTTCGCACGAACGGGCGTCGTCATGCCGCTGAGTTGTTGCAACTCCGCGCGCAGCGTTGAGTCGTTCGTGTATGCAACGAGGCAGTGTCCATGCCCTCGACGGTTTGCGGCTGTGGTTTTGTGTCGCCGTAATCGTTGGGCACGCGACATGGGGCCCCAGGCGGGCGTTACGCTTTCGGCTACCGGTGCAAGCGCTGCGCGGAAGAAGGTCACTTCGCGAAGCCACCTCAACCGCTCGTGATCGGACTCTGGATTTGAGTTCACGAGCGAAGAGCGAGTAAGATGCGTTACGTCACGCTTCGCCGCGGGGGACGTTCATCGCGACGTGGCGTGGGCGCTATCCTCTTTACGGCAACGATCCTTTGCGCAAGAACACGGCCGATGCCAGAGAACCCGAGCGACTTCTATTGGGAGCTTGATTCGATCCGACGTTTGCTTGCCGAGGGCGGAGATGTCGAGCGCCTTGACATGGACGGGACAACGGCTCTTGAGCGTGCTTGCAGGCGCAGAGCGGATGACTCCGCGGTTCTCGTGCGGGAGCTCCTGGCGCGTGGCGCGCGATGGTCGGACGGTACTCCCGGTCCGCCATTTCGCCCCTCGTTTGCACGGCTCCTCGAACACGCTGTTGAAGGCGACAACGAAGACGTCCTTGCGCTTTTGTTGGGACGCGAGAGTCTTCCTGCGGCATCGACTGAACTGATGCTTGTTGCTCGGACCGACGAAACTGTGCGTCTGTTGCTCGCTGCGGGCGCAAACCCAGACGCGAAGTCGTACCGAGGGCGTGCGATCGGCTTGCAAATGGAGCGATGCTGGATTCAGCCCACCTGTCCCGCTGCGGTGGCGCTCATCGCGGCTGGCGTGGATACCGAGGCCGACGCCATGCCCGGGAAGTCGCCGCTGAAGCTTGCTCTCTACTATGGCTACGCGGACGTCGTGCAGGCCTTGGCCGCGAAGGACGTCAGCATCTCCAAATTGACCAAGCCGCAACGTTTGGTGCTCGCAATCATGTTGGGGGACGAGCAAGGGGTCGCGTCTCTCCTGAAGGCTGGGGTCAAGCCCGAATCGTTCAAGGGGCACGGCCAACATCCTTACGGACATCGGCGACCTCTTCAATTTGCCGCGCGGCTTGGGCACCTCGATATGGTGAGGCGCCTCCTTGACGCGGGGCATGCCCCTGATAACGGCTGGCTCGAAATCCCGATTTGCGAGGCCGCTCGCCAGGGTCACGTGGAGATTGTGCGGCTTCTCCTCGCGTCGGGAAGTCAATACGGACCGCTCGCTCTCGGGTACGCGGACAAGGCCGACATGCACGAGCTCGTTGCGGCGTTAGTGGCGACAGGCACATCGCTGCATGCCGCGCTTGATATGCGGGTTCGTGAAGACGATCTCGATCGGCTTCGCAATTTGCTGGCGCTCCGTCCGATCGCGGAAGGTGAATTCCCGCAGTATTGGGCGCTGGCGTGTGCGGCTCGCAACGGCAATCGCCAGATCTTTGAAACCTTGCTGGCGGCAGCGTTCGATCTGTCTCGCGTTGTCGAAGAGCG
Organism: Myxococcales bacterium; assembly: GCA_023248745.1. GTDB lineage: Bacteria > Myxococcota_A > Polyangia > Polyangiales > Polyangiaceae > JAHFDX01. The sequence continues at coordinate 10,509 of JAHFDZ010000123.1, read as the reverse complement.
CGAGACGCTTGCAGAGGTAGCCGCTTCATATCGTCACGCTGAATTGGCCGCATGGCTTGTCGAACACGGCGCGGATCCCGGCAAGGATCGAACCGAAGAGGCGCTCGCGAGCTGGCGGAATCTTCTTAGCGCCCACAGGCAGGACTGGCCCGAGTGGCGAGAGCTCGAACGCCGAGCGTTCGAAAGCCAGTGGCAGATCAACAAACGCTTCATCTTGGAGGAGCAAGGGGGAGCGCTGCGCAAGGGCGTTCCCGTCGAACTTCCATCGCAACTCCCTGCGTGGACATTTGGCTTGGTCGACATCCACGCTGAGAACTGCTGTCCACTTCTCGACGCGGCCGTGCTCGGACGTCTTGGCAAGGCAGCGGCAAGGGACTTTTTCCCGGAGGCCGCTTGCGACATCCTCCCCAACGGTTTTGTCCCGCTCCAAACGACGTTGTCGGGTGCGATGATCGGACGCGTGTCAGACGACGTCATGGCATGGAACCCATCCACGGCTTCGTTTCGCAGGATTGGCTCGCTCGCAGACTTTCTCCGCTTTTGCATTCGCTGCACGCTGCAGGATAGCGATTGGTCGTCCGCATGGATGAGTGGAGCAGGAGCCGGCGACGGACTTGACGTGTTCGATGTCCCAGATTGATTGTTGTCGCTGGGGCGCCGATGAGGCCACCAATGAGTGCGACATGAAGCCCGAGGTGGGCTCTACCGGCTGATGAACGCGTACAGAGCGCCCAAACCGGTTGAGACGGGGCTCCTTCAACGCTGCCGGCACATCCTGGGCGTAGGAATTGCCGCGACGACCCTATCGCTCTTGAGCGCGTTTGCGATCGCGATGGTTGGAATCGCGCGCGCTTTTGGGACGTCAGGTGGCAGTGCTTTGGAAGTGCAAAAGCGAGTCGGAAGCGCGATGGAACTTGCATACAATGCTGCGTTCTTTGGCAGCGCGGGCGCGAGTATCGGGCTCGGGATGGTCGCGTGGGCCCTCGTGACCTATGCGCGCGCAAAGAAGAGCAGATAGGAACAGCCCCTTCGGCGCCGCAAAAAAGCCAAATTGGTCCGACGTTTCCACGCCTGCTGAGGCTCGCGGGCGAAAAGCGAGTAAGCTGCGTTACGTCACCTTTCGCGGTGGGGGATGTTCATCGAGAGGCGGCGTTTTGGCGTGACTATGCACGGGAGACCAGGTTGGATTTTCAGATCGGGTTTGTCGACAGTGAGCCTCCGCTCGCGCATGGCGTGATCCGACTCGGAGCGCATGGCGAGGCGTTCGAATCATCACTTGAGCACTGGCCGGCGGAACGATACTTGCGACAGTGGCAGGAGGCCTTGCAACGGATTCTCGACGGCCGGAAGAACAGCGCGTTCATCACGTCGATCACAGACCCGAGATCCGCGAACTTCATTCGCTGGTGGGTGGCGTACCGCGTGGGTTCGTCAATCTGCTTTCAGGAGCACGTACTGTTCCTGAACTCGGCCACCGAAGGGTTCGATGAATCAGACCCCTATCGTTCAGTACCGAAGCGAGAGACGGTTGGCGAGGAAGCGGAGAGAATATCGGAATGGATCCTGCCGCTTCAGCGACGCGTTGCGCATCAATAGTCCGAGGGCGAGGATGCCATCGATCGCGACAGACGAGTCGCCCTTCGTCTGATAAGAGCTGCTCGATCATCTAGAAGGCGTCGTTTCATGCATCCGAAGAGCGCTTGTTCGTACGCAGGCTTCACGCGCCTTTCACTGAACCTTCCGCGCCGCTCCTTGTGACTTTGGTAGACGAGAGAGTTGCTGTAAGAACTTGGTGGAACTTGCTCTTCGTCCATTTGACTTCGCTCGCCAACGTCGGACGCATTCGTCGCAATGGGATCCGTCGCGGGGGTGGCCGACACGGTGCGGGTGTTTACGCCGTTCCACTATTTCTGCTTCGTCGCATCAACCTAAAGAACCAATCCCGAACCTTCCTCGACGGTGATCTCAGCACGCCTATCTCGTCGATGGATTTGTGGCGATGGCTTTTTGGCCGAAGTTTTGGCGAAAGAAGGGGACGCCGCCCTGTTGCTGTGTTGTTCCGGCTTCCTCCACGTTGCTGGCCTGTCGACGTCTGTCTCGCCGTGCGACCAGAACAAGCGACGGTGTTTCTCGCGTACATCAGCAGCATTCGCGATCACACGCTAGAGGTGTCAGACGAGGAAATAGCCTCTCTTCAGGACTTCGCAGCGGGCGCACCTTACGCATTCAGTTTGTTCATGGCGAAAGTTCACAATGAAGCGGCGCTTGGCGTGCTGCTCGCGAAGTTCATCGCGACGGGCGCAAAGTTGTATTGGCGAGGCGACGAGTCGATCGAAGTCGTGATCCGCTCATCTGTACCAGCGAGTGCGATCTGCAGACTCGTGTCGCTCTCTCAAAGGAACGTGAAGGCGAAGATCCGGCGCGAACGGGAGGAACACGAGCGCTAGTCGTAACCGTGAACGCTACGCAATCACAGGCTCGGTTTCGCCTCGGCGCATCGTCACTCGACACGATTGGTCTGGATTGGTACGGTTTGTTGACGACGCAAACCTGCCGCTCGACAACAACGCCACCGAACGTGCGTTACCCTCCTTCGAGGATCGCGAAGCGCGTCGCGGCATCGTCGTGGGTCGTAAGAATCACTACGGCTCACGCTCGCTTCGCGGAACCGAGGTCGCCGCTCTCTTCTACACACTCGTTGAAAGCGCAAAGCTCGCAGGCGTGGAACCCAAAGCGTACCTGCGAGAGGTGACGCGCGCTGCACTTCGAGGCGAGGTCCCGCGGTTGCCCCATGAATCTGCCGTCGTTAGTCCCGAGTAGCGCCTCAAGGCGGGGCATGGGCGAGGAGTTACCAGAGGTCCGCACCTGCGCGAGATGCTATTGGTCGCCGTCGGTCGGCTTCGTCCGGTCGTCGTTCAGCGCGTTCTAGACAACAATATGGACGCTTTCGTGTCTGTTACGAACACGCGCTCGCGAAAGCTCCCTCGCTCGGTGTGCCCATCAACGGTAACGATAGACATAGGCGGTGCACGTGTGCAGTTGAGCACCGTGCACCAACGCAGCAAGGTGTGTTTCCGTAACCGCGATCGCGTCAACCTGCTGCCCTTCGAGGGCCGAATCAATGCACGAGCCGGTTGACTTCTCGAAAACACGGATGCCGCCGTTTCCGGATGCAAATATTATTTGGTCATCGGGGGAAAGAAGCAGACGGTGAATGCTCAGATGCTGAGGGTCGATGCCTCCGACCTCCGAGATCAGGGGCAGAGAATGCCATGCGATCGAACCGCGCCAATTCACGAACACGAGGAGATCATCTTTGGCGAAGACCATCGGGGGAAAGGAACTCCAAGGAGCTGCCAGACAGGGACTACCAAAAAGCCTCTCCTCCGATAGATATTCCGAGTGCAAGGCATCGAACGCACACGAAAGATGGCTTCCCGGCTGCCATGTCTCGTTGAAGCCGGCGAAAACAAATCGACCTGAATAGGACAGGCGCAGCTCGGCCAGTCCGCCCGAGCATTCACCTATGGTTTGCCACTCCCCATGTGCGCGTGCGCGCACCTCAAGGAGATCTCGTTCTTCATTCCAGCGGGCCAACCACTCGGTACCCCCGGCCGCGTACTCATCCACATCAGAAGGTACGCGTAAAATGCCCTGCCGATTGAGTTCTCGAATGCCTGGCGCTTGGGACATCCGGTCGGTTGAATAGAACCAACGTCGCTTCTGATCGCCATTGTCGACGTTGCCGTCAACGCTTGCTAGCAAGCCGCGTTCGTCCAGTTTCCAGTGCTCAGGAAGTTCAAAATAATCGGGAGCCATTGCGACTCGTTTTCCGCCATCGACAAGCCAACACGTGGTGGGTCGTATGCTTCCACAGACCATGAGCACAGACCCATCCTCGGAAAGGTCCGCGATGGAAAAACGACTGGGCGACGCGAAGCCACCTTCAGGTTGGTGAATGAGAAAGCTGCTTCGCAGGACAAGCATGACGCGGCGGACAGTCGATCCAAACGCCACTACGCGAGGAACATCCCCCGAAGCGAAAGCTGACAGTATCGCATCTTACTCGCTTTTTCGCCCGCGAACTTCAGGAGTGGAGTAAACGACAGGGCCGGCGCATCTAAATCTTATACAGAACCAAGGCCTTGCGCCGTTGGCCCGCCGCGCGCCTCAATTCTTCGCATTTCCCTAAACCCTCTTCACCTGATCGGGTCGCCTGATCGTGCTCGGATTCCAAGTCGAACTCTGAGCACGAGCGGCAAGAGCCGCTATCGCATGAGCCCAGTAAGCAACGCAATAGCGCGTTCGGCGATTGGCAAGCAACGGTCAGTCGAGCCGGGCTCCGCGTCGCCTGCGAGCTCGGCGATCTCGACCGCGGCGACCGCTTCGATAGCCTCGCCACGGGCGATTGCAAACGCACGAGCCTTGTCTGGCCGCGTCACGCGACCGGCACCTTCAGCGATGTTGAGATACGTGCACTTCGCCGCACGCAACGCTTGATCGCGAAGGTGCGCATCTTTGATGCGTGCTCTGCGCACGACGATGCTTGGTCCACGAAGAGGATCAGGATCAGGATCAGGTGATGAGGGGGATCAGGGCTGAAGGGGATCAGGTGCTGGGTGGGTCGTCGATGCCGGAGCGGGATCGCCTCGACGAGGACTTTGAACGACCATGAAGCGCGGCGCATTTTGCCGATTTGGCTCGTCGGTCGTTTGCCCTCGGGAGCGCGCTTGATGATGCCGATCGCGAGTTTGCGAAGGGCCGAAAGCGCTTGAGCGCCGTTCTTCTTTTTGATGCGTGCACGGTCTTCGCCGAACGTGACGTCGAGCACCCAGTGGAGCTTGTTTTCGACATGCCAGTGGTTACGAATCAGCGACGCGAATTTTTCAGCCGGCACATCGAGGCTCGAGATGTAAACGCGCCGGTCTGATGTTGGGACGCCGAGACGTGTGCCTTTTGACTCGACAAGCACCAGCGTTTTGAGGCCTTTCCATTCGCCCGAAGTTGCAAGCCAACTCACGTCACGCAAGCAGTAAACAGCTCGATGTTCAAGGCGACCGTGGCCCTTGTCGGCCGCTTCGTAAAAATCGTTCAGGGTGCGCCTGGCATTTGCGAGAGCTTTCGGGTCGAATGCCGTCAGCACTTCGTCGTGCAGCGTCGGTTGATTGCCTTTGACGCCAAAGACATAGTCAGCTTTCTTGTCGATGATGGCTTCGGCGATCTTCCTTTGACACCCCATCGCATCGATCGTGACGATTGACTTGCGAAGGTCAAGAAGGTTGATGAGCTCTGGTATCGCCGTAATCTCGTTCGACTTCACATCGGCTGCGTGCTGCCCCAGAAGAATTTCGTTCTCGCACACCCACGCGTGAACCATATGAATCGCAGGTTGCCCTGACGCATCGAAACTCCCCCGAATTGTCTTTCCGTCGATCGCAACCTGTTTGCCCTCAGTCGACTTGCACAACGCTTGCGCCCACAACCGCAGCGCTTGCTCGATGGCTTGCGTATCGACCGCCGACATGACGCGCCGAATCGTGTCTGCGCTCGGTGTGCCGTTCGGTAGCTCTAAGAGTCCTTTGAATTCTTCCTCGCGGAATTTCACGAATTCCGCGATCTGATCCCAACCTTTGTGACCTGCCACTACCCCCATCAGCGCGATCAAAAGCACGTCCGTCAGCTTGTGCCGTCGCGTCCGCTCTACGCGCGGATCTTCAATCTCGTCGAACAGAACTACGATGTACGGTCGATCCACTTCGCTGCGTTCACCAGATCGCGAAGCCGATTAACAGCCATTTTTTCAATGTTTGCAATTTGATCTCACAAAGTACGAACAAACCCACAGGTCAGATGGTGCGCCGGCCCTGGTCGATCGAGGTCTTGAGCCGCACCATCGTGTACCCGCGAGTGCGTTCGCAAACTGGTGTCGCTCTATCAAAGGAACGTGAAGGCGAAGAGCCACCGTGAGCGGGAGGAACGTGAGCGCAAGTTACAAGTTGTTGCAACTCCGCGCGCAGCTTTGAGCCGTTCGTGTATGCAACGAGGCAGTGTCTATGCCCCGCGTCCACGCCCTTGACGGTTTGCGGCTGTGGTGTTGTGTCGCCGTCATCGTTGGGCATGCGGCGTGGGGCTCCGTCGCAAGCAAGTTGGCTTCGTTTGGTGTCGACGTTTTCTTTGCGCTGAGAGGCTACCTGATCACCACGCTCTTGCTTCGCGCGCGCGCGGGCCTTGGCGTGAACCTTCGCGCATTTTACATTCGTCGCGCGCGTCGCATTTTGCCGGCTTACTACGCGGCCCTCGTCCTCGCCGCACTGCTCACATGGTTGCTTGGATCCCTTTTTTCGGATCCGTTTCGTGGCCCCGCAGACGCGCGCTTCTTCACCACAACGTTGCCTCTGTACTTTGCGTTCGTCGGCAACTGGACGAATGCCAGCGTCCCTTCGGTGCTCGACGTTCTTTGGAGCGTCTGTATCGAAGAACAATTTTACATTCTCTTCCCTCCGACAATCGCAATAGGCGCAAGGCGATGGCCCGTTGTCTTTCCGGTGACGATCGTTCTGCTGTGTGCGTGGGCGTGCCGCATCTGGCTGGCCTCGCGCGCAGACCCGACTCTCTATCGCAACACACTCGCCCACGCCGATGGGCTTTTGCTCGGTGCATTGCTCGCCCAGCTTGTCGAAATGCCGCGCAGCCGTCTGCGCGAATGGGTCGCAGCTCACGCCGCAGAAGTCGAAGTCGCCGCAATCGCGTTGGCGGCGGCGCTTCTCATCCTGAGGAGAGGCGACTCGCCGTTCGCGTATTGGGCGACCTACCTCGCGTCCGCGGTGTGTGCAGTTTTGCTCGTTCTCGCGTTTGCGATCGGACGAGGTCCTGTTGCTCGCGTGCTCGCCTGGCGGCCTCTTGCATGGCTGGGAACGCTCACCTACGTCGCGTATCTTTTTCACATGTACGCCGTGACGGCGGCGTTTGGAATCACACGTCGCCTCCGCTTGGGCGAAGCAGAGGTGCCCATCAGGATCGCGTTAGCACTCGCGATTACATTCCCAATCGCATACGTGGCGCATGTTGCGATCGAGCGCCCGTTCTTGCGACGCAAGCGCGAGTAGGTCCCATTGCGGAAGGTTCGAGCGCGCTATCGCTCGGACAGGCCCGCGCGTTTTGCGCGTCTCCATGAACGATAGTCCTTTGGCACACTGAGCCTCTTGAGTTCACTCCAAGCCGCACGTGCCTGTGCGTGGGTTGCGCCGCGTTCGTTCGCGAGAAAATCGGCAAGGAAGTTGATGTATCGGCCGTGCGGCATTTTCGCGAATGGTTCATCAGATTGACAAAGCGCAACGTAGTGCCGCACAAGATCGCCATAGGTAAGTTTCTTTCCTTCCGTCAGTTGATCTTCGCGAAAGCGGTTGAGCCTATATCGCACGCCAGGACGATGCTTGAGGCCCGGAGCTAGCTTTTGCGCCTCACGTTCGATGAACGACTTGGTTTCGCGGTTGCTTGTGTAGTGGACGACCGGAAGAATCATCGAAAGGCCGATGTCAAGGTCCTTGACCGATGACTTCGAGAGCGCCCGTTTCGTTGGTGGCTTGATCTTTCCTGTGGTCAGGAATGTACGAATAGCTTTCTCAAGCTCGTCTTTGCGTAGTTTTTTCGCCGATGGAACGCCGAGTTCTGCACCGAAGGTTCTGAGCGCGGTCGCATACCAATAGCCGTTATCAAAGGCTTCGAGGGTCATTGACTTGGAGAGACGTTCGCCACGGGGCATACCCGCTCGATAGCCAGGCGTGCTGTGGCTGACAACTGGATGTTCAATCTGTCTTGTTGCAGCCGAGTTCGTTGCTCCGCCTGGCGCTTGCTCCCAATGGCTGCCCACCGCCGCCCTCTTGCATCGACTAAAGATTACCGGAAACGCAGTTGACGCTTTGGTTCGCGTTCGCCTGGGTCACCAAGTCATTGGCAAGCTGGGTCGGCAGTGATCGATTGCTGGTGATGCAGAGTCTTGGAACACTGGTGAGCGCGGGCATTGCACATTGAGTGAGCGCGGGATTCTCCATGATGTAGAAGCTAGTAGAAACGTTGCTGACGTTGTGCAAGCCCCTCAAGTTGGTGAGGTTGTTGTTCTTTCGAATGACGAGCTCGGCCGGCCCTCCTGAGATCGAAGTGATTCCTTCAAGACCGGTCAGCGTCGTCACGTTGGTGTTCTCGATCCATACCTCTTCGACGCCAGCGCCGATAAGCTGGAGACCCGACAGACTGACGAGTGGAGTGTCAATAAAGTTCAATTTTGCCACGTGCGCAATTGGACCGAGGCCGGACAAGCTGGTCACGCCAGGGCACCGTTGGAGCACGAATTGACTTTCAATGTAAGTGAGGCCGCTCAGACCGAGGAGGCTCGTCTGCGCGCTATTGTCCATGATGTACATGTCCTGGACGCGCGTGAGGGTTTCGAGGCCTGACAATTGTTCCAGCGCGGCGTTGTTTCTTACGTCCAAGGTGTTGAGCGAAGTGACAGGGCCAAGACCTGTCAAGTTCACGAGCGATGGGTTGTCACGAACACTCAACGATCCGGGCGACGAAAGAATGTTGAGGCCTTGCAGGTTCGTCAGCGCGGTGCCTGAGATCGTCAGGCTTGAAACGGATCGCAAATTTCTTAGGCTCCTCAAGCTCGAAACGGCGCTGCCGCTGATGGTGAGACCGCCGGTGATCGTCGTGCAGCGACTGATGGAGGCCGCTGCGTTATCTGTCATCGCGTAGCTGCCACCACAGACGATGACGAGCGCGTCGCTATTTTGTCCAACCGACTCATCCGCAACGTCGTCGGTCGGCGCACACGCAACGCTTCCAAACACAGCAGCAACCAAACCAAGATGCCCTACTTTTCCTAACAAACCCATCACGTAACTCCTTGTTGCTCTGCGTTTCTACTCGATTGAGTGTGCATGGATTGTTGACTGCGTCAGGGCGAACCAAAGGCCTCGTAGCCAACAGTTACGCGCTGTCGTCCATGAAAGCGTCAGTGGATAGATAAGCAAATTGACGATCTCGTGCCTGGTGAAACAAGCGTTGCTCATCCGCTCTAATCGTTGCAGTACAAGCCCGTTCGTCAGACTCTCGGTTACATGAAGTGCGCCGTATTCATGCTTGAGCACGCACGCCGCCATTTCGCCCGAGGACCAAATTGCCACCCGGAAAGTTCAACAAATTGAACAAGTTGTTCCGTGAGCTGAGCCTTAGATAGCGCGCCAGCGCCTCGGCGATTGCTTCGTTAAGTGGCGAGGTGGAGAAAGACCGCAACCGGATTCGCCACTTGTGTTCGACTCTGGATCGCAAAGCAGCGCGGATCTCCATAAGGCGCTCGCCCACGACTCGTCATCGTAGTCGGAAAGGAACTTGCCCATGCACCCGCTCACTCGTTCGAAGTCAATGCAATCGCGCGCGCTTCGCGCTTCGAGTTTGGCTGTCCTCGCTTGCGGTGTTGTTGCGGCCACGAGTGCGAGTTGCGCCCGTGAGCCAGACGAGGAACACGTCGGGTCGCAGTCCTCCGCGCTTGTAGGGGCGTGGAGCACCGCCGCGACGACGATGGGTGTTGCGCGAGCGGCGTTTACCTCGAACTGCAACGCACTCTCGACGACGACAGGTCTCGTCTTGTTCGCGGGTGGAAGCGTCGTTGGCGGCGCCTCGAGCACGCAGGTCGAAACTTACGGCGAGAACGGGTTCGTCGTGAGAGGCCCGCTGCCGGTTGGTCGTGCTCAGGGTGGTGCCATTGCACTTGATGATGGCGCGGCGCTGATTGCGGGTGGTGGTGCTCCGGGAGCGCCGTTTGTCGCTGTCGCCAACATCGATCGATTCACCGTCGGGACGAATTGGACGCCGGCCGGCTCCCTTCAGGCTGGCCGCTTTGGCCCGCTGATGACGCGCTTGGCGGACGGGCGAATCTTGATTGTTGGCGGGGTCTCGAATGGTGGCAACCCGACGGCGACGCCCCCAACGGGGATCCTCGCTTCGGCCGAGCTCTACAACCCGACCACGACGGTCACCACGCTTACGACGGGCTCTCTGCTGACCGGTCGTTTTTTTCATCTGGGCGGGCTTCTCGCGAATGGCAAGGTGGCGATCATCGGTGGCTTTGGCGCCACAAACATCGCCGTGTACGATCCAACGGCGCAGACGTTCACCGACGGACCCGCTGTCCAGTCAGTGCGATGGAGTGCTGCGGCCGCACGCTTGCCGGACGGCAAGATTCTTTACTGCGGCGGCTGCGGCGGCGCGCTCCCGTGCGAGGGTGCGGCTCTCGCTTCGTGTGAAATTTTCGACGGCACGACCGTTACTGCAACGGGGTCAATGACGCAGTCGAGCGGCATGTTCTCGATGATCACCATGGCGACGGGCAAAGTGCTCGCCGTTGGCGGCGTCACGAACGGCGGCACGGTGCGCAGCCGCGCGGAAATTTATGATCCTGCTACGGGTCAATGGACGGCGACCGGCTCACTCGCAACGGGCCGCTATGAGGCG
>JAHFDZ010000122.1 GCA_023248745.1 Myxococcales bacterium | reverse complement strand
TGCGTCGCGAGGGTTCCGGCACCGTCGAGATCGATCACTTGCACCGCTCCAAGAAGCCCATTTTGCATTGGCTCGACGTTGTCGCGCTTGGCACGAAAACAGATGCTGTATTTCGCTTGAGGGACGAGCGCCAACTGCCTGCTTCGCAGAGACCAGTCGCCATTCACCTTGGGTTTGCTCGAATCTCTCCAGACACGTGCAGCAAAACTAGGCTCCTCGCCGCTCACTTCGCCTCTCGGTACAATGAGCGCACGTGAACCATCATTGCTGTTTCGCCACGGTTCGCGCTGGTCGTAATCCTCGAAATCGAGGGTCGACGTGTCTTCGATGAGCGTGACGGCGGCGAGGTCCACGTCTGCAGCTTCAACGTCAACTTTCAAGACGGTGGTGCTGGTTTTGGATGCTTGCAAATGGAACGTGTTCATCTTCCATTCGCCATCGGCTTTGAGAGGAACAATCGGCCCAAATGACACGGGTGCTCCCGTGGGCGTCTCGGTTTGCACGCGGAGCGTTGACGATGCGTTGGCCTTCGTCGTTCGCGTCATGACGCTCACGCGATAAAACTTGCCCGGCGTGAGATGAAGGCGTCGATGCTCGAGCACCGTGGTCGGATGCGAAGAGCCGGAATTCTTGATCACAACCTTTGACTGGAAGGGATGGTACGTCGCTTTCGAGCTTGGCTCCCACAGAGCATTCCGTCGTTGGCTTTCGAAACCCAAATAGAACATCGTGCGGTTGAGTTCACCCTCCTTCTTTTCAACGTCGGTTTGAACGTCGAAGAGATCATCGCCATTCTTGTCAACGAAACCGACGTAGCTGGAAGGCGTGAGCCCCAGCGCTTTGACCTTCGCCACGTTGACGGGCGGCGTGTCGCCCACCAAGTCCGGGTCCTTGGAATCGATGTCCTGAACGAATCCGTAATCGAGGTAGTCACGAATCGACAGCGCGTTGCGACCTGGTGCATCCGAGGGGCCCGTGCTTGTTGGTCCAATCCGTATTCGGTGATTTCCGCTGTCGATCTGGCTCGACCCGCTGCCGCCACCCATTGTCCAAACGCTGGTTGAGATCCCGATGGGGCTCTTGCCTTTTTTCCCTGGCACATGAGGCAAGATCGGCGTGAACCAACCTGGAAACGTCGTGCTGGTTACCTTTCCCTGGGAGTAGAGCGGGCTCGACGGGATGTTGTCGCTTGCATCGCCAGCAACACCGGTGATCGAGTTCCACCAGATCGAATAAACCTGATCACCAATGCTGACCTTCTTGGGATCGAAGTCGAGGTACCCGTACTTCAACCCAGGAGCTTGCCCTTCGGCGTTGTTTTCGCAGTAATGGAGAATGAGATCGGTGTCTTTGAACGTGTGCAGCAAGTACTGACACTTGAACTCTTCGCTCACCGCGCTCGTCACGTTGCTCGCCGAATAAGTACGAAATGTCGCCGTTGTGCCGGTCTTCCCGCTGCAGTGCGCCGCCGTCATGAGGATGTGTGGGCCGATCATTGTCGCCGAACACCCTTTGATCTTTGGCGTCGCGTAGCTCGCACGCGCGCGATCCGGGTTGCCGTAGTGCTTGTACGCAAGCTCGACGACACCGTTTGGTTTCTCAACCTGGATGGCCGACTCGCTGCTTTCCGAATCCTGCTCGGGAGCCTCTGCGCCACAGCCTGAGGTGACGACAATGCCTGAAAAAAAAATGATTCCGCGATACCAAACCGACGACGAATGGACCATGAGCCTCCGATGATTGGGCCATGTCCGCTCTGCTTCCCATCCAATGAGCATGAGCCTCGATGTCACCCGGTCAAGCGAAAAAGAGACATTGACGAAACGCGCGTCACCCCAGCCGCGACCTGGGCATTAGAGGAACGCACGCTACGATCGCGAGCAGCGTGACCGTCGTATGCCCGTCCGCGTTTGAGCCGAAAGAAGCACCCTAAGTCGCAAGAGTGCGCAGCTTCGCTTCGATGCTGGCGACGTGATCCCACTCGTCGGCTGCACGCAAAATCAAAAGGGCTTTCGTGTAGTGAGCAGCAGCCGCGTGCGCGTCCGTCTCACGCTCGAGATCCCCTAGAAGCTCGAAGCACGAAGCGTCTGTAAGGCCAGTTCCCAGGCCGGAGTGTTTAAGCGCAAGCCACACAGACTCTCTTGCCCGGTCCCTGTTGGTTTCGAAAAGACAGACGGCTTGCCAGTGGTAGTTTGCGGCACGTTCCGCGTGTGCATCGAACGGCAAGAGCGAACGTTCTTCCTCCAACGCAAAGAGAGCATCCGCAAGACGACCCCGCTTATGTTCAAGGTGCGATCGCTTTCGAAAGAGACGAAAGTTTCGATATTCGTCAATGAGATGATCCAAAAGGGGCTCCGCTTCCGCAAGACGACCGCCTGCGATCAAAGCATCAACATAAAGAAAGATGATGCGAGCCTTCGCGAGCGGAACTTGCTGCGCGGCAATTCGCTCGCGCCAGATCGCGTCTGTCGCCGTGAGGGTCCACTCCTCTTCGGGCATCTGCAGATACGGCCAGAAGATCTGTCGAGCGCATGGCGATGCCGTGCCGCCTAGGTGAGGTGGATCGTTTGTCATCTTGCCCAACGTGTGTGCGTTGCGAGGTTGATGAAGATACGCCAGCCGAGCAGCCGCATACGGCTACGATCGCTTCGGGTTGTGGTGAAAGGGCGCTTCTTTCACTTGCGCTCCAAAGCGCGCTCGGCGGGACGGTCGGAACCATGACAAAAATTGCCTTACGCACCGCGGCATAAGCGCATGCCACCGTTCGTTATTGACGTGGTCGTGCCCAAGAAATGGCCGCAGCCCGTGGGCAGGGCGGTAACGGCATTGGGTCGGCAGAGCCCAGTATGGTCACCATGGTTGACAATCAATAAAATTGTCTAAGTAGTGGGCGGGCGGGCTATTGTGCGCGTTGAGCCACACCAGTTAACAGCTGCGGAGGTGACGGCTGCGCCTGTTCCTCGATTTCCTTAGCGGAGGGTCATGAAGTTGTTCGAACGAAGGCAACAGCAAATTTTGATGGCAGCCGCCATCGCTACCGCTACGAGCGCGCTTGCGCTCCTGCTCATTGCACCTATCGACAAACTCAAGGGCGACACAGACCTTGCGCTTCACGTCGGTGAGTTCGGTGTCGTCTCTGGTCTTTCCGGTTGCGTTACGTTTGCAGTCTCCATCGTACTCGCGCGCAAAGCGAGGTCATCACTGGCTCGGCCTGTTAGCGGCGCGCTCACTGCGGCCGCAATAGCGGGCTTGAATATGCTCGCGGTGTTCGGGCTAGCCCTCGCCCGGGCTTTTTCCTCCGGTCTTCGCGGTACGTTTGGCTGAGGTGCCGCGAAGCGACAAAGTAAACCTACTTTACTGACACTTCTTGGTAGGGGAGCTTGCGTTCGTGGCTCGAGGGGCCGTCATCATTCCGAAAGGACACTGTCGAAAACGAGCACCCACTGCAACGCTGACAACATATGGTGCTCGTAACCCGACCAGTTACCATACTTGGGTTGCAGCGCATCATAGGCGTCGAACAGCAAGGCGCCCACCTTCGGGTTCTGCACTTCTGCGAAGACCTCTCCTAAGCCAAGCTTTTTCACCGACTTCGCAATCTGCGCTTTGGCGTCGTGAAGAAACGTCACATAGTTTGTTACGTCTTCCTTCGTGCCGATCTTGCCGTGGCCGGGAATGACAAGGTCATAGTCAAGTGATTGAACTTTCGCGAGAGCACGGAGGTCGCCATGGTAGCTATGAAATGGCGCTCCAAGGAGTGTCACGGACTTCTTGCCCGGAAACACATCGACGATATACAGCGCACGCCGATGTGGAATGAGCATCACGACGTTTCCATCAGTGTGGCTGATCGGAAGAAGGAAGAGCTTTACCGATTTTTCACCGAGCGAAACCTCGTGCTCATTGCCTTCCCAGACCTCCGTCGGTGTCGCAACTCCATCATGCGTCCACGCCTTGATGTCGCGCGCCGCATTGGCGTGCGCCAGGATCGTTGGGTGACCTGGCAATAGGCTCGCGCCACTCGCGTGATCGGCGTGATGGTGACTGTAAATCACGTACCGAATTTGTGGGTTCGGAGCAACGCTCGCGATTGCCTTTGCGATTCCTGGAGCCGCCACTGGGTTGATCGGATCGAAGAGAATAACGCCTTCCGAGGTCGTCAAGAACACCGTCCTGTAACCAGCCCACCGATAGGCGTACAAATCATCGGCGAGCTTCACCAGCTCAACATCCCCTTTTACCTGGCTGCCCATCCACTCTGGGCTCTGGATCTCTTTGAGCGTCGCTGTAACCTCGGAGGAAATTGCTGAGCGCATGATCGCTTGGCAGCCAGGAAGTGTGAGTAGCGCACCTGTCGCAAGCACGCGGAACGCTCGGTTCGCCAAGAGAGCAAAGTTCATCGGTTGTCCTTTTGTATTTTTTTCACGATGCCGTCGTCAAGCCGAAACGGTACGCCGCGCGTGTTAGGTGCCGGTTGCGTTCAAGTTAAGAAGTGTGAAGCGTGGTCGATTTCCTCTTGATACGAACGCGCACGCTCGGAGAGGGTGATCGCGTCGGAGAAGGTGATCGCAATGTCCTCACTGCAACGCGTCCTTCGACGTTGACGTGCACCTGTACGAACACGTTTTTGATGGCGCGAAGATGCGACAATCGTTGCGCAAGTGTCGAGTGAATGTGTCACACTTTGACAAATGCTACTTGAGTGACATTGGTGCCTCGAATAGGGAGGTGAACAATGAAACTCGATCGAATGGGAATCGCGCGCTTTTCTTTCACTGTCGGAGTGGCCGCGTGCAGCGAAGCCGCCACAAAAAATGGTGGCGACTCAGGTGACACGCCCCCGGAAGCCGCCGTTGAAGCCGGACCGAACGATGCTGGGCCGGGCAACGCAGGATCGGGTGATAGCGGCATCGATGCGAACGTGGCCAAGGGCACGGCACAAATCAGCGTGGGCGGAGACCACTCGTGCGCGTTGTCGGCGCAGGGCAAGGTGCGTTGTTGGGGATTCAACGGCTTCGGTCAGCTTGGCTATGGTCACACGACGAATATCGGTGACGACGAAACGCCAGCAAGCGCAGGCGACGTAAGCGTTGGGGGAACAGTCACGCAGCTCGCTTTGGGCTTCAACCACACGTGTGCGCTTCTGACCAGCGGCAAGGTGCGTTGTTGGGGCGACAATAAGAGAGGGCAGCTCGGCTACGGCAACACAAACGCTGTGGGCGACGACGAGAAACCCGACACCGCGGGTGACGTCGATCTCGGAGGTAACGCAATTCAGATCGCCGCGGGCGACGAACATACGTGCGCGCTACTGTCAACGGGAAGCGTACGGTGTTGGGGTAATAATTGGAACGGCCAGCTTGGCTACGGCCACACAAAAGTCATCGGCGATGACGAGAAGCCATCTTCTGCGAGTGTGGTTGACCTCGGCTCCGGCACTGTCACTCAGATCGCGCTCGGCGCCTATCACTCCTGCGCGTTGCTCTCCACTGGAAGCGTCCGATGTTGGGGCTCAGGCTTTTGGGGTACTCTCGGCTACGGGAACCGGAACGCGGTCGGCGACGACGAAGCTCCTGTAACAGCAGGCGATGTCAAGCTAGGTGCGCCGGCAACGCGCATTGCGGCCGGTGGATGGGTGACGTGCGCGCAAATCAGCGGCGGCATCATGTGTTGGGGCAGCAATGACCGGGGACAACTTGGTATGCCCGAATACGACTCCATTGGCGACGATGAAACGCCCTCGGAGGCAGGCAAAGTAAAGATCCCCGACGTGACCGTCGATGACATCAGCGTCGGAGAGAAGTTCGTTTGCGTGCGCCTCACCGACGGCAAAGTGAGGTGTTGGGGAAACAACGGCTATGGCCAGCTCGGGCTGGGTTCAAAAAGCCAACAGTCATCGGCATCCTCATCCACAGAACTTGACGTGGGTTTTAGCGTTGCGCACGCCTCCGCAGGCTGGCTGCACGCATGCGCCATTTCAGTCGCAGGCGACGTCAAGTGCTGGGGCGTAGCGAGCTCTGGGCAGCTTGGGTATGCGAACACAGAGAGCATCGGCGATGACGAGAAGCCATCGTCCGTTGGCAATGTCGCGGTTTGGTAACATGCCCGGCAAGGGCGAACGTGCTCTTTGGATCGTAGGCGTGATCTCGATGCATACGCCGGCCTCGTCGCATCGCGCGAAACACGTTCGACCACTTGCGGGTGTCGATATGCGACAAAGAGGTGCGAGATGGCGACCCTTCTGCCCGAAATTGATGCCGCAAGGGCGTTGGCACCTAAGCTCCTACCGAAACTCACTTGGGGGTAACGCATGCTCGAAGCCGAGTCACACGAAACGTATCTGGCCGCACCATTGGGCAAGTACTTTGTTGGTCCGTGCTATCTCCACATCACACAAGAGAATGCGTGTGCGACGTTCGTCTGGGGAACACCCGCAGTCGAGGCCGTTCCTCTGTTTACAAAGATCGTCAATGTTGAGCTGACAGCCGACCTGCCACCTCACGTGGCATTCGTCGACTTCAGCCGCCTGGTTGCGCTTACAGGTCCGGTGTTCGAGGAGGGAACGCGCTACCTTGCAGGTGCGCAAGATCCAAGCCGCGAGAGGATCCTCAAGCGCGCGATGGTTTTCGGCAAGGGCCTCTCGGGAACTCTAGCGGCCGGCATCTATCCCTCGGTCGGCAATGATCTGCCGTATCAGGGATTCACCGATTCGCGCGCAGCCGCCGCATGGCTCGGCATCACGGACGAGCTGGTGGCGCGGTGGACCACCCTGCGTGACGAAGTGATGCAGCGCAGCGACATTCTGCGCGAGATACGCGCAAAGTTTCAAGCACAAGGCGCGCCGGCTTCAGCGGAAGTCATCGCGCGCAGTTTCGGCATGTCGGCGCGAACGATGCAGCGCAAGCTCAAGGAAGCGGGCAGCTCGTTTCAAGTCGAGTTGGATCGCTATCGCCTCGCGTTCGCGATGGATCATCTTTGTACCGCGACCAAGGTCGCCACCATCGCGCGCGATCTGGGATTCAAGACCTCCAATCACTTTTCGGCATGGTTCAAGAAGCAGACCGGGGAGTCGCCCGCGCAACATCGCGCCAACAAAAAAACGCTCTAGTGCACCGCCGTTGAGATGTGCGCAAGCAATCACAAGCGATGCCTTCGCCGCGCGACGTAACTTCGCCGCTTGCTTCACCTTATGGACTCTCGCCTTCTGTGAGTTCGAAAACGAATCGGATTTCTGATGCCTCGCAAAATCGGAGTCTGGCACCAAAGGTGCACAACTGTGATCAATGGAGGAGCGGAGGATGCGAAGCTTTGCGAAGGTTGCGTTTGCAGGGTTGTTTTTCACCGCATGCAGTGCAGGTCTGTCCACGCCCGACGCTGGGCAAGGCATGGTCGGTGATGCGGCCATGGACACGGCAGATGGGTCCACGAACGGCGATGCGGCCACCCAAGACACGTCGCCGCTCTCTGCCGAAACGAAGAAGGATCTCGTCTTTCGCACCGTCTCTGGCAAGGCGATCGGAGGCGATCTGTGGCTGCCCGATCGCACGACACCCGTTCCGGTCGTGATCCAGATCCACGGTGGTGGATTTTCGGCAGGGGCGAAGGACGGTCCGGCAGAATTGCTCTGGTCCGCCTATTTGCCAACGCAAGGTTTTGCCGCATTCTCGGTCAACTATCGGATTGCAGAAGACTTCGCGAAGGGTGAGGTTCCATTCCCGAACTCGCCAATGGACATCAAGTGCGCGATCATGTGGCTTCGGAAGAATGCGACCTCGTTCCGCATCGATCCCAACCGCTTCTTTGTGCTCGGCGGTTCCGCGGGCGGCTTCATGACCAACTTCTTAGGCACCACGGGCGACGTCCCCGAGTTCACCCCGAGCGACTGCACTGATGGCGCGAAGGAATCAAACAAGCTGCAGGGCGTCGTGACCTACTTTGGTCCTTCTGACTTCAATGAACTCTTTAACGATCCGGCGCGCGCGGGGAAGATGAACGACGAAAAGAAGTTCATCGGCCTAGCGGGGATGACGCCGTGCGCTCAGGGCTCTCAGGAGGCCACTGGCATTTGCAGAAGTGCATCCGCGACGACGTACGCCGACGCGACCGATCCTCCTTTCTACATCACGCACAGCGACGACGATCCCGTCGTGCCGGTTACGCAAGGACGGGTCATGCACGATGCGCTCAAGGCCGCAAAGGTTGACGTCACCTATCACGAAGTGACCGGCCTGCAGCACGGCTGGCATGCCAACTGGAAGGAATCGACGGGAACGGGTGTCGCGATTCGTGATGAAGTCATCGCGTGGCTCAAAGCCCGCAAGTAAGGGCGACCGCGCAAACGAACTCTTCACATCACAGGGAACGATGAACGCAAACAATGAGTCAACAGAGGAGGGCCTGATCCTCGAAGCTAGACGCGGCGCGCGTGCGGCTCAGCCGTTTCGCGTGAGCAGAAAAACTTGAAAAGAGTGTAACGAGCAAAGCGACGGAGACCTACAGGGAGGCGAGGACGGTCACACAGACCGCCCCGCTTCACTGAGGAACAGGAGTTGTCCCATGACCGTCAAGTTGCTTGTTGTTTATCCTCCGCCCGTCAATCCCGAAGTATTCGACAAGCTCTATCGCGAAGAGCACATCCCGATGGGTTACGCAAACCTAGTCGGCGCGACCAAGATCGAAACGGTTCGCGTGCTGGGTGCTCCCGTGGGCAAGCCGACGATCTATCAGATCTCAGAAGTGACATTTCCTTCGCTCGAAGCGCTCCAAGCGTGCGCCGGGACGGAAGGTGCTCAGAAGACACTCGCACATGCGGTGGGCATCTCGACGGGCGGCGGACCTGAGTTCTTGATCGTTCAGTAACGAAGCCGGGGCGTCCAAGTAACGTTCCCCTCATATGTGAGAAGCGCCGCTCGAGTTTTCTTGAGGAGGCGCTTCTCGCTTTTGTCGAATTGCGAATCAGTGACGGAGTTGAATCTTTCCGTACTTCTTCTTCGCGCATCTCGCGAACTGTCCACTGCTTGAGGAGCGCGCCCGAGCGCTTCACGGATCCGGGTTACGGTGTCGCTTGATTTGGAAACGCCTCAAGAAACTCGAGTGTTGTGGATTGGAAAAGACTAACGCCAGGTTCCTCGATCGGCAGGTGTTCGCACTTCGGCAACTCGACAAGACGCGTTGGAACCGTGAAGCGGTCAAGCGAACGTTTGCTGAGCGCGGTGGGTGTCCAACGGTCGGCCGCCGGGTGAGCAAGCAGAATCGGGCAGCGATCGAACTTCTCAAATTCGAGTGGAGGCGTGTACTGCATCCACGAAAGAAAGAACCCAATCGGCACACTGTTGCCGCCGCCCATTGGATCGTACTCGGACAACTTGTTGACTTCCGCGATCGACGACATCGCATGAACGCTTGCCAGTCTGCGAACCGGTAGGCGCACCCAAGAGAGGAGCGAAAGCAACCGAAGGGGCGTGGCCGAAGATCCGCTTGCCGCAGCTCGAACATCGGGGTCGCGAGGATCCATGAGGGTTGTGGTCACGATGGCGGCGACAGTTCCGAGCGGTGCTGCCGAGGCAGCGTGTACCGTAAGCATTCCGCCCATGCTCATCCCGAGTAAGACAACGGGCAGCCCCGTCGCTGCTTTCTCTTGCTTGGCAAGTTCGGCGACGGTTTCGACCCAAAGGGGATACCGAATGCGTGATGAAGGTGCTTCGCTGAGGCCGTATCCGGGCAGATCAGGCAGCACAACATTGTATCCAGCATCGGCGAGAAAGCGGACAAGCGGCGCGAGAAATCGTCCGTAACTTCCACCGCCATGACACACGATCACGGTCCGCTTGTTGGGGTTTTCGTAGTGGTCAATGTGAATCGATAGGTCACGAAATGCCCACCGCGATTCGGTTGGAAGATTGTTGTCGGTCAATCGGAGTTTGTCCGAAAGAAACGGTTGGTACCTGCGCCAAGTGTTCTCGTCGCGTGCGTACGTCTTCATGTTTAGCCTGCTTCTGGGTTGAGCAACTCGGATCGGCGAGCTTCCGTTGGTCGTAAAGTTACTTGTGCAATTCAGAATTGAATGCACCGAGGCGGGTCGCATTCGTATGTTGACCGCTTCGTTCGACAAATCGTCGAATCAAACCGCGGCTTGGTTCTGACAACACCGCTTCAATGAAGTCCAGCGCCTCAAGACGCAACAGCGTTGGATCGACGCCGACCGCAGCGCGCATTAGTTGCTTCGCGCGTCTGATTCCCGACGGCGGAAACCGTGCGATGCGCGCCGCAAGCTCGTACACGAAAGGTCGAATTTCGTCTTTTGGCAGGACACGATTGAAGTAGCCCCAGCGTTCTGCCGTTTCGGCGTCGAGGTCATCACTGCCAAAAATGACCTCTGAGGCGCGACCTGGTCCCAAAAGACGCGGAAGACGTTGCGTTCCACCAGCGCCCGGAAAAGCGCCGCATGCACCCTCAAGTTGATTGACAACCGCGAGTCCGCTGGCTCCAAACCGCATGTCGAGTGCCATGGAGAGCTCGCTTCCCACTCCCCCCACGCGCCCTTCTACGAGCGCAATGGTGACCGCCGGAAGGCGATGCAATGCTTCGATCGCTTGGTAAATGGGGTTGACGTTTCGCAGGGCAACGTCAACAAGCCAACGGCCAACCGGTCCCAGGTGCGCAAACAGGCGCAGTGTGGCAAACAGCGGGACTCGCACGAGTACCGGTGGTCCTTCGATTGCGGCCAGTTCCTCAAGGTCGGCATGCGCGATAAAGAAACCTGGAACGTCGCTTTGAAGGAGGACCACTCGCGCTTCGCGATCGTTCGCGAGCAAGAGAGCAATATCTCGGAGCTGCGCTGCAAGGGCAAGCGACAGGTAGTTGCCGGGCGGACGACAGATGGTCAACAAGCGAACGCCGCCATCGCGTTCGACCCGTACTAACGGCGGAGTGCCTGTCATGACAGCTGGCTCGCCAACATGTGGCGTAACGAGTGATCCGGCGCCTTTGGTCTGGCTGATTGAATGTGGCGATGAAGGGTCATGGTGGTACCGGGTCGTTGACGATGCGTTTCGCTTCGAAATCTGAGGTGAAATCGTGTGCCTTTGCGTTTGGGCTGCGCCTCACCCTGACGCCGCTGACACTCGAAGAGCGTGGCTTTGAGACCGTAGGCGAAACAAGTTCATTTTTCACGGACGGCCTCATGCGACAGGAGTTGTCCCATGACCGTCAAGTTGCTTGTTGTTTGTCAATCCCGAAGCACTCGATAAGGTCTATCGCGAAGAGCACATCCCGATGGGTTACGCGAACCTCGTGGGTGCGCCCGAGATCGAAACGGTCCGCATGATGGGTGCTCCTTTGGGTTCGGTCAGTAACGAAGCCGGCGCGTCCAAGCAACGTTCCCCTCAAATGGTGAGAAGCGCCCCTCAAGTGCTCTTGGGGAGGCGCTTCTCGCTTTTGTCGAGTTGCGGATCAGTGACGGAGTTGAATCTTTCCATACGCTTCTTGGCACATCTCGCGAACTGTCCACTGCTTGAGGAGCGCGCCGCTGCGCTGGTCTTGAACTACCTCATTGAACGAATCGGTTTCGGCAAGAATCTTGACGTCACGCGCGGCGCTCTTGTCGCCGGCGTTGCCAAGATTGACGCATGCCAAGCGGCGGTTATTCGGCACGTTGCTCGTGAGCAAGCTCTTTCCAATCGCTGTGGTCTCTTTTACGCAATTGCCGTGCGCAAAGTAGAAGAGGATGTTCGCGCGCACGGGCTCGCTCGACCCTAAAGTCGCCGCGCCGATGGCGCCGCAACTACCGAATGCCTTCTGCTTGTCGAGCCAATTGCCAATGTGGTTCGCTGCAAATTCGCTGTGCTCGCCGCCCAAGAAGCTAGGGCCGCGGTTGGCTTCGGCGTATTTGACGAACTCAGCTTCGATCGGCAAACCTTCGCGAGTGAGGTGCGAGAGAATTTGCTCGCCGGCGCTGCCCTGGCCCATGTCGCCGACGTGGGCGATCTTCTCGAAAACTGTCTTGTAGTCGTTACATTTCGCGAATCGCGTGGCCCAACGGCCGTAGTACTTCGCTGGCTCCGTTGAGGGGTGAGTCGCCTTTTCGTAGCGTGCGGTTAGGTCGCCGCAAGAACCATCGACGTCGTCTTTTTGGTCTTTGAGAGCCTTACAGGCGTTGCGGCGTGCAACGTGGTTGTTGTTTGTCCACATGTCGTCGCCGCTAGCGACGCCGTAGGGCTTGTCCAACCCTCCGAGTGATTCGTCATCGCAAATGGCTTGAATTTTCGCGGTGTCGTTTTGGCGCTGAGCTCGCTCGAGCTCCGTGCTTACATCACGATGTCCTCCCACATTCAACGCCGCGCAGCCCATTCCAAACGCGAGCAGCCACATGGCCACTGCTGGCTTGACGATTCTCTTGTTCATTTTTGTCCCCCGTCGCCACTCCGCATGGCGTGTGTGGAATAGACGGTCGGCGCCCGAGGGAGTTCTATGTGGCGTTGGTAAGATTTTTGGTTACTTAGCCCTACCGTGGCGGGGCTTGCGCACCCAAAACAGTGCTGCAAAAGCGAGCATAACTTCCCCGATGCCCGGTTTCTGGCCGCTGCTCGTCGCGCAATCGCAGCCGTCGCCTCGAGGTGGCTCGGGCAAAGAGACCAAGAGGGTAACGGTCTTGCTGAGATTTGCAGAATCGAAAACCTGGAGGACAAGTTCTACGTTTTTCGATGGATCGTCAGGCGCAAACGCGACCGACTCTGATGCAGTTTTTCCCTTGAGCAGTTGGTCCTTCAACGGCTTCGTCGCCTGCTCACCCCCGTATCTCCACCCAAGCGTGAAGTGATCGAGCGCTAAGTTGTCACTCGCGTCGACGCGAACGTTGAGCTCGTTGCCCACATACGTCGCGGCAAGCTTTCCTGCGGGCGGTTCGTCGTCGTTGACTGAAAACTCGCGAGAGAACGTTTCTGCGCACGCGCCAACTTGGCTGACGGGTCTTACGACGACGCGATAGACCCGATTGGCGAGAAGCCCGTCGGTGTTGAATGTGAACGTCGTTGTGGTGGACTCGCGAAAGGGTGGCGTCCAAACCGGCAGGTTGTCTGAGTTCACGAGGCCGACGTCGTACTTGAGTGCGCTGGGCGTCGAGGGCCACTTTACCGATAGCGTCGCACCGGCGTTGAGCTTCTGTGCAGTCAACCCTTCGAGCGTGATCGACGCCACACCCTCGCATCGTGGAACGTCAAGTACGTGAACGAATCCGTTGCTCGTGCTCACGAGAATTTCGTCGGCGATATCATCGTCCTGATTGGCAACAACGGGGCTACTCACGGGCGCTCCCAAATCGATAGCCCACACGAGCGTTTTCGCGCACGCATCGACGGCGTACAGGTATCCGTCAGTCGATCCGAAAAGAACCGCGGGGCCCTTTCCTCCGAGGTCGGCCACCGATGAGATATCGCTCAGCTCTCCCGTTGACTTGCCAGCATTCGTTGCCGCTTCGATCGAATCAAAGAGGACGCCGCCCGCAGCGACCTTCGCGCCGCTGATCGCGCCCGTTTTGCCATCGTACCAACGCACCCACGAAGACTGAACTGCAGGAGTTACAAATGCAGCGCCCCCTGCGCAACTGGCACGTGTTCCAAATCTTCCGTTCGAGGGCTCGACGTAGCTGGCCTTCCAGGCAACTGAGCGATCGGCGTTCATGAGTTGAATTTCGTTGCCGGCTTGATGCAAGAGTTCAAGTTTGCCGCCGCCGCTGAAGTCTCCCGCGATAGGCGCGGAGTAACCCGTATCGAGGGTTGTATCTTTGATGGCACTCCCGTCGCTTGCTTGACGAACGGTGAGTCCATTGCTCATCGAGTACCACTCGTCAGTTCCATCGCCGTTTAGATCGGCAATTGAAGAACCAAAGAAGCCACCATAGAGAATTGGATTCCCGCTCCACAGAACGGAGCCGGCACTCATGTCGACGCCCTTTTGCGCGACCTGTGTCGTTGCGGTTGCCCAGTCGACGGCTACGAGCGGTTCGGCTCGACCGCTCACGCGCAAAGGAGCTAGCGAAAATCCGCTCGATTCAACATTGCCCACTCCAAGGCTCAGCCGCTTTGATTCGGCTCCGTCTGTTGTGCGCCGCGCGACTAGATCGTAAGCGTCGATGCTGACGAGCTGAAGGCCGAGCGCGCCACCGAAATCGATGATGCTCGTGGGACCAAGATCGGCTTCCCATCGTGTTTTGGGAGAGACGACAAGCGATGCGTCCCGTGCGTCGACCACAGAGCGCGCCGCGAGCGGCGAGGGGATTACGACGAATGGACCACTGCTGTCTTTTGACACGAGCGGCGAAGGCAACGAAGTCGTCCCACCGACAAGCGTGCCGATTACCAATTCTTGTGTCGTAGAAGCCGCGTTGGTGACGTGGAGCGTACTGTCGAGCACTTCGAGTGCGCCAAAACTCGTTCCCGCTGCCAACTGCACGTAGGGTCTCGTTGCGTTATCGACGATGAATGCGTCGCTGACGTAGCCGACGCTCGGCTTGTACGTGGAACCGAGTTGCCAGCCTGACGTACCCATTGTTGCGAGTGCGACGGTCGCAAACGGACCCGCGCCTCCGAGGTTTGCGTAAGGCGCTTTGCCGTGCAATGTACCGACGACCAATCCATTGGGCGTGGTGGCGAGCCGCGCCGAAAGCGGGCCCTTTGTGCGAAGACTTGGTACGGAAACCGAGAGGGCGCGGTAGCCCGCGAGTGGTCCAGCGATTCGCGTGATGGCACCGTTGCGAATCGCATAAGCGCTAAGGCCGTCGGCTGCTGCCGTTACTATTTCTGCCCCTGCAAGACCGTCAAGGTTTGCGGTGCCCTCGAGACGAGCGCCGGCGAGTTCGAAACGAAGGGTGCCGGTCTTTCCGTCAAGGATCTTTGTAGTCCAGCTTCCTGACGTAAATCCTGAGAAGATGACTTCTTCCGCGCCATCACCATCGAGGTCGCTTGCAAGGTCAGCAGGTGTCGAAACAGCGCCACCGTCGGCGAAGGTCGCGCGCCACATCAAGCTTGACGCTCCCGAGTTTGCGTCGACCCGAAATGCGCTGATCCCGCGCAGATCGTTGTCTGCGGAATTCGGCTTTATGACGAGAAGTTCGCGACTACCCGTTCCGTCGAGCTGTGCGGCCATCGCAGGAACGTGCGCGAATGTGTAGGGCCCCACATTCGGAATCGTGAGCTTGCTCAGCGTAGTTCCGTTCGAGCCACGCAAGACTTGAACTTCGTCGCCGTATGACAGAACGACTTGCGTCGAACTGTCATCAAGGTTGACGATTGAGTCTGAGCCTGCGTGATAACCGGGCTTCGTGCCGCCCGCCGCGACGGTCCAAAGTGTTTGCGGTTGGCTCAACCCGCTTGCGAATGAATAGACCCCCGTTACCAATTTGCCGACCTTGGCGCACGAGCCGCAATCGTCGACAAGCACGTCGGTTTTTCCGTCGCGATTGAGATCGGCCAAACGAACGCTGAGGATGTAGCCGAAGTCCGTGCGAGACGAGCGCCAAGCAATCGCGCCCGTGCTTCCGTTGAAGATGATCGCTTCGTTCGGAGCAAATGCGACGACCTCTGACTTGCCGTCGCCATCGAGATCGGCAGCTCCTGCGATTGTCGTGATGCCCACCAGCGCGGATTGCCAGAGCGTTTGTTGCGTCGTGATGCGACGAGCGACCGCCTTGCCACCGGTAACGGAATAGAACACCGTTGAGTCGATCGGATCGAACGTGCCCGCGGCAGACGTCACAGGGGCGCCAACGTAAGTGCGCCAGCCGACGGTCGGGCTGACGATGGACACCGTTCCGAGGGATGTCGCCGTTCGCTGAGCATCGTGGCGCGGCAACGGCCATGTGTCTGCGAAAGCAAGGGGTGCGATGAGCGCGGCGGCGGCGGCGGCCAAGAGTGACTTTCTCATCGAGTTCTCCGAACGCTTAGGGATCAAAGTGGGGATCGCGGCAGTAGTCTACGGCTGCTTCGATGCGAGCAGGTCAGCATACATTCGATCTTGTTTTGTCATGTGTGCCGGCGGCTTCGCGGAAGATCGGCCGCAAGCTTGGTGAGTGCGTCTTGCATCGCGCCCGTGATGCCGAGGTAGTTTGAGCGGACATCGTCAACTGAATTGACGTCCCCAATGGGTACGTATGGCGCCAGGCATTCGACGAGAATCTTCCTTGGCAGCGGGATGAAAGGCCACATCGGGCCGATAACGACGCCGGTTGGGAAGCTGAAACCGATTGGGAAGACGTCCATACGCAGATACTTTTTGAGACCCAGCGCGCTCGCAATTCGGTCGCCGCGGGTAAGCAGATAGAAGCCATCATGAGAGCCGGCGGTAACGACGGGTACGATTGGCACCTTGGCGCGCAAGGCCAATCTGACGAAGCCCGTTCGATCGTGAAAATCGATCTTGTCGCGATCGCTTGAAGGTCTGCACGACTCCCAACCGCCACCGGGGTAGACGAGCACTTTGCCGCCGCCTGACAGGACGTTCATCGCATTTTCATGAGACGCAGGAACCCCGCCGAGCCGTCGCACAAAGTTTCCGACGACTGGCACCTCAAACGCGAAGTTGTGCACCAAACCAGAGACCGGCTCGTCGTTCTCGTTCTTGTGGAGGTAGGCATGCGCGAACATGAATGTGTCCGGAATCACGGGATTGCCACTGTGATTGCCAACGAGAAGCGCCCCGCCACTTGGGATACGATCAAGGCCTCGGACCTCACCACGAAAGTAATGTTTCGCGAGCAAGCCCACGGTCATGTCGAACGCGAGAGGCCAAGAAGGACGAGTCATTCTCTCAGGAGAACACGTCACCGAAGTCGCGTTCCACTTTCAATGCGCCTCAGCCGATCCAGCATCAGCCCAAGGGAGGTGCCGTCCGACACCCCACGCGTCAGCCACAATCCAAGGCATCAGCCCAAGCGACTAAATGGTAGGCTCCTGTACCAGTTTGGACCACTACAGTCGTTTCGGCGAAGGTAGTGGTCTCGGCTTCTCCTGCGAGGTCACCTTTTAGGCTCTGTGCATAAGGCACCTGGCTCGGACTCGCG
>JAHFDZ010000121.1:6893-17084 GCA_023248745.1 Myxococcales bacterium | reverse complement strand
GCATCGCAACGTGTGTGAAGGCTGTTTGTGGCGACGGCTTCGTGCACATCGGCGTTGAACTTTGTGACAACGGTTGGCTGCTTCGCAACGACGGCGGCGACACCCATGACGGCGACATCGACGCCGAAACCAACATGGTTGATGGCGGCACATGCACTTCACACTGCGGACCTCCCACGTGCGGCGATGGCGTGGTGCAACCACCCGAGGTTTGCGACGACAAGAATTTTGACGACACCGACGCGTGCTTGTCGTCATGCCTTCCCGCGCGGTGTGGAGACGGATTCGTGCGCGCGGGCGTCGAAACGTGTGACGACGGCGACACCCTCGACACCAACGATTGCACGACGAGCTGTCTACCCGCGCGATGCGGAGACGGATTCACGTGGAAGGGCCACGAAGAGTGCGACGACGGCAACGTCAATGATCTTGACGGCTGCGACAATAACTGCAAATTGCCGGTCTGCGGTGACGGCAAAGTCGCAAGTACCGAAGCGTGCGATCTCGGTGCAAACAACGGCGACAGACCCGCATTTCTCATCTCGCAGCCCTCAGGCACGCGCATCGGCACGAACCCAATCATCCGCAAGAAGACCTCGTCGTCCTTCTACAACTACTACTCCGCAAGCTCGCACACAGGCCTCGAGCAAGTGGGCGAGAGCCGCATCTATCTCTACGTCGACTCCGCAACAGGCCGCCTCAGCCTCGTACTGACGCACGGCATCGACGACGACACGGGTCAGGCGCAACCAACCTCCGTAGTCGAAATGGACATCGCGGGTCTACCCAGCGGCTTTCAAATCGATCTGGCCGACGACGAAGAATCCGAATTCTTCAAGTCGAGTTCCACCACCGCAAGCGGCCGCTGGAACTTCACCCGCAACAGCGACGGCGGCGTCCTTGGCGGACTTCCGTTTCCCGGTGCGTGGAAGGTCACGGTCACCCCAAAGTTCACGCAAGGCATCACGACATGGGGCTGGGTCAAGGACACGCTCGTCCGCATCCCGCTCATCATGACAGAGACGATCACGATCGAAGCCTTCGCCGCAGCGACCGCATGCCGCACCAACTGCACAGTCCCAAGATGCGGCGACGGTGTCCTCGATGGCGGCGAAGTCTGCGACGACGGCAACACCAAAAGCGGAGACGGCTGCAACGCCACCTGCACGTCCCTCAATTAGGAGGCGAACCCCGGCTCCGCTTCCGCGCTATTCGCAAAAAACGGTTGTCAACGGCAATTGACCGCGCAGCGTGCCGCATCCGCCAGCGCTCACCTGCGTGCCCAACAGATTCAACGCGCGAAGCTGACTCAGCTTCGACACCTCCGCCATGCCGGCGTCGCTCACTTTCGTTGACGACAGATCCAACTCCCGCAGATGACTCAGCTTCGACACCTCCGCCATGCCCACATCGCTCACTTTTAGGTTGCGCAGATCCAGCCTCCGCAAGTGACTCAGCTTCGACACTTTCACCATGCCCACGTCGCTCACCTGCGTGTCCCGCAGATCCAACTCCCGCAGCTGACTCAACTTCGACACTTCCGCCATGCCCACATCGCTCACTTTTAGGTTGCGCAGATCCAGCCTCCGCAAGTGACTCAGCTTCGACACCACCGCCATGCTCACGTCGCTCACTTGCGTGCCCGATAGATCCAACTCCCGTAGCTGACTCAGCTTCGACACTTCCGCGATGCCCACGTCGCTCACTCTCGTGCGGCCAAGGTCCAACTCCCGCAGATGACTCAGCTTCGACACTTCCGCCATGCCCACGTCGCTCACTTTCGTGCGCGACAGGCTCAGCGCCCGCAGGTGACTCAGCTTCGACACTTCCACCATGCCAGCGTCGCTCACTTCCGTGTCAAACAGATCCAACTCCCGCAGATGACTCAGCTTCGACACTTCCGCCATACCCACGTCGCTCACTCCCGTGAAGGATAGATTCAACGCCCGCAGCTGACTCAGCTTCGACGCTTCCGCCATGCCCGCGTTGCTCACTTTCGTGAAGGACAGATCCAACGCCCGCAGCTGACTCAGCTTCGACACTTCCGCGATGCCCACGTCGCTCACTTGCGTTGACGACAGATTCAACTCTCGCAGCTGAGGCATTGCGGACACTTCCGCCATGCCCACGTCGCTCACTTGCGTTGACGACAGATTCAACTCTCGCAGCTGAGGCATTGCGGACACTTCCGCCATGCCGGCGTCGCTCACTTGCGTGCTCTCCAGACTCAACTCCCGCAGCTGAGGCATTGCCGACACGACCTGCGTCAAGTCCGCGTCCGTTGTCGCCCGTGCTAGCGAAAACCGTTGCAGCTTTCGCGCCGCTGGCGTCTTGAGCAGTTCGCGTTGCGCCACTTCACTAGGGCGAAACTCGATCCCTTCGCGATTGAGCCAATCGACGAATCCTGGCTCGTCGATGTATTTCGCATCTGACACAATAACGCGCGATTTCGCCTTCACCTCGCACGTCGATCCGTGATCGCACAATCCCCCAAAAACCTTCACATCCCATTCGCGCTTGATCACGCGCGGCTTGTCGTCATCCCACGCGCGATCTTCTGTATCGCCTTCAACTGGCCCGCTCACGCGCGTTGGCAAGGCAACCGCCTTGACGATAGGTCCCGACATCGCCGGCGCGCAACCACTCGACGCCAACACCACGAGCCCCATGGCTGCCATCTGTCGCTTCATGTGCCCTCAATGTTACTCCGTAAGCCGCATGGCCGCCCATTGGTCGCACGCGCCATTCGCACTCCAACGATTCTGGAAAGTAAGTTGACCATTGCCCACTGGCGAACCAGTCTCGTAGGTGCCTGCGTCACGACCTCGCTCGCGCTCTCGCGCATCGCTTCGCAACATCACCCACTTCGCACGGCGCTCCGCATCAGCGCGAAGCGAGAGCGGAGTCGCTACCGACGCACGTACCTCGCCAAAGAAGCGCGTTACACCAGCTCCCATCTGAACCCGCAAGGCAGCACCAACCGACCCCCAACCCAGCGACCGAGCACGCTCTTTAGCGTGCGTAGGGAAGCGATCCAGGTGGACACCAGGGTAGCCAAGCGCCCAGCTGCACGAATCATCTCTTCGTAGTGAAGGAAGATGGGGGTTTGGGGGCGAAACGTAGTTTCGGCCCCCAAATAGCCGTGCGCAGCACATACCCGCGAAGCGCAGCTATCATATCAAGGGAACCGCGCGCGGGGTTACGCGTGAGCGTCAGCGTGACCACAAGCGCAGCGCCCCCTATCGCAAATGACTCACATCCCCAATCCGCGTCAGCATCGCCCCGCGATCCCCAAATTCAAACGTCGTCACCGACGCCGTCGGACACGCAACGCGATCCCGAAATCTCCCAAGATGCAACCCCAGTAGCGCGCACGTGATCACCCGAATCGTCGCCTTATGGCTCACCACCATCACGGTCTCATCCGGATGCGCATCGCGAATCGCAAGCAGCACCGGCAACGCCCGCGCAGCGATCGCAAACGCGCTCTCACCACCGGGTGGGCTCGCAACAGACGGATCGCCATTCCATGCCGCGTACGCCTCAGGTTCCGTCTTTTTGATCTCGGTCTCGAGCCGACCCTCCCAAGTGCCATAGCCAATCTCGCGCAAGCCATGATCGTACCTTGGCACAAGGTCAAGTGCGTTGACCGTCGGTTCGGCGGTCATGCGCGCGCGCAATTTGGGGCTGACATAAATCGCCTGCGGCTTGAGGGCCGCTGCAAGCAGCGCGAGCTTCTCGGCTTGCTGCTTGCCCTTTTCGGTGATTGGCGGATCGAGATCGCCACAGAAGACGCCCTCCGAACTGTGAGACGTGTCACCGTGCCTGACAAGATGGAGGGTGTGCATTCACTGCACGATATCAGCAGCCGAACGCGGACAGAGTTTGCTGTTTGCGAAGCCGAACATGACAACACCCGTTATCGATTGGAACGTCGCCCCAACCGTGTACGTGTTGTCGAGGACTTCGTAGGCGTAGTCGTCGATTCGCAAATTGCCGGTCACGCTGAATTCGTCAAAGTCAGTCGGCGCGTCCGGGTTGGCGGTCGTCACGACAACGTTCGTAATCTTGACCAACATGCCATTGTAAAGCGCCGCTTGTGATCCGCCCGTGGCGATATCGGCAGCACTCACCGTGGCGATCATCGAATCGATCGTCTTCGGACATGAGCCCGTCTTGGTGATGGTCACGTCATCGAGTTGAATGCCTCCGCTGTATTCGCTCGTTTTCGCGGTCACGGTCACGAGGTCGCCAATGGCAACGGTTGGAACGGTCTTGGCTAGATAAGCCAGTACGCCGTTGCTCGTGGTTGTTGATGTCGGGTTTGGGTCTTGAATCCAAACGCCATATTGATCGACGTGATCGCGCTTTGCCGTCACGCACACGTTCTCGATCGTCACGGCCGTGCCTTTTGCCTCTGCGCGCGCCTGAGCGATGGTGTCTTTCTTCGCAGGGCATGGCGCCGCGCCAGGGTTTGCATCTTTCGGACACGCGTCGCAGGCATCGCCCTTGCCATCTTTGTCGTCGTCGGCTTGGTCGGCATTGGCGGTGGTGGGGCAGTTGTCTTTGTCGTCGGCTACGCCGTCGGAATCGAGATCGCCGGCGGTTGGTGCGCACTCGGTGGAGTTCGGCTTGAGCGGACACGGATCGCATGCGTCGCCAGCGCCATCGCCATCCGCGTCGGCCTGTTGACCTTTGTCGATCAGGCGTGGTGGGTCGAAGACCGTCGGACACTTGTCCTTGTCGTTGGGGATGCCGTCGCCATCGGTGTCGGTGCTTGAACCAACGCCGGTGAACTCGTTCGGACGGCTTGGAACGCAGCTCGGTTCGTCGGTTGGCGCGCCGCAGAAGAAGACGGGGTATTTGTCACCGGCAGCCGCTGTGAAAATATCGGAAACACTCTTTCCGAATTCTTGCTGCGCACAGATTTTGTGGTCCGCGAGGCAATCGGAGAGCGCTTCACATCCTGTGCCGCCGCTGAGTGCGTCGACGATCTCGGTCTCGCCGGTTAGCACTTTGCCCGCGCGCAGCACGACGGCAACATCGCTCACACCGGCGTTGAGCACCGATCGCCAAGTATCTTTACCAGCGCCGTTCCACACGGTGATGTCGCCGAAGAGACCCTTCTTGAGCGCGCCGATTTGATTGCCCTTTGCGGTGTTGGCCGCCGCGTCCTCGGTCACCATACGGTAGAGTTGGTAGTCCGCGAAAAAGCCACCAAGGTTGTTACGATTGTAGTCGTCCGCGCAGCTGAGTTCTCGAAGCATGTTCATGCTGCCCGACGCCGACCAGTCGGTGCCAAGTGAAAGCTGAACACCCAAACGCGCAAAGGTCGAAACGGACGCAGTGAATCCGTAGAGATCGATGTTTGAGCGAGGCGACCAGACCACGCCAACACCCTTGGATGCCGCAAGCGCAGCGTCTGCGGGCAATAGACCAATCGCGTGGATCATCGCGGTCTGTGGCTTCATGTAATCGACTTGGGAGCCGGCCTGTCCCGAGGCGCACACAAATTCGTTGCGTGCGCTATCGCCGATGCCTTCGGCAACGTGTGGCGCGAAGGCTTCTTCGGACGCCGCTTGCTCGGTGGTCACCGCTGGCTTGTAGCTGCAGTCGGTCAGCATCTTTCCGTCGCTGTCGCCCAGAGGGAATGTCTCGTATTCAACGGCTTGACCCGAGAGGCCTCCCGAGTTTGCGACTTGGTCAAGATTCCGAACCATTCCGGCGGCACCACCCGAACCGACCGTCGACGCAGCGCCGCTCAGAACGAAGCGGAGCTCGGCGAGTGGAACGGAGTTGTTTCCCGTACCGCCAGGAGTCGAAATTTTTGGCTTCGATGCGCCTGCACCTTTGCGCCACTCGTGCCTGTGATCGTAACGGGCCGTGTGTGGTTTTGGTGCAAGCTGAGCGAACGTCACGTGATCGTGCGTGTTGATGAGCGCCGGCGTCACAACGCCCTCAGCGCATGCAATTTGCGTCGCCGCGGCGTACGCCGTTTCGGCCGAACAATCGCAGGCAGCGCATTGGATGATGCCCGTGCTGTCGATGACGACTTCTCCACCTTCGTAAACCTTGTCGGGCGTAACCACACGGCCACGCACCACAACACCGGCCGTTCCCGTTTTGGTCACGTCGCAAACGCCGCTCGACGCCTTGGGCAATGCGGTGGTGCATTTTTCGACCGTCGGGACAGGCGCCGACGTGAAGCCATTGGGGTTCGACGGTTTGCCACTATCGGGCGCGGTGCCGTCTGGAGTGCGGCCGTCTGCTGCACCACCATCGCCACCGCCATCCGGCGTTCCGGTGCCGGGAGTTTCAGAGCACGCAGCCACAATTAGGCCCGCAAATGGAATCATCGAGGCAAAAACGAGTCGAGTCGAACGCAGCACAGGGCGCTCCTTCTGTTGGTCGGCGGGTTTTGTCGCAAGTTGTCGGCGGGCGCCACCCCAATTTCTGCCTCTAAGCACCAACCGTGCTTGCGCGCCCACCCTTTTCGCCGCACAAAGGCCGCTGGCAAGGAAGTGGTTTGACCCAAGAACGTGAACGCATAAGACGACGTCTGACCGACGAGATCGGCCGCATCGACAAGCAGGCGCCCTTTACAGTTGGGTTGGCTTATCCGTCTCCTTATGCGACAGGCATGAGTTCGCTTGGGTATCAGCGCATCTATCGCGCCATCCAGGAAGCAAGCGGATTCGCGGCTGAGCGACTGTTTCTCGATGACGCGGGGGTGCAAACATCGGCGCCACTTTCGTATGAGTCGCTGCGCCCGCTCAGCGCGTTCCCTGTCGTCGCCTTTAGTGTGGCGTACGAGCTCGAGCTGGCGGGACTCGTCAAAATGCTCGATGGGTCGGGAATCCCCGTTCGGCGGCAAGACCGCACCGATCGGGATCCGCTCATCCTCGCCGGTGGACCGCTCACGTTTTCGAATCCAGGACCGCTCGCAGGCTTGGTCGACGCGATCATCATGGGCGAGGCCGAGGAGTTGACCGTGGCGGCACTTAGACTCATCGAAGCCAGCACGTCACGACAGGCGCAGCTCGATGCGCTCGCAAGCTTGCCCCACGTGTTCGTACCCACGCACCACACGCTTCTTCCTCCGGTTGCGGCCGCCGACAACGCGGTGCTGCCCGCTTGGGCGCCAATTCGCACGCCGCACACCGAATTCTCGAACATGTTTCTCATCGAAACCGAGCGCGGATGCTCGCGTGGATGCACCTATTGCGTGATGCGTCGCACCACCAATGGCGGCATGCGCATCGCGCCCATGGAACGTGTGCTCGAACTCATTCCACACGACGCAAAGCGCGTGGGACTCGTTGGCGCGGCCGTGAGCGATCATCCGAAGATTGTGAGCATCGTCAACGCACTTGCCGATCGCGGCTGCGAGGTGGGCCTCTCATCGTTGCGCCCCGACCGCCTGACCGACGAGTTTGTCGGAGCCCTCAAACGCGTCGGCTATCGCACGCTAACGACCGCAATGGATGGCACAAGCGAGCGCGTACGCGACCTTCTCGACCGTCGTGCGAGGCCAAAGCATCTGCAAAAAGCCGCCGAAATGGCGCGTCTTCATCAAATGGATCGCTTGAAGCTCTATTTGATGATCGGCGTTCCTGGCGAGACCGACGAAGATGTCGACGAGTGCGTGGCATTCGTCACGGAGCTCTCGCGGATCATTCCAGTTGCGCTTGGGATCGCGCCCTTCTGCAGCAAGCGCAACACGCCGCTCGACAATCATGCCTACGCCGGCATCGACGTTATCGACGCAAGGCTCACGCGCCTC
This sequence comes from Myxococcales bacterium, assembly GCA_023248745.1. Classification (GTDB taxonomy): domain Bacteria; phylum Myxococcota_A; class Polyangia; order Polyangiales; family Polyangiaceae; genus JAHFDX01. The sequence goes on along the minus strand of JAHFDZ010000121.1, from coordinate 9,301 downwards.
AAGCGCGGCCTCAAGGGGCGCGCCGACGTACGCTCTACAAGCGCCAAGTGGGCGTGGGTTGAGTACGTGCTTGCGCAAGGTGGTGAGGCAGAAGGGCTCGCCGTGGTCGATGCCGTTCGCGCAGGCGGCACGTTCGCGTCCTATCGCAAAGCGTTCGATGCGCTTGGTCATACGGGCAAGACCGTGACAAAAGCGCCACGCCGCGGCTTGCCACTGATTGCGGTGTAAGGGTCTCACAAGCAAAACAACCGCACCTCCGAAGAGGCGCGGTTGTCATTGTCAACTTTATTGACTATTTACGATCACTCGCCGCCGTCACCACCGCCGCCGCCCAAGGGGCCGCCGCCGAGGATCTTGCTCACTTGGCGCATGCCATCGAGGAGCCCGATGTAGCGTTGAAGTGTGAGCACGGTGCTCGAAGAGATTTTCTTCGGCTGTCCGCTGCCATCGAGAATGAGCTCGGGTTCACCGTAGGTATTGAGAATTGGCTTACCGTCGATGTCCTTTTTCACTTCGTATGCGGCCGTGAGGAGATCGTTCGCGCGCTGAATCATGCGCGAGCCGATGCCGGTTTCGACTGCACGGCCCTGCGCAATGCCAGCGATAGCGCAGTATCGCGACGTTCCTTCGACACACTTCGCGTCGACGCCTGAACAGTCAGAGTCCTTGGTGCAAGCCTTCGACAAGGTCTCGGTACCGAATTTTGACGCGATGTACTTCTGACCGGTGATGGGGTCGTTGAAGGAAACGCGTCGCGAATCGGCGATGGTTGGACCTGAGTCGCCTTCGACGCGAACGCGCATCTTGGTGGCGAGCGTCATGTCGCTGCTGTAGCGCGAGAACAGCAAGGCATAGATGCCGGTGCCGAGCTCGTTCGAGTAGCCCATGTTCGGGAAGATGATTCCGGAGCCCGCTGGACGGGTGACCTTGGAAGCGTCTTTCTCGAGGAGGTTGAAGTTCTGGAGTGCCTTCGTATCCGAAAGCATCGATGGGCCAAGGGTCTCCCAGTCTTCGGACATCAGCGCACCAACCAAGCGATCGATTGCGTGCGGGGTGTCTGTACGGAAGCTGATGTAGGGGTCGCGACCGTCGAGTGCGTTCTCACGCGAGATGGTCGAGAGCGTGGGTCGTGAGTCGACGAGTTCACGCAACGCGAGAACCTTCTCTTCGTCGAAGCTGACGTGAACGGGGTAGTGCTGGTAGTCCCAGCTGCCGCCGCGATCGTTGTCGAAATCGATTTGAACGTAACGACCGTCGATGAGTCCGATCGAACCGAATGCGTTCGTACCGGTCGCTTCGGTCATGTCCAAGATTGGCAATGCACCTGGGCGTGGCGACGTGCGCACCGACGCGGTCTTGCCATATCCACCAGGCTCTGGCGTGAGGATGACACGCTGGAGGAAGTTGAACATCTCGGATGCGGCCATGACAGCTGGACGATCTTGATCGTCGTTCGCCATGTCAGCGGCGTTCGAGCGACCGATGTCGGTCGTCGTGCTCCAGTGATAGGCGCGCATGCGTGAAAACGTGCTGCCCGAAACTGAGTTTGGAATCGACCACCACGCGAACTCTCTGTTCAGGCGGCGGAAGTACGACCAGGGGTACGTGAGATCGTAGCGCTTGGTGACGTTGTTGGTGATTTCGTAGATGTCAGCACCGCTGTCGAAGAGCTTGGCGTGGATGTAACCACCGCGGCTGTAGTCTTCGCCGTAACGGAACTGCCAGCGTGTGAGCGTCGTGCCGTTTTCGTCGACACCTGACCAACGGACGCCGTTGACGCCGATGGGGTTGACGGTCTTGCCGCTCGTGAACGCAATCTCGCTCGACTTCATGTCTTCGAACGCGAGGTGGTTCTGTGGCGAAGGCGAGCACACCTTGCCGTGAACGATGCGCCACTTGGCCGTTGCCTTTTCGGCATCGGTTGCGTCGCGGCAATCGCGAGCCGCGTCAAAGACCTTCGCGGTCATCGCAGCGCGCGTGTAGTGCATGCCGTAGCCCTTCTTTGGATCGAAAACGAGCTCGGAAGGGATGCCTTGCGAGAGCGTCTTCACCGCGAAGTACTGCTGCTGTGCGGCCGGAATGATGCGATCATCGAATGTAGTAAGCACGCGACCGTACAGCGTCTTCATGGCGTGCAAGTCGTAGGTGCCGCCGCCGACGGTCTCGCCGAAGCGCTCGATTTGGTACTCCATCGTCGAGGTGTTCGCGAAGTACTCGATGCCAGGGCGAGGTTCGGCGCCAACGCCTTGCTCGTCGTCTGTCATCGGGTCGAGGTAACGCGGGCCAAGGCACGTGTCGTTTGTACCCGTGCGTGCAGCCGCACAGATCGTGGTGGACTGACTCTCGTTCGTTCGGAGCTGCCAGTATTGCGGCGTGTAGTTTTGCGAGTCCCAAGAGCTCGAGAAGTT
>JAHFDZ010000121.1:0-6883 GCA_023248745.1 Myxococcales bacterium | reverse complement strand
ATTTCGTGGAAGCCAATGCCTTTGACTGATTCGCGAAGGAGGTCTTCGTAAATCTTGACGCCGCGGGTCTTGACGTCGAGGTCGGCGTACTTCTGCTTGAAGTAAGGTGCGAGTGACGCTTGGTAGATGCTGCCTGGAACGCCCGCGTTGGCCGCGGAGTCGAGGAAGCAAACGCCCTTGTTGCCAAGGTACGCCATGTAGTGATCGTAAAGGTCTTGAATGCGGCTTGGGTCTTGCGAAGCGAACGTCTTGATCGCTTGGTAAGCCGCAGTGCTTTGATCCTTCGAGCCCGAGACGAGTTGTTGCAAGCCTCGGTTGCTGATTTCGGCGGCGTACTCGGTATTGTCAAGTTGCTTGAGCAACGCCGCGAGACGCTCGTCGTTCTTCGCGAGGCTTGGTGACATCACAGAGTCTTTCGCGCGCAGCTTCGCGCGCTCGAGCTGACGCTGTGGGCCGCTCAGTGAATCGAGCGTAGGGGCCGTCACGCTCACGGTGGCCTTGATGTTATCAAGGTCAATGTTCTTGACGGCTGCTTCGATCTCGGCAGGCGTTTTTGCAACGCTGGTGACGACCTTGCCGCTCTTGACGAGATCGGCATAGCGCTCGGCTTGACCACCGGCGACGAGCTCGTCGACCGTGATATCGCCAATCGCCAGCTGAATGATATCGCGCTGTTGCGCCGCACCAAATGTTGCCGAGCGACCCATGATGGTCGCCGTTGCGCCAACCATTTCACCGGTGAGCGGGTCACCACCGATTGAAGCGACGCCGCCGTAAGGTGCGCGTGACGCGTATGGCCAGTAGATCGTGTAGTTCTTGCGAACGTCGCCGAGACGAATCTTCTCGCCAACCGTGCCGCAGTTACTTGGATCGTAGCTGCGCACAGGGTTGTGGCAGGTCGTAATGACCGGACGGCCTTGGTCAACTGGAAGAACCTTGGTCTTGTCGATGCCCCAGCCACCGAACGTAACCATGTCTTTGGGACCAGGCTCGAAGTAGAGCTCGTGACATGCGTCGCGATCGCCAGTCTTGGTACGACGGCACTCAACTTCGCGACGGGTGGCCACCGCGACCTTGAGGAACTGATCCCATGTGATGGTCATCTCTTCGATGGGGCCACCAAGCGTGATTTTGCCCTTCGAGTCGACTTGATCGAGGAGCTCGACTGGGACGTCGGCATTGAGCCAATAGCCGATGGTCTTGACCGAACGATCGCGAATCGGGATGGTGCACTTGCCAGCGTTGAGGTCGCACTGTGAGCCCGTTGCCCCTTTGTAGCTGGTCTTGCCGTTGTCACACGCGTCCGCCGTGCCATCGGCATCGGTGTCTGCGTTGTTTGTGCACTTTGCACCTTGATGGCTCTTCTCCCAGATGTTGTGGATGGAGAAGAACGTCTTGGTTTTGGCATCGGTGAAGCCGTATTGTGGATCCCACGCCGTCAGTGGTGCGCCGCCGTATTCGCGGTTGTAGTTGCTGCCGGCGTTGCCCCAGTTGCCGACGATGTCGCGCTGGGCAAGATTCTCTTCGAAAGACTCGAAGTCTTCGTTGCCGGTTAGCTTGACGTACGAGCTTCGCAGCTTGACTTCGGTTGGCGTGCAGTCGCCCGAGGTTGCGCCGTTGAAGAAGCCCGTGATCACGCATTCGGCGATGCCGAACTCGGGCATGACATCTGGCTTGAGCTGGTATTTATTGGTGATGTCGAAGTAGCCGTTCTTTGGGTCGAACGTCGTCTTGTCTTCATCGTTTTCGTTGGTCGTTGCGTACTGGATCGAGGTGACTTGGTTGCCCTCGCCGAAGACCCAGCTCATGTCAGCGCCGCTGGTGCTCTCGGCGTGGTTTTGCGAGAAGTCCACGCGCATTTGTGCACGCAGATACCAAGGCCGGTCTGACGTGTTTTCGACGACCACGTTGGTCTCTTCACCGGTCTGCGAGTTGTAGTCGCGGCGAACGTCGAAGTGGCTTTCGACGCGGTAGGCAGCAATGATCGTTCCGTCGGCCTTTCCGGGGAATTCCCAGACGCCGGGAGACACTTCGACGCGAGGCAAGGCGCGCTTATCGGAGCCGGGTGACTCTTGATAGGAGCGTCGCGCGAACAGCCAATCTTCAGTGACTTCCCAACGAACGCGGTCGACGGCGGTGGCACCACCGATCGTTCCGCTGTAGTTAGAGGTGTTAACCGCGCTGTCGATATTGAAGCTCTTTGTGCGAAACTCCGGATCGTCGCGGGAATCTTGGAGATCGGGCCCCAAGAAGAAACTCTTGTCCAAGATACCGGCTTGCGTTCGATAGTTCGGCTCGCGCTCACTTGCGCAACCGCCCATCGACAACCCGCCAATTGTGCTCCCTACAAGCGCGGCAAAGCTGAGCCTCGCCATCCAAATCGATCTCATTTGACCTCCACCGGCGAAGCAACCGCAAATAGCGCGCCGCCGTAATATCCCTTCGTTTTGAGGGAATTTGGCGGCACGTTAGCGAAATGACGCCCCGAGCGTTAGCCGAATGTTCGCTCTTTGCATCGTAACAGGTTGAACCTCTTTAGCTAACGCGACGCGCAACAAGGCTTGGCGATGCCCAAAGCCCAAGGATTTGAGGGGCCTAGCGGCGAACGCCTTCCCTCGAGGCGCGGAACTTCATGCTCTTCCCATTGCGTTCGATCGTGATCAAAACGTCGTCAGCGATCGGACCGCTCAGCCGTTTGCGTGCATCGGCGATCGTGCGAACACGCACACCATCGATCGATTCAATGACGTCATTGGCGATCAAACCGGCGCGTTCAGCTTCACTTTTGTCAACGACCGAAACGATGACGACCTCTTGCGTGTCGCTTTCGCCGAGCGTGACAGCCACGCTCCCGGCGCCTGCTGGATCGTAGCCCCTGTCCGCTATCGGGTGCACGACGATCCGCACACCCACGGTGGTGCGACCCGCGACAACCTTTACATCGCCGTTTACGCCTCGGCCGACGTCCGGGGCGTACGCCTCAAGCGACACGCGCCCCTCCGGCAGCTCTCTCAACTTGAAGCGTCCGCGCTCGTCGGCGATCACGAGAGCCGCGCTCGCCACAATATAGGTGGGCACGTGCCCGAGCGCGACGCGAGCCCCAGCGACGGCCTGACCGCGCTCATCGACCACTTCGCCTTCGGCAAGGCCTTCTTCGGCAAGATCGAGCCGCGGCAAGTACTGAGGCCGGCGATGGCTCGTCGAGAGAATGGTAACGGCCTTCGTTTCGGCAACATATCCGATTGCACGCGCGCGCACTTGTGCCGGACCGCCGCCCAGACCCACGATTGAGTAGGTGCCGTCCGAGCCCGTCTTGGCGTGAAACACACCCGCCTCACCCACGATGGTGACGTCTGCACCCGCAAGACGATCACCAGTCCGCTTGCTCCGAACTTCACCAGACGCCGTTTCGGCGGGATCAAGTTCGACGCGAAGCGGATCGAGTTTGCCGTCCGTTGTGACCACCTTGGGTGCATGCCCAGGCGCCTCAACGCGCACGCGAAGTGCCAGCCCTTTTGCACCGCGCAACGTTGTATCGCCCAACTTGTCGGTGAAGCCTGTTACGCGCAGCGGTGTGTTGGGATCGAGGGAGTGCGCGGTCACTTGTGCGGACGCAAGCGCGTACCCTCGGTCGTCGGTCACCCGCACGGCAAGTGCGAGCCGAGAGTCAGGAAGCACGAGCGTCACCTTCTTGCGGTCCCCTTCGGCGAGACCGATGCGTGTGCGCACGGACGTTTCACTTTCGTCGGGCGCGTAAGCAGTCAGGACCAATTCGTCCGGCACAGAGGCAAACGCAAACGTGCCATCGGTGGCGGTATACGTCGCGCGCTCAAAGGTTCCCTCGGTTGCGGCGGCGACCACGCGTGCGCGTGCAACGGCGCGACCACGGCTGTCATTCACGACGCCCTCAAGCGTTGCGCCACCGCGCATCACGACTTCAACTTTGGCCTCGCCGCCTGGTGTGAGGACGACAACGTCGCTCATCGCTTCGACATACTGCGGATGGCGTGCAAACACGCGCACGCGTCCCGGCGTTGCGGGATTGAGCCGAAACGACCCATCTGAGCGCGACACCCAAGGGTCCGCCGAAATCGATCGTGCGCTGATCGCATTTGTCGGAAGAGGCGCTACAGCAGAGGGCAAGCCCACACGCGGAATGCCCGGCACCGGTCCCGGCATCACGCCAAGTTCACCCGCAGACATCAGCGGACGCGGGCCACTCAACATCGCGTCAAAGTGTGCGGCCTGAAATACGCTGCGACGCGGATCGTCGGCAATGGGGCCACCGGTTACGTCCGTACCAATCACTTCGAGCGTCGCGCCATCGATCCCCTGACCTCGCCCATCCACCACGCGGCCAAACAAAGTTCCCGCGCGACTGAGGCCCACGTGAAACTCGGCAGGTGCAGGTTCGGGAAGCGTGATGCCACCGCGCGGAACGAACCCATCCGCGTTCGCCGATATTGCGGCACCGCCACGGGCAAATGGACCGAGCACCACGCGACCGTCGCCTCCCGTCTTTCCCTCGAGCGGAAACGACGAGAGGCCGCCCTCGGCGAGCATCACGCGAGCATCGGCCAACGCCTGCGCATCGTCGGCCATCCCATTGGTAACACGTACGGTTACCATTTGTCCTTGCTCGAGCGTGAGCGTCGCGGATTTGTCAACTCCCTTGTCTACCGCAATCATAAAGTCGCTTGACGATACGAGCGGCCCCAGCGTTGCGCGAAGCGCGTAACTTCCCGACGCGAGACTCGTGATGCGCACTTGCCCACGATCATCTGCCGTTGCCATTTGAGGTGGCCACAATTGAGGACCTGCGATCGCGAGGCGCGCACCTGCCGCAGGTTGACCGGATGGCAAGAGAATCTCCACGAGGAGGCCCCCCAATTTTCCGAGCACCACCTTGGTGCGATCGGTCTCCTCGGTCACGCGCACGACCACTTCGTCAAACCCTGGCGCGCGCACCCGAATGGTCCATGGCGGCTCGCTCAAGTGATGCACGGTCACGAGCCCATCGCTGCCCGTTCGCGCACCCATCGGCACAACGTCACCCGATTCAACGATGACGTCTGCGATCACCGGCGCACCCTTATCGTCAACAACCTGGACGAGATGCTGCACCTCCTCTTTAAGGTGCAGCTCAATTGTCCGAGCCTCGAGGCCAAGCACGACGTGACTCGATGCACGAGCGTACTCATCTTTCTCGACAATGACCCACACCTCGGCAAGCGGAACGCTGGCGAGGGTCACCTCACCATTTTCGGCCGTCTCCGTCGTGCGAACGAGCGTCACTTTGCCATCGGTAACGGCAAAGATGCGCGCTCTCGCCTTTGAAAGAGGTTCTTCCTCAAGATTGCGCGCTCGAATCGTAAGCGATGTCGTTTCCGACGCTGGTGCGGTGGGCATCGCGGCCCACTCGGTCAGTGAGGCCGCGGCGAACGGCGATGGGCCCGGAATTCCGCCGAACACAAACAGCACGAGCGCTATCCGGAAAAAGTAACCGATGAAGTTTCGAATTCTGCGCGCCAACCGAAAAATCCTTGACGACTGTTGTCGTTGGCAAGCCCGCTGCGCGGCAAGTTTGTTCCTCGCCCAGCGGGCTCAAATATTCCCTAGTCGCCCGATACCGCACTGCGTAGCATGCGGGCTCGCGCCACCATGGCCGCATTTTCGGAGGTTTTCCCGTGACCGATAAGGCAACGATAACGCTCGGTAGCACGACATTCGACGCACCCCTTGTGATCGGCAGCGAGCAAGAGAGGGCCATCGACATCGGGGCTCTTCGTGCCAAGACTGGCCTCGTCACAATTGACCCCGCCTTCATGAACACCGCTTCCGTGAAGAGTGCGATCACCTTCATCGACGGTGACCAAGGCATTCTGCGCTACCGAGGCATTCCGATCGAGCAACTGGCCGAAAAGTCGACCTTCGTCGAAACCGCCTATCTGTTGATCTACGGAGAGCTACCAAACAAGCCGCAGCTCGATCACTTTTCGACGTTGCTCACCCGGCATTCGCTCATCCACGAAGACATGAAGCACTTCTTCGAGGGATACCCGCCTACGGCCCACCCAATGGCGATCCTCTCGGCAATGGTGTGCTCTCTTTCGAGCTACTACCCGGATGCAATCGCCGACAACAGTGAGGTCCTCGACATCACTATCGCGCGCCTGATTTCCAAGGTGCGAACGATCGCGGCCTTCGCATACAAGAAGTCCATCGGGCAGCCCATCGTCTATCCGAAGAACTCGCTCAAGTACTGCGGCAACTTCCTTCACATGATGTTCGGCGTTCCTTCAGAGGACTACGAGGTCGATCCCGAACTCGAAAAGGTAATGAACCTTTTGCTCATCCTTCACGCCGATCACGAGCAAAATTGCTCGACCTCAACGGTGCGCCTCGTCGGCTCAAGCCGCGCGAACTTGTTCGCTTCGGTGGCCGCTGGCATCTGCGCACTTTGGGGACCGTTGCACGGCGGCGCGAACCAAGAAGTGCTCGAGATGCTCGACGACATTCGCAAAGATGGTGGTGACGTCAAGAAGTACGTCGCGCTCGCCAAAGACAAGAACTCGAACTTTAAGCTCATGGGCTTCGGCCACCGGGTTTACAAAAACTTCGATCCTCGCGCGAAGATCATCAAAGAAGCCGCGCACAAAGTCCTCGGTAAGCTCGGCATCCGCGATCCGCTTCTCGACATCGCGATCGAACTCGAAGACGCCGCTCTCAAAGATTCGTACTTCGTCGAACGCAAACTCTACCCAAACGTCGATTTTTACTCGGGCCTCATTTACCGCGCGATGGGCTTTCCCACGAACATGTTCACGGTCCTCTTTGCGCTCGGCCGCATGCCGGGCTGGATCGCTCACTGGAAAGAGATGAT
>JAHFDZ010000120.1 GCA_023248745.1 Myxococcales bacterium | reverse complement strand
CCAGACGCCACGGATGCCAATCGCAGTGACGCCGACATGGTCGACGCAGAAGGAGACGCACCATGAACCGTTGGGTGTTCTTCGCCAGCGCAGGGTCGCTTGTTGCGTTCGGATGCGTCCTCAATCCGCGTCCTTTGCCGCCCGAGGACGGCGAGGGCAACGGCGGGGCTCCCACAGCGGCGGTCCCAGGGGACAAGAGCGGTCACGGCCGCAGCGAAGCCACGCCGACCCTTCTTGCGTCCAACGACGGAGGGGTCCTCGACGATCGCGACGCTGCGAAGAGCGACGCGTCAACCGATGCAAGCCCCCTCGACGGTGCCAGTGACGCCGCAGAAGACGCTGGCATCATCCGTAAACAAGATTGACGATCTTCTCGCGTCGAAGAAGGACGTCCCTCCCAAACAACACAAACGCGGTGGCACCGTCCAGGACGCCCCGCGTCTAATCGACGTCAACAAACGCGGTGGCTAACGTCCGGCACTTCCACCGCGTCCCGCGCCATCAGCAACGGGACGCCCGCAAAAGCGATGAATGGATGGCTAACGTCCGGCACTTCCACCGCGTCCCGCGCCTTCAATTACAAACAAAGATAGCTTCGATCTCTTCCTTGACCTGCTCTTCGGTGTGATTGCGCGCAATGGCAATTTCCTTGACGATCAGGGAGCGCGCGTTCTCGAGCATGCGCCGCTCGCCGAACGAGAGCTGCTTGTCGGTTCGAAGGCGATACAAATCGCGAAGAACCTCCGCGACGTCGTAGATCGAGCCAGTCTTGATCTTGTCCATAAAGCCGCGGTAGCGACGGTTCCACGTTTGGTTGTCAAATGCGACGGTGCGCTCGCGAAGAATGTCGAAGATCTCTTGAATCTCTTCCTCTGAGATGACCTGACGCAGACCGACAGCGCTTGCATTGGAGATCGGCACCATGATCTGATTCTTGGTGTTAAGAACGCGAAGCACGTAAAAACGTTGGCGCGTGCCTGCGATGTCCTTCTCTTCGATGCGGACGATTTCGGCAACTCCCTGTGCGGGATAAACGGCCTTATCGCCGACTTTGAAACTGACTTCGCTTGCTGATTCCATCGGATCTCCTTCGAACGCTCGAGCGTTCGCACTTCTGCCGTTGGCTGGTGCTAACGGTGCAAAGGCGAACGCAACTGCCGTGACCTTTTCGGAAGAAAAGATCACGCCACGCTTGATTTACGAGTTTGATGATTGGCTGCCGGTCCTGGAACTATCGTGGACCGCGGTACGACAACGGCATGAGTACGAATTACTCGGTAACCGCACTCAATTGAGAGCCCCGGAACTAGCCATTTCATCGCAAACTCGGCAGTTTCAGAGCGGTCTTTTAGGCACGCGCACTGTACAGCTCAGGCCCCTTGTTGTCAAATCAACCTGTCAACTTTTTGCCTCCTTCAGAACCATTTTTCTCGGCCAATTTGCTTCATTAAGCGCAGCAAATTGCGCGTGCGAGCCCCCAGCGAACGCCGCGATCAGACACCCGTAGCGCGGCCGTTTGTAAGTGCCGCATTACGCCCTGTGCAATCAGCCCTCCCGCGACGATGACATCGGCTCTTTTTGGCTCGAGGCCCCGAACTGCGCTTCTTGTTTCGAAGGGCATCTGGGACAACCTATGTGTGACATGTCGGAGCGTCTCTGTCGACATGAGGTAACCATGAATACGCGATGCGTCATATGAGCTCATCTCAAGCGAAACGGCTGCGAGCGTTGTTATGGTGCCCGCAATCCCGATGACAACGTCGGCTTGATGATGCGGCGCGTCCTTTAGTGCTGCTTCAATTGCTTGCTCGACGTTCGCTCGTTCGTCCGCTTGAGGTGGGTCATGCGCGATGAAGCGTTCGGTAAGACGGACGCTGCCGATATCGTAACTCTTCCCGTACACAATCGTCGTGCCGGCAGTTGTCACTTCGCCATACACAATTTCGGTGCTGCCGCCGCCGATGTCGAACACAGCAACGCTTCCCCGAATTTGTAGGCCTGAAAGCGCACCGTCAAATGTGAGGCGAGCCTCTTCGTCGCCAGAGATAACGCGAACGTCGGCGCCAAGTTGCGATCGCACGAACGCGAGAATGGGCTCAGCACCGGAAGCGTCGCGCATCGCGCTGGTTCCAACGACGGCTATGTTGGTCACTGCGTGAGAACGAATGAGCGCCGTTGCTTCTTCGAGTGCCGCAAGCGTGCGCGCGATCGCCTCTTGCTTGAACACACGCGTGCGATCGACGCCTTCGCCAAGCCGTACGATGCGCGCGAACTCGACCCGCGGAACAAGATCGTCCGGGCGGCCGGTGATGCTTTCTGCGATGAGGAGGAGGAGAGTGTTGGTGCCGATGTCGATTGCAGCGACGCGCATCTGCAGGAGGTTAGCCGAGATGCGCGCCTCAACGATCGCTTGTGGTGGCCAAGCGTCAGTCGGCCTTGTCGATGTCTTTCAGGTTGAGCATCTCTTCGACGTTTGGTTGGAGTACGAGCTCGACGCGACGATTGCGCTTCATCTCGTCTGCGGTTTGCTTGTCGACGGAGCCCGCGATCGGATCGCGCGTTCCGTAGCCTGAGGCCGACCAGTTTTGCGGATCGAGCCCACCGCCGACCGGCGTCCCCTTGGCTACATTTGGCCTGATTTTCGGGTTTTCAGGGCCAGTGAGGAAGAGCACAACCGAGCGCGTGCGCGCCAAGCTGAGGCCCCAATTGTCTCTGAATGGACCTGCCGGTCCGTACTCCATGTTGTCGGTGTGCCCCGCAACCTGGAACTGCCTTTGGCGCAGTGTTTCGTCGCCCTTGAAGATATCGGCAACTTGCTTGAGCACTTTTCGCCCGTCGCCCGTGAGATCGTCGTGGCCGGACGCAAAAAGAATGTCTCCAGGCAACTGGATGACCATGCGGTTGTTGCGCAGCACGACCTTGAGGCCAACGCTCGTCAGCTTGTCGAGTCGTGCGCGAAGATCCCGAAAGCGCGCTTTCATTTCCTCGAGCTGCTTCACGCGCTGCTCGTACTCCGCAAGCGCCTGTTTCAGCTTCTTTCGTTCCTCTTCGGACGAGGCGTATTTCACGCCGTCTTGCTGCATTTTTGAACGCAGATCGTCGATCTCGCTCTGTGCCGTTTTGTGCTTCGTCGCCTCTTGTTCGTACATCTCGTTGGATGCTCGCAAGCGCGCCTTCAAGCCGTCGATCTCACGCTGCAACGCTTGCATCTCTTCGTCACTGTGACCGCAGGCCGTTGCGCCAACGCTCAGCGACGTCGCGATCAACAGCGACATAAATCGACCACGTACTGTCTTCATCATTTGCACCTCTGACCGTTAACTTTTGCGGGCGTCCATCGAATCTAAATCGATGGCCCCCAGTCAAGTCCCGAAAAATGCGAGCGAGAAACAGCAAATTGCACGAGTCAAGTACATGCTTAACATTTTTCGTTGACAAGTGACGTAGGTGACCATATAAGTCATGTAGATCACCTCTGAAGGAGGCATACATAATGGCTGCTAAGAAAGCCGCGAAAAAGGCTGCTCCAAAGAAGGCCGCTCCAAAAAAGGCAGCGGCTCCAAAAAAGACCAAGACCACCAAGAAGGCCGCTAAGACGGTCAAAAAGCCAGCAGCGAAAAAAGCTGCTGCTAAAAAGCCGGCAGCAAAAAAAGCTGCCAAGAAGCCAGCGGCCAAAAAGGCTGCCGCTAAGAAGCCTGCCAAGAAGGCCTCCGGCCGCGCTGCTGCTAAGCGCGGAGGGGGCAAGAAGGCGGCTTCGAAGGCAGCGCCCCCCGCTGGCGTACCGTCGATGCTTGGCGGTGCGTCTGTGAGTCACGAAGAAGAGTAAGTCGCCTGCGGACTTGAACGGAGGGCGTCCTGGAGACAGGGCGTCCTTTGTTTTTTTGTTTTGTCGGGGAGCGCGTTTCGCGTGGGAGTGTCGGACGTCACCACCATTGAGTCGCTTGGCTGATGCCTTGGAAGCGTGTTCGCGTGGGAGTGTTGGACGGGTGTCGTCACATCGAGCGTCTCGCGCTAGCTTGGTGCGGCGTGACTATTGGCTCGGCTTTCTTTGATCCCGATAGTGTTCGATTGGGGCTCGAGCGCGAGCTAATGCAGCGCCTCACGCGCGAGTTAGGCGACCTCTCGCCAGCGACTCGCGATTATGAAGAGGTACGACGAGAATGGCTCTGCGTGTCCGAGCCCCTCTCCGCGCGGGCGGACGAACGCGCGCAGCGCCTTGTGCGCGAGACACGTGAATCGCTTGGTGTTTCCCGCAATATCGAGCTCTTTCAGGAAGCACGACCCGCTCATATCAACGCAGCCACACACCGCGCAGACGAAGGGCCCATTCTTATCAAGCTCGACGGTGACCTTCTCGCTCGTATCGACGACGCAGGCATGGTGGCAATTCTCGGACACGAAGTCGGTCACCATCTCGCGCACGGTCCGAGCAGCATCGGAGGGGTCGATCCTTTCTTCCTTTTTTGGCGCTTGGCCAGAGGGCGACGTGCGGGCTATCGAGAACTCGCGTCAGCCTATTGCAGGGCGGCCGAGCTCACGGCCGATCGCATCGGACTCTTGGCGTGTCGAAATCTCGAAGCGGCAATCAGGACGGAGAGTGTCATCCGCGGCAACGCTGAGCACATCGATCCATCCGCGCTGCTTGAGGCGGGTCGCGTGTATTCCGAGGGCCTTCGCACTCGGCGAAGACGCTGCGTCGGGGATTCCCATCCAGAAGTCGCAGTGCGCATTTACGCAATGGGGTTGTTCGCTGAGAGCGACGTATATCGCGCGATCACGGGTGTTGGATCGGGGACGCGATCGCTTGTCGATATCGATCGCATGCTTGCCGATATCGTGGGTCCGGACCTCAGCGCTGAAGATATGGGCCTGCCGCCTGAGGGCGATCCACGTCTGCTCGATCGCGCGCGCGATGCACTTGCGGGCATACGCGAAGACGTCCCCGTCAAGGCAGTTGCGGCTTTGCGGCGCGTCCTCCGAGAAATTGTAACCCCTACTGATCATGAAGACTTAAGCCTCGAACTCGCCGAGCTCGAACGCGATCCACTCGAAGACGCCTTTCTCGCCCTTGAATGCGAAGTCGATCAGCGTGAACGCGCTCTTTTAGAGCAACGCTTCGTTGACCTCGAGCGCGCCGCGAGAAGCGAATAGCGTCGCGCTGATCGCGGCCAATGTTTGAGGCCGTCATGCCTACTTACTCTCGGATCTCCGTGACCGTGACGGTGCAAGGCAACGTCGTGAAATTGCACGCGACGGGCTGACCCAAGTGCGATCGATCGGCGACCGCATTGATGACCCCACGTTGCGTTGCGTCGCTCGGTAGGCGATCGAAATAGATGACGTAGCTATCCTTCTTGTCGAGAATCGCGTCGACGAACGGTAGGTCGCCTCCGTCGAGTTTGCCGGATACCTCACGCTCCTCCGGCAGCGACCGGCAGGTGTAACGGCTTTCGAGGCATTCGCCCGAGACGATCGCGCTCCCGATCGGATCGCGCGCGTCGGGAAACGTGACGCTCCCGCTGTAGGACTTTCCGGCGTAGTCGAGAACTACGTGCACACGAGGCGAACTCTGAAGGCAGTCTGACAAAAAAAGAAGCGATGCGAGGCAGACCGCTTTAGGCACGAAGGATCGTTTGAAGATGATGAGTGCGACTCAACGCAAGCAGTGGAAACGTGGAACGACGATCTATCGCGAACTCGTCAAACGGGGCCTGTCTCCGACTGGAGCCGCGAAAGTCGCCGCCAACGCCGCCGCTGGTGGAAAAACTCTGGCATGACGATCCACATCGCGTTTCCAGTCGCAACTTCGACACTCTCGGTCTACCGAGGCTCGCTGCGTAACCTCAACTCGTCGAACCGCCGGATGCGGACCCGCACGTCCGGTGGTGTGGGAGGGAACTGACGGGTCGGGAGTGCTGGACTTCCCTCCCGACCTATCGCGGAGGTGGTCCGTCGTGTTCAGCGTTCGCGGGCGTTTCGCGTCGGGCTGATCGGACGGCACTCCCAGTATCGCGAGAGCACGGCATGCCGTGGTTCGCCGGCAGCGGGCTGCGCGCCCGCCCAACAGTGATGTCGGGGAAGAGTCGTCAAAAAAGTGATTCTGGCCTAAATACGGAGGAAGATGAAGACTCGGGTAGCCGCTTGCCAAATGGAGGCCCAGCTCGGGCGTGTCGCGGAAAATCTCGCCCGCGCGGATCGGCTGGTTCAGGACGGGTTTGCGAGGGGCGCGACGTGGGTGATTCTGCCAGAGTTCTTCAACTCGGCGGTGGGGTTCGACCCAGTGATGAACGAAGTCGCGGAACCACTTGAGGGACGCACGCTGGGCATGATGCGCGCGTTGGCCATGGGTCATCGAGGATTTGTTGGCGGTTCGTTCATCACGCGACGGGGCGCCGACTGCTTCAACACGTTCGTACTTGCGCGGCCCGACGGCTCGTATGCCACGCACGACAAGGACCAACCGACGCTCTGGGAAGGTTGCTACTACCGATCGGGCGACGACGACGGAGTGATGGAGGCTGGGGACCTCTCCGTGGGCGCGGCAGTGTGTTGGGAGCTGCTCCGATGGCGCACGGTTCGGCGACTGCAGGGGCGGATTGATCTTGTCATTGGGGGAACCTGTTGGCCCGGTGGACCCGCTGAAGGGCCGACACGCCGGCTACTCTCCGCCTTCGAGGAGCCCGCGCGCGACATTCTGCGCGAGGCACCCAGCCGTTTTTCTAGGCTGCTGGGCGTGCCTGTCGTGCACGCGTCGCACGCAGGTCCGTTACGATGCCGCATCCCCCTTGTTCCGGGCCCATTCACCTCGCACTTTCTGGGTGAGACTCAAATCGTCGACCGAGAAGGCCTCGTGCTCGCGCGCCGCGCACACGAAGAGGGTGAGGGCGTGATCGTCGCAGACGTCGAAACAGGAGCCGTGGTTCCGAAAGATGCGATGCCTTCTGGTGATGGGAAAGGTGACCCCTTTTGGATTCCAACGATGCCACCGCTCGTTCGTGCGGCGTGGTCCGTTCTGAATCTCCACGCTTCGATAACATACGGGTGGAATGCGGATATTCGAAAGCGAGCACTTGCTCGATCGTGAGGGCAGACTGTAGCGGCGAGCACTACACGGAGTGTTCGACCCTGCGCAGGAGCGTCCGAAATACGAGGAGGTGGAAGACGAACATTCCAGGCAAGCCGAAGCCGACAACGTAGGCGAGGACGCCAAGCCGCGGCGCCACCTGCAGCGCCGCCGCGTTGTAGACGTTGTGGAACATGTCGATCAGCCCGAAGAGATTGAACACCCACACGAACTTGGCCGCGTGACGCCATGATCGGTGCACGCCGATCATTGAGAGCGCGGCGAGTCCTGCCGTGATTCCATCACCCCACGCGAGCGGCAGCGCCCAGGCGCGTGGCACGTCGGCGAGCCCCGGAAACATGGCCATCGCTCCCAGGTGTCGAAACATGTGCGGCATCACAACGAGGAGGAGCCCCTCTCTCCTTGAGTGCGTGTGGAGCCATGGAACGAGATGCACCCATGCAATGATCGCCCACGCGAGGAGACTGAGCGCGATGACAAGTGGGAGTATCGGAGGCACCATGGGACGCATCTTAGTCGAAGCGTCACGTGCCGCTCACTTGCTGTTGTACTCCAGCGGGTAGCGCACCGTCGTTTCCCTGCCCTTGGGGTGCGGTGGGAAAGTAAGTGAACGAATCGCCGCCGTCATGCAATCGACCATGTCGACTTGCTCGCTGGGTGTGCCCTCAACGCGTTTGATCGCTTCGACTTCGCCCGACGGCTTAAGGTCGATGGCGAAGGTAACGACCGCGAACTCGAGCTCGGGATGCGCAGCATGCGCCACGTTGAAGCATTCGCGGTAGACCTTGCGTTTGGAGCGAAGCACCTGGTGAATGGCGGCGTGACGATCGCTCTTGGCCATCGACGCCGCGTTTGGATCGTGCGCAGCGTTCGTGTGCGACGCCTCGGCGCTGTGCGCGCTTGGAGGCGTTGCTGCCCCGTCGGTCACCGTCGCTGCGCTCGCTGCGGGTGGCGTTCCCGCTGGAGACTTTGATGGACCGCACGCGCTCAGCACGAGCGTGAGCGCTACGAGGCTTTGAGAAATGGCACCCACTCTTGAAACGGCGACGGATGCTTCAGCGTGATTTGCGTTGCGACGCTCCACCTTGGCCTCACGGGGTTGCGCTTGAGGCGCATGTTCGCTTCGTCGGGGGTGCGACCGCCCTTGCGTAGGTTGCATGAGCGGCAAGATGTCACGAGATTCTCCCACGAGGTAGCGCCGCCGCGCGATCGGGGAAAGACGTGGTCGATGTTGAGTTGCGCGATGCCGGGGCGGATGCAGCAGTACTGACATTCGAACGCGTCGCGGAACATGAGGTTGCGCCGGGTGAGTCGCACGCCGAGGCCTGGCCGCCTCTCGTAGCGCAAAAGATGTAAGATGCGTGGGGCTCGCAAGGCGCCGCCAACGATGGTGATCGCGTCAGCCTCGGTGCGCGGATCGAGGCTGCGCCAGCGCTCGAAGTCGTAGAGCTCGCCGTCGTCGAATGCCTCGGCCGCGCCGCAGTACATCAGCACGAGCGCGCGGCGGACAGACGTCACCTCGATGGGATCGAAGTTGCGATTCAAGACTAAGACCGGCAAACCCAGCACGTCCGTCACGAGAAGCCTCGCTTTCTATAGTGTAGCATGGCAACGGAAGAGGCGATTCATTTGCAAAGTCTGCGGCTACAATTGACCACGCCGACGACGAGGTTACGCTGCGCACCATGAGCCACGAACGGCCGCAAGATGACAAGGGCACGATGGCGGTGCCTCTCGAGCCGCCGACTCCCATGCCGCGCGCGTCGGGGAAGGGGGCGCTTTTGACGGTCGTTTTGCTGGGTGTTGCGGCCGCTCTCTCGGCGCTTGTGCTCATCGGTATGAGCAGCAGCGCCGTCTATTCGAAGCCCGTGGATGAGCTCGTCAAGGAGCGGAACAAGTTCGCCGGAAGGCCCGTTCGGGTTGAGGGCAACTTGGTGCACGGCTCGCTCGAGCGTCGTGAGCAGCCCTGCGAATACCGATTTCGCATCGAGAAAAATGGGACAAGCATCCCCGTCAGCTTTCCGCAGTGCATCGTGCCCGACACGTTTCGCGATGTGCCCGGCATGGACGTTGGCGTGACTGCCGAGGGCTCGTTGCAGAAGGACGGCGCCTTCCTGGCGACAAGCGTGCTCGCAAAGTGCCCAAGCAAATACGAGATGCGTGATCGCCAGCAGAAGGGTGAAAGCGCTCCGCACACGGCGGGCGCTATCGCCCCCACTTATCAAGGGAATGCGCCTTAGTTTTCGAAGATGCGGTTGCAGGTTCGCGTGAAATGCGCCCCAGCGTTCGAAAATAAATCGCGACCTTGCGGTTGAGCTTCCGTCGTTAGCCACCAACGGAGGCAATCGATGAAAGCAACGAAGTTTGTGGTGGGTGCGGGGGCAGCGTTTGGAATTTTGGCGGTGTTTCTCGACTGGATGAGCATCGAAGGAAAGGCCGTTGGTTTGCTGAAAGAGCTACCGACAAGCGGGATGAGCAATGGTGGTCCTGTTTTTCTCTTCTTGCTCGGCTTTCCCTTGCTCGCGGCTGCGATCGGCGCGGCCAAGCGGTTTGGTCGCGGTATGGCAACGATGGCGCTCCTCGGCGGCTTGCTCAGCGCGTTTATGGCACTGGTCAAGTATGCTGACATTCAATCCGCGGGCAAAATGGCGAAGCAACTTGGCGTTACGGTGTCAGTTGCTCCGGGATACTGGATTCTCTTTTTGGGATCGGTGCTCGCGCTCGCGGGTGGCCGTGCACATTGCTTTCGATGAGGCGCATGGCGCTGTCGAGTTCGTCGCGACCGAGAACCAGTTTGGTCATCAATCGCCTGCGCGTCTCGCCAAACAGCGCGTCACGTGCTCTGAGAACGCGGCGCGCCGCGGTTGCGCGGTGAATATGATGAATGGTTGCGAGCGCATCGATGGTCAGACCCTCGGCGAAGTGTTGTCGCAACATGACGCGATCGGCAGCGTCGAGCGCGCGCGCAGCTTCCTCGAACGCCGCGCGGAACTCGGCACGAAAGTGGTGTTTGAGATGTTCGAGCTCGGGGTCGCGCATGTCAGGAATTTCGAGCGGTTCGCCGTCAGCTCGCTCTCGCTGTTCTCGCAGTTTGTTTGCACGTTGGTGATCAACGAGCGCGCGCATCAACGTGACGCGAAGCCAGTGGCGCAAGTCACCGTGGCCCGAATAATCGGCAATCTTGGGCTTGGGTGGCGCAAAGAGTTTCTGCCGGCACTCCTGAACGAAGTCATCGCTTTCGGCCTGGCCACGTCGGAGTTTACGCCCCACGTGCGAGAGCTCGCTTCCGAAGGTTGCGTCGAAGCTTGCGAGCGAAGTGGCATCACCCATCGCGCAACCGAGCGCGATGAAAAGATCGGCGCCTCGAACGGCCAACAATGAAGCTTCGTGCGGTGGCGCGAGATGGCGGTCTAGGTGGCGCACAAATGCGTCTGTTGAAACGTTGAGCGCCGGCCATGCAGCACGCGCTTGCGACACCACGTCACTCAGGAGCGCAGTCAGCGGATCCAATGCGCCGCTATTGGCACGATCGAACAATTGTACAAGGCTGCCGGCTGCTGTCACTCCGGTCATGTAAGAAGGGGTTGCCATGGCCTGTCCTGACGAAAACGCGATCGCGGGGTACATACAAGGCCTTCTGCCGCGTCGCCAGGCCGATGACTTCGTTCGGCATCTTGACAGTTGCTCGCGCTGTCACTCGCTCGTGGGCGAGCTCGCGCGTGGTGCGGAGGCGATTCAATTGCGCGACGTCGATTCCGCGAGGCCGTTTCGCTCGCTCGTCGTGGGCGATCGCGTGGGGCGCTACGTGATCGAGAGCACGCTCGGCTCCGGGGGGATGGGTTTAGTGTACTGTGCATATGACCCGACGCTTGACCGTCGTGTTGCCCTAAAGCTGGTTCGCACGGAGCTCCTGGGTTCGTCCGGTGCCGATCGACTTCTTGCAGAAGCGCGCGCAATGGCTGCTATTTCGCATCCAAATGTGGTGGCGGTGTATGACGCCGATCGCTGGGAGCACGGCGCGTTTTTGGCGATGGAGCGCATCAATGGACCAACCTTGGCTGATTGGCTAAGGCAGTCGCCGCGCGACGCGCAAGAGATTGTTGATCGCTTTCTTGAAGCAGGAGCCGGATTGCAAGCTGCGCACGACGCTGGCGTGATGCATCGCGATTTCAAGCCGCACAACGTACTCGTTGGAGATAACGGCGTTGCCCGGGTGACCGATTTTGGTCTCGCGCAAAGGGTTACGTTCGAGGGCCTTGCGGAAGGCGAGCTCATGGGGACTCTCGCCTATTTTTCGCCTGAACAGCTCTTCGGTGGCGCCATCGACGCACGCGCGGATCAATTTAGCTTCTGCGTCGCGCTTCACGAAGCGCTCTTCGGTGTTCGACCCTATGTGGCAAGCACTTCAATGGAGCTGCGCATGCGCATGGTCAATCGTGCGTACGAACGACCTGCGCTGCGAGGCGTTTCGACCTCTCTGATGGCCGTCATTCGGCGTGGTCTCAGCGTCGCGCCGAATGATCGCTATGATTCGATGCGCGCACTCCTTACCGCCCTGCGAGACGCCGTTGATCGCTCGGGACGCGTGCACGTTCGGGTTCATGCGGTGTGTCAGACGCTCTTCACCGTCGTCCATTGGTGGTTTCTCGTGCACGCGATGATGGCGCCTGCGACGACAACGGATCCTGCGCCCGTTGCCACGCCTGTGTCCACGGGTGGTCTTTCTTTTGCCGAAGGCATCGCGGCCTTTCTCATGGTGTTCTTTGCGCTCGTTTGGTTTGGCGGCGGCGCAATTTGGGCTCCGATCAACGCGCTCGGCTTGTTTCTGTCGTATCGATGGTCGCGACGCTCGACGCTGCTCTATGCGGTTCTCGCGGCCTTCAGCTGCATCGGCTTGCCCTACGCAATCTATGCGGTTTGGAGCCTCACGCGACCGAGCGTAAAACGCACCTTGTCGCATGGTCGATAAGAGCCGCTTCTTGAAGTGCCTTCAGAGGTGCACGACGTAACGTTGGGCGTTTCGTCCGCGACCTCGTATCCTCGATCTCGGAGAATGATTCGCAATGTCTAGTTCCTTGTGGGGTCGACGTAGAGCCGCGCTTGCGTGCGCTACTTTCGTAACCGTCTCGGTGGCGTTGCCGGCGCTCGCGCAGAGCAATGCGTCTGACTATCCACCCGCGTGCGCCGAGTCCAAGGTGAATGCGCGCGATCGCGACGACGCACACGCGCTTTACGTCACAGCGAAGCGCTTTTTGGATGAGAGCGCGTTCGATAAGGCGATCAGCCTGCTCAAGGATGCCTACACGGTCAATTGCAGCGTGCACGACTTTTTGCCCGTGATTGCCACTGCGTACGAACGAAAAGGCGACCGCAAAGAAGCGCTTCGTGCGCTCGAAGAGTACTTGGCTCGAGTTCCGTCCGGCCCGGAAATAAGTAAAGAAGATTTACAGGCGCGAGAAAAGGTCGAGCGCCGCATCAAAAACTTGAAGGACCTGATTGCCGCGCAAGCGCCAGCTCCAACAACGAGTGCGGCACCTTCGGCCACAGTGGTCCCAACAGCTTCAGCTGCGCCAACCGTGCCAGCGTCGGCTTGGTCGCCGCTGCCTGTGCCGCCGCAAACCGGTGGGCGCTCAGCACTTCCGCTTGTGGTGAGTGGCATCGGAGTCGGGCTGCTTGGTGGCGGAGTCGCGCTCTTCATGGTGGGTTCCGGTCAGATTGCAGACACCGAGAAAGCGTGTCCTCCGCCGGATCGCAAGTGCATTGGCGGCTCCGCGGCTGACAACGTGGCGAAGGGAAACGAGGGGCGCTTGTTTACGGGCCTCGGCATCGGAGGCATGGCTCTCGGCGGCGCCGCGGCGATCGGCGGTCTTGTTTGGTATTTTGTTCAACCCAGGAAACCGGTCGAAGCAAAAGCCGCGAAAGTCAAGAGACTTTACGTTACGCCGGTCGTCGCGCCCAGCTTTGCGGGAGCCGCAGCGGGCTTCTCGTTCTGAAGGGTTGCTTCACTTCGTTCGTTCCAGAGCAACGAAAAGAACTGACTTGCAACTTCGGGTGAAAAGCGATTGGCCATGAGGCTCTCGGCTTGGCCGAATTGCCGAAACGTCTCGCGTGCCGATCGCGCCCGCGCCAAGTTTTGGGCAACGTGACGTGCAGGCTCGGCTTGATCGAGTGCACAAAGGTAACCGCCACAGTATCGAATGAGCGCTTCGCTCACAATACCGCCACGGCCGATGCCTGCGCGCAGGCGAGCACCGGTCCCTGCCGAAAGAGGTGCGGCCCAGGCCGGCGAACCTAAGCGCAGCAGACCTGTCGTGTTAAGCGCGCCACCCAGTCGCGCGCGAAAGCCTGCGGTAGCCTCCTCTTCGCGTGTCGCGGGACCAACCGTGTCGAGATAGGCGCGCGTTCGTCCTCGCGCAGATACCATGACGTCGCCCACAAGAATTGGCGCTTCGAGCTCCGGCGGTGGGTGAGCCACGACCACGACGCCCGCAAGAACGTGCGGAACGCGCAAATGTGCAATGACGACGCGAGACAGCCGCGGCGACTGCAGCACGGAAATCGCAAGGGACCTCCCAAAGGATGCAAAATGCAACAATGACCGCACAGAATGCGGTTGGGTCACAGCCTCGTGCTGGCGAAAGAGGCACACAAGGTCTCGCGTAACGGCCTGGAGATCGACGCGTGCGAGCGCAGCCGGGAGTGCATGGGGATGCAAAAATTCGAGCATCAGCGAACAGTCATACCCAGGGAGGCGCATGCACGCAAAAATCCTCGTCTGCGGCTGGGCTTGATACCCTAGTCCTATGTCTGCTCCGCTCCTGCCGGTTCAGCTCTCGTCGCGAGACGCCGTGAGCCGGGATTTGTTCAAACTTGGCTTCGATGTGCCGGAGTCGATCAGCGAGACTTTTGCAACGCCGGGCCAATACGTCGAGATCGTGATCGGTGAAGATAAAGGCTTCTTTGCCCTCGCTTCCGTGCCGGGTGCCGAGCGCTGGGAAGTCATTTTGCGTGGTGGCGGAGGCGCTGCCGATTCGCTGCTTGCGCGCAAAGTCGGATCGTCTGTGTCGATTTCTCCCGCCCTTGGTGCGGGTTTTCCGTACGCGAACTTTTCGCGCAAGACACTGGTCATCGCGGTGACGGAGTTGGGCATTGGCGCTGCACGCTCCGTCATGAATCAACGCATCATTGACGGCGACGCTAAGCGAACCGAATTTCTTCTTGGCACACGGGATCCCAGCACGGTACCAATAGTCAATGAAATTGACCAATGGGGTCGCGCTGGCGCCGCTGTGCTTGTATGTGTGCTCGACACGCCCGCGAAAAGCCACTTTCGCGGTTTTGTCCAAGACGCACTGCGGACGCTTCCGCCACCAAATGGTACGCGCACGCCCGATGGCGCGATCTTTGTGGTGGGCCGCACAGAACTCGTCGACGGGCTTCGTGCGGTCGCTCCAGAAATCGGCCTGAGCGCCGAGCACGTGTACACGAATTATTAGACGCAGCCTTCGCTGCGGCCCAACCTCAGCTTCCCATCGCCCAGACGGGAGCGTACCGTTAACGGTTCGCATGGCTACCGTACCGCCGATTGTCCACAGTTCGCTGCGTCAAGGTGGCAAGGAAGAAATCCGCGCGTACGTGCTCAAGACCTACCTCCTTCGCATCCGTGGCGAAAAAGGTGAGCGTGCAGTGCGGCAAGTTCTCGCATCTGCGGGCATCGATCCGGCGGTGGTCGAAAATGAAACGGGTTGGGTTAGCGCTGCGGCTGCGCGTCGCGCGCTGCGTGCGATCGTTCAACAGCTTGGTCCCGAGGCGATTCGCGAACGCGGCGATTGGGTCACGCAACCCGAAGCGCTCGGCACGCTTGTGCGCATGCTGCGTGGCGCCGAATTTCCTGTCGACGCGTATCGCTATCTCGCCGCCAATGCGAAAGAGGTCACACGCATCGGCACTTGGGAAATTGACGAACTCCCATCGAACAAGGCCAACAGCGCGGCTGTGAACAGCGTGCGCATGACCTACCGCACGCGCACAGACGGCGATGACTCACAAGAGCCGCTCGACGTAGAGGGCGAAAAGCTCCTCTGCGCGGCCCGCGCCGCCGAGCTTGCAAGCTACACGCGGATTTGGGGCCTTCCCGAGGCGGTGGTGACGGTCGAAAAGAGCCTCGCGCGCGGCGACGATGCGAGCGTTTATCTCGTGCGCTGGGATGCGAAGCCACTGGCATACGGCGCGCTGGCAGCCGGCGGCGCATCTTCAGTGGTGCTCGGCCTTTCGGTTGGACTGACGGGCAATGTCGTGGCGGGCGTCGTCGCTGCGGTGCTGGGGGGCGGAATTGGTGCCGGCGCCGGTTACCTTTGGGATCGCAGCAAGCGCGATCGCGCGTCACAGGCGTTTGAGAAAAATCGCATTGCTGCGCTCGAACGCGGTCTCGATTTGCGCGGCGAGATGAGCGCACTTCCGACCGAGCTCACGGGCACTGTCTTGGGCGGCAAGTTTCGTGTCGGACGAAAAATTGGATCGGGTGGCATCGGCGTTGTTTATGCCGCCGAGCACCTCACGCTGGGCCACGAAGTTGCCGTAAAGGTGTTGCGTGGAGCCGCTGCGCGTGACGGTGGCGAGATCGCCAGGCTCCGTCGTGAGGCGTACATCCAAGTGCACGTGGAGCACCCGAATGTCGTGCGCGTTCTCGATTTGGATCAGATGCCTGACGGTTCCATCTATGTCGTCATGGAACGGCTGATCGGTCGGTCGCTTGCCGACAAGCTATCGAAAGAGGGGCTGCTTGCACCCGGCTTTGCCATTCCCATGTTTATTGACGTCGCGCGCGCACTTGGTGCGGCTCATAAAAAGGGCGTCGTGCATCGCGATCTCAAGCCGGGCAACGTTTTTCTTTGCGAAGACGGAATAAGTAAGGTTCTTGACTTTGGCATGAGCAAGCTCGCGACAGCCGAATCCCTCACGCAAACCGGCTACACGCTTGGAACGCCTGAGTACATGGCGCCCGAGCAGTGCATCGGTGCGAGCGTCGAGCCGCGTACCGACATCTATGCCTTTGGGGTGCTGATGTATGAGGCGCTTACGGGTGAGTTGCCCATTGCATCGGCCAATCGTCGCGAGTTGCTCGATTTGCATCAGCGGCAGATCCCGGTTCCGATGCGTGCCAAGCGCCCTGATTTGCCCATTCCCCCAGAGCTCGACGAAGTGGTCATACGGTGCCTCAAGAAGCGCATAAACGAGCGCCCGAGGTCCGCAGCTGAGGTCGAGACCGACCTTGCCGCCATCGCGTTTGGTGCGATGTCAAAGCAATACCCGCCGGAAGTCAGCCGGCGTGCACCCACCAAACGCGAAAAGAACGATCCCGATGCGCACACGGTTCCGGGAATGCCCTCGGCCGCTGGCGATAAATAATCGCCTATTGCGCCAGCGTTGGGCGGCTTATTCCCCTTTTTCCGCCGCGTCGTTGGGCCGTACTCTTTTCGACATTGGGGGCTTGAAAATGAAACTCGAGCTGCGTTTTTTCGCGTTGGCGTCGCTTGTGACCAGTACGTCGTTTGCGTCCGAGGGTTATCGACCGCTCGAGCAGCTTGCGCCCAACGACGGCCTCACTGCCGAAGATCGACAGAAGCTGTATCACACAGCGGAAGGCAGCGAGGGTTTGCCCCTTGCGTGGATGCTTGCGCTGACGAGCGTTGCCACAGGAAAACCGTTTCTCGAGGAGCCCGAACGCTTCGGCTTATTGCCCGATCCGAAAGATCCATTCGGTTTTCCGGTTGGCTGGGCTGCGAGCGTTCCGCGTGACTTGAAATTCGCGAAGCTCATGATGTCCGGCGTCACCTGCGCGGCGTGTCACGTTGGCGAAGTGCGCTATGGCGGCAAGGCGCTTCGTCTCGTCGGCGGAGCGAGCTTCTTTAACGCGCACAAGCTGCAAACCGATTTGGTCAAGTCGATTATCGATACGCTCACGCACCCAAAAAAATTCTTCGCGTTCATGTCGCGCGCCAATGCG
>JAHFDZ010000119.1:10271-17130 GCA_023248745.1 Myxococcales bacterium | reverse complement strand
CATTGACGCCCGCCCTCGGTGCAGACCAAACTGACGCGTGTGAAGCGCCAACTCTCCGCGATTGCTCTTTCGATCGCCGCATCCGCATGTGGTTCCGACGCCTCGCGCGTTGTCGATCTCGGCCAACCACCCGACGCCTCCTTCTTCAATCCGGGCAATGGCTCCGGCGGCGACGGCTACGGTTCGGGCGGTCAAAAACCCGACGGTGGAGCTCTGGTGGACTCGGGTCCGCCGCCATGTCCTGAAGAATGGAAAATCTGCTCCGAGCCCTTCACCTATCCCGTCGGAAGCGAAACAAGCGTCGAACTGCGCGGCGACTTCAAGAGCGACGGATGGACGAGCGGCGTCGCGATGACCAAGGCTGGGAGCAAGTGGACGACGAACGTCAACATTCCTTACAACAAGAAGGTTCAGTACAAATTCTTTACGAATGGCACCACATGGACCATCGACCCCGCGCAGCCAACCATCACTGACGCCACAAACAACACAAACAACGTGCGCGATCCCGTGAAGTGCGCCGCACCTACCTGCGAAGAACCCGGCGCTCCCGCCGCTGGCGTTTACGACTGGCGCGATGCGGTCATCTACTTCGTGTTTGTCGACCGATTCAACGACGGCAACTCTGCGAACAACTGCAACGTGTCGGGCGTAAGTAGCGCCTTCGTCAACTATGCCGGCGGAGATTGGGCGGGCCTGAAGAAAAAGATCGACGACAGTTACTTTTCAGACCTCGGCGTGAACACGCTCTGGATTACGGTCCCCGCCGATAACACCGACGAGAAGGGCAAAGGCGTTGGTCAAGACAGCAGCTACTACAGCGCGTTTCACGGCTACTGGCCGAAGAACCTCGATCCAAAGAACCCCGAGAGTTGCTTTGGCACAGCGGCCGATCTCAAGGCGCTCGTCGCTTCTGCACACAGCAAGAACATCAAAGTGCTTTTTGACTACGCGATGGTGCACTTGCACAAGAGCGCGCCGGTCTACAGCCAGAATCCGACATGGTTTTGGTCTCAGTACGACGGCACCCGTAATTGCATCTGCGGCCAAGATTGCGATTGGAATGCAGACGGCAAGCGTTGCTGGTTCACCGATTATCTTCCGCACTGGAACTACACGAACGCCTCAGCGCGCGCGTACTCGGTTCAAAATGCAATCGATTGGGTTACGGAATATGGCATTGACGGGCTACGGCTCGACGCCATCAAGCATGTTGACGATCAATGGCTCACCGATTTGCGCGGGAAATTAACGTCTGATGTTGTGGCAAAGCAGACGCCACAGCAGCGGTTCTATTTAGTTGGCGAGACGTTCTCGTACACGCAGAGCGACATCAAGTACTACGTCGACCCGGCGGCCAAGCTTGATGGTCAATTCGATTTTCCAGAACGCCTTTCGCTCGTGAAGAGCGTGCTCATGCGAAAAAGTGACATGAGCGAGCTGGCGAATTTTCTCGATCAGAACGATGGCGCATACGGCGCGAACGCGGTGATGAGCCCTTTCGTTGGAAATCACGATCTGGGTCGCGTCATCCACATGGCAGAAGACGCGTCTCTGTGGGACGAGTGGTCGAACAACGACAAGGCTCGCGCTTGGTCCAATCAACCTGCGCAGCCAACGGCGGTTTCCGCCTATGAGCGACTTGCGAATGCTTATGCAATTCTCTTTACCAATCGCGGCGCGCCGCTTCTTTACTACGGCGATGAGGTTGGTCTCGCGGGTGCTGGCGACCCCGACAATCGGCGCATGATGCCTTGGTCAGGATTGTCAACGAACCAGACGACATTGCGAGACCGCGTTTCCGCGTTGCTCAAGATTCGAGCAGCGCATCCTGCAACGCGCCGAGGAATGCGCACAACGCTTTCTGTGACGTCGGCTACTTGGTTGTACAAATTGAGCGCGACAGGTGACGAATTGTACGTTGCGATCAATCGCGGCGATGCGGCGGCTACAGTGGCCGGACTACCGAACGGAAACTATGCAGAGCTGCTTACGAATACGACCGCGACGGGTGGAAGCGTTGCCGTGCCGGCGCGTCAAGCGCGCGTGTTCGTTGCAAAGTAGACGAGGAGGAAGCGCCTTGGCGCAAGGCGCTCGCCTAGCACATACCGAAGGATCGCTCCCGCTTCATTTCAATCCCGTAAGGATGGGAAATCGGGCATCTCTCAACGAGCGACGTCTCGGCTAGCATGCGCCGCATGGCCACAACCTTTGACCCCTCACTCGCCCGCTCGCACGTTGCCCGCTTTTGGGATCTCGAGTCAAGCTTTGGTATCGAGCGCATAGCGCAGAAGGTGTACCTCGACGAGATCGTCAGCGATCGGTACCAACTCATCAACGGGTTGCAGGTCCTGCGCGACGAGCTTCAGTTTGCCGACCGCAGAACGCATTCAGACGTGCTCGCGTGTGGCGCCGAATTTCACGCGCCGAGCGTCGTGACCACGCTCGCGCATACTTCGTGTGGCGATCGCATCTGCCAAGAAGCCAAGTCCATGTACGAACAGGTCGTAGGTTCGCGCTTCGCAACGATGTCCGAAGTGGGCGAGCTCAAGATCGAATCGTTCGCACCCACAGGTGGCGGAACCGACGACGGCGGCACGCTTGCGCACGTCACGATCGCTCACCAACTTGACGACTCTCTGCGAGAGAAAATCTACTCGTTCAATGCCCAGTCGTTCGTCCTTGTGGCGATCGATCTCACAACGCACGTGGGGCACGCAAGCGAGGCGAACGTTCAATACGGCTCGACTCGTGAAGCGCCATGGCGCGAACCACGAGCAGCATGTGGCGCGATCATGGGCATGCTCGCTGCGTTCAATGCAGAGAATGCCGTTCACCGTCGCCTCCGCGATGATCTTGGCGAAGATAATTTCCTCTTCCTTCGCGATAAGCGCGTTCGATCAGCGGAAGGAATTGACATCACAAGCGTCGTGGCTGCGGCGATCATCTGCATCCAAGGGATGCGCAACACGGCGCGCGCATGTGCTGCCGAAATTGACGAGCGAGGCATTGGGCATCTCACCGCGTCAATCGTCGTCAATCGAACGTCACAATCAGATCCTCTCATCTACCTCGCGCGCGCGACGGTCTTTGGAGGCGAGATTCGCTCGCAAGGTCTCGGTACCGATGCGCGCCTCTATTCGGGTAAGATGGTTGACGAAGGCGAGTCATCCAATCTCATGATGTCGTACGCCAATCAACCGACGACCGATCCGCCGATCGAAAGCGAGTCCTACGCGGTTCGAGCCTGCGTCGCGAAGGCTTCAGTGTACGACTGACGCACTATCGAAGTTCAACGCCGGTTGCCTCAAACTCAACTTGTGCGAGGCCTTCGTCAAGAGGATTACCTTTTCGGCACCCTTCTGCTTTGCACGTGTCGCCTGCGGCTTCGGAGGGAAGAACCTTGCCCTCGATGCGTGCCTTCTTGCCGTGTGAATCTTTGGGGACGAAAAACGAATGGCTCGCGAACTTCACGTGCGCTTGCGATTTTTCGTCCGCAATTTCCATCCAGCACCCCATGCTTTGGCACACGCGTTTGACGGTGCCTTCGGTGACGAGCGTCTGATTTGCGTAACTTGATGGGCTACGAACAAGCTCGGCGAGCGCAACTTTTTTTGATGCCGAAATCGCCTTGCCCATTGCCGCTTCTTTGGCTGTCGCAATGGGCTTTGGCGGTTCGACCATCGCCTTTGGTTCCTTTGCACAACCGGCGACGCAGACGAAAGTGAGGACAAAAAAAGGCGACTTCATGCGGCCCAATAATAGCACACGTGCCCTAGCGTTTTTCGCTCTGCGCAGTCTGTCCAAAGAGGACACGCTTTGCTTCCTCGTCGAGATCGTTAGCCCGCCGCTCCTTGCCGACCGCCATCGCGCGCGAGGTTGCTGGACGCGCGCGAATCGTTTCGATCCAGCGCTTCGCGCATGAAAAATCGTCGATCGATTGACCGATCCGTTCGGCGCCGATGGCCCATGGAAAGGCTGCCATGTCGGCGATTGAGTAGTTGTCGCCCGCGAGGAACGGGGCTTGCGCAAGGCGGCGGTCGAGCACACCCAGAAGTCGATTCGCTTCCTTGCTGTAGCGGTCGATCGCGTACGGAATTTTCTCGTTCGCGTAACGAGAAAAGTGGTTGGCCTGACCGAACATAGGGCCGAGGCCTCCGACCTGCCAGAAGAGCCATTCGAGCGTGTGGAAGCGCTCTCTCGTGTCGTGCGAGAGAAACTTTCCCGTCTTCTCGGCGAGGTAGAGCAGGATCGCTCCTGATTCAAATACGCTCAGCGGGGCGCCGCCGCCGGCTGGCGCGTTGTCGACGATCGCGGGCATGCGGTTGTTCGGGCTGATCGCAAGAAAGTCCGCCAAGAATTGCTCGCCGCGGCCAATGTTCACAAACTTGACGTTGTACGGGAGCGACGCTTCCTCAAGGAAGAGTGTGATCTTGAAGCCATTCGGCGTGGGCCAAAAATAGAGGTCAAGCATCCCAAGCAGGTAAGCACGGATGCGACGAGTGTTGCCTCTTAAGAGTGCAGGCTCGTCACTGCCCACCAGCCGCCGATCGCAAGCGAAGCCACACCGCTCACGCGCATGAGCCATCCCGCACCTTCGCTCGATCGTGCGACATGGGAGAGAGGAAACCCCATTGCGCCCGCGGTGGCTGCCATGCCCAGCGTGGCGGCAAATCCGAAGCATGCAATATACAAGCAAGCCATAACCGGCGATGACACGCTGCTGAGCGCCGCGGCCGTTAGCGCGCCGCTTCCTGCCAAGCCGTGAAGCGAGCCGACAAGAAGTGGTCTGCCTGTGTGATCGTGGCCATGGGTTGCCTTGGGTTTTACGCTTCGCACAAGCGAACGAATGCCGAGCGCGATGAGCATAAGTGCGACCACGAGTTCGAGCTTCCCGCGGAGGTGTGGGCTCATCGTCACCTGAGCCGCAATGAGTACACTTCCAGTTACAAATAACGTGCACGCGTGACCAAGCCCCCACAAGAGACCAATCTTCGCGGCCTGTTTTGGACCAGGTCTTTCGGCAACGATCGTGCTGACGGCGGCCAGGTGGTCAGGCTCAAACGCGTGCCCGAGGCCCGTGAGAAGTCCGAGTCCGATCGCGGGCCACCACCACATTGCTGTTGCAGTAGCACGAATAAGGGCCTTCGTGCTACGCGCGGGTGCGCCTCGTTTTATGGGCGCAAACAAGACCTTTCGTCGATCTGCCGGTTACCCGTATGCTCCCGGGATGCAAGGCGAGATACGCGAGTGCGCGGGTGGCTACGGTCCGCCGGGTGGTGGCGGTTGGGATCCTGGTGGAGGACCACCGCCCGCGCCCCCCGGAGGCTTTGGTCAACCACCGCCCGCACCACCTGGAGGTTTCGGCCAACCGCCCGGAGGCTATCCGCCCGGAGGCTATCCGCCCGGAGGCTATCCGCCCGGAGGCTATCCGCCCGGAGGCTACGGCCCGCCCGGTTTTGGTCCGCCTGGTTTTGGTCCGCCGGGAGGCTTTGGGGGCCCACCTTCGTTTGGTGCGAACGAGGTTCCTGGCACGGCGACCGCATCGCTGGTGTGCGGCATTCTTTCGCTGCTTGTGAGTTGTTGCTGTTGCGGGCTTTCGGGGCCATTGAGCATCGCGGCGATTGTGTGCGGCGTCATGGCGCTCAATCAAATCAAGACAGAGCCGGATCGCTACGGTGGCAAGAGCCAAGCGATTGCAGGCATCGTGCTCGGATCCATTGCGATCGCGTTCGCCTTGATCCTGTTGGTGGCCGGCGTAGCGGGTCAGATTTTCGAAGCAGCCAAAAGAGGTCACTTCTGAATCACAGCGCGACACCACTCAATCGGTACTTCCCCGCATTGTTGACGCCACCGAACGTGTCCACAACGAGCCAGTAGTCGCCCGCCTCGAGCGTCTCTTCGAGAAGGCGATCGTGCCTTGCGACGCATGCCTTGGGATCGGCTGCACGGAGCAAATACAAATCGACGTCTACTCCGTCATCGTCGATGACTCTCATGCGATAGGTGCCTCTCTTGCTCACAGAGAAGCGATAGACGACTTCGCCGCCATCTTCTTTTTGCGTTCCGCATGAGTACCCGTCGACTTGGGCGGGCGCACTCTTGGTGTTCCCCTCCGCCGCAAAGGGGAAGCCGGAAACCACGATCGGATCGGCGAGCGAACCTGCGCCGCTCAACTTTGCGATAGACGGTTCAGGATCTTGACCGTCAAGTAAGTAGCGCTTTGCGCGATCAAGCCCCTCGAGGGTGAGAAGGTTGCGTACGTTGTGACCCTTCTTCAAGCCTTCTGCGGTAAACCAGCACCCTTTTGATCCTCCAGACGAGTAGACCGACAGGTGAATCCCGTCCGAGACAAGCGCTCCGTCACCGAGTGGAACCAACGCATCGTAAACATTGATGACGGGTATCTGATGCGTCTCTCCGGCAAGCCAAATGAGCGCATTGATCTCTCGCGCGAGCTGGTCGGCGGACACGCTGTCTTTGCGCGTTGGAATCGTCGATAGAATTGGAACGACGTGTGCTGACAGCAGTTGGTCAAGGAGCTTGCGTAAATTTGCATCGAAGGAATCGAGCCCACCTTCGAACGAGTCGTTGCTTCCAAGTGTGATGAGGGCAAACGCTGCATTCGTCGCTGCGATCTCTTCTTCGGCCGCATTGGGCGATCCACTCACGACGTGGACGGCTCGCCACCCCACCGTGGCCGCGAGACTCACACGCGAGTATGCGGAGCCGCCGCTTGGAAGCGGCGCTGCAAACCAAGCGCGCGTGGGTTCAAGCGAGGCGTAACCTTCGAGTTTGAGGTCGCTTCCTGCAAAGCAGGACAGAAAGCCCGTATTCACGGTGTTTGAAGCCCCGATCT